>CP076355.1:0-335000 GCA_018798825.1 Ochrobactrum sp. BTU1 | reverse complement strand
TGCTAACCAAAAAAGGCAAATACGGCCTGAAAGCCATGGTTCATCTTGCCGGTGTGTCTAATGGGCAGCTAATTTCCGCAAGTGAGATTGCCGAGCGGCATCACATCCCACGCAAATTTCTCGATAACATCTTCATCGAACTACGCAATGCGGGCTTTGTGCTGAGTCGCAAAGGCAAGGGTGGCGGCTTTTGTCTGGCACGTCCCGCTAGTGAAATTCATATTGGCAATATTATCCGCGCATTGGACGGTGCGCTCGCACCCATCGCCTGCGCCAGCAAGACCGACTACCAGCCGTGCGATGACTGCGATGAGACCGAATGTGAAGTGCGGCACATGATGCTCGACGTGCGTGAAGCAATCGCCAATGTGCTCGACCATCGCACGCTTGCCGACAGCAGGGCTTCCGAAATCGCCGCGCTGTCGGCTGAGTAGTTTTTTACGCCGCGACCGACCAGCTCGGGAACGGATCACTCAGGCGCAGCCAACTTTCCGGCTTGAACACTTCTTCTGGCACCAGGCAGCCATCAAGCTCGGCGGTAATTGCGGCCCTGTTCATTGGATCGACGCCGATAAAGACGATCTCCTGCCGACGATCACCCCATTCTGCATCGAGATAGGGTTGCATTGCACGATGCCATTCCGGTTCTGCCGGCCAATAGCTGCGCGGAACTGCCGACCACCAGCGACCACGTTTGTTGGTACGGACCAGCGCACCGGCCTGGCTGAGCTCTCCAACATAGTCGGGCCTTGTTGCCAGCCAGAAAAAACCCTTGGCGCGGACAACACCCGGCCAGCTCTTATCAATAAAGGCCTGAAAGCGGGCCGGATCGAAGGGACGACGCGCACGATAGACGAATGAGTGCACGCCATATTCTTCTGTTTCAGGCACATGATCGTTAAAGCCGTGAAGCTCTTTGTACCAAAGGGGATGTTCATGAGCGCGATTGAAATCGAAGCGTCGTGTATTGAGGATCGCATCAAGTCCGACCTGACCGAAGTCCACTTCTTCAATTTGGGCATCGGGATTGAGCGACCGGATCACCTTGCGCGCAAGGTCTTGCTCCTCCGCGCTCGCAGTCGAAATCTTGTTGAGTATCACAACATCTGCGAACTCAATCTGTTCGACCAGCAGGTCGACCAGCGTACGCTCATCCTCATCGCCCAGCGATTCACCGCGGTCGCGCAGAAAATCATTTGAAGAATAATCTTTCAGCAGATTGGCTGCATCAACCACCGTTACCATCGTATCGAGGCGCGCCAGATCGGACAGGCTTTCGCCTTTTTCATCACGAAACTCAAAGGTTGCTGCCACCGGCAGAGGCTCCGATATGCCAGTCGATTCGATCAGCAGATAATCGAAGCGATCCTGAGCGGCGAGCTGGGCTACCTCTTTCAAAAGATCATCTCGCAAAGTGCAGCAAATGCAGCCATTGGTCATTTCAACGAGCTGTTCCTCGGTCCGGGAGAGGTCTGCCCCGCCCTCGCGCACAAGGGCCGCATCGATATTGATTTCGCTCATATCATTGACGATCACCGCAACACGGCGATTCTCGCGATTGTTGAGAACGTGATTGAGAAGTGTGGTTTTGCCTGCACCGAGAAAGCCGGAGAGTACAGTGACGGGAAGCCTTTTCATGGGAACTCCTTTGCTGGCGGTTGTAAGGTACGCTGCGGTTGCAGCGTTGCTGGCGATTTATGTTATATCATTACATTCAATTGGCTAAAAGGAGGCGGCAAAGCCACCTTTTGAGAGATCCAGTTAGAACATACTCGACGGATGATCCGGCGTGAGCAGGAGCTGGTTTAACATTGGTACACTGCAAAATCCCGACCTGCACTTGAATGGAGGGATTTTCAAATCAATCATCGCGTATCGAAGATGCCGGGCCGCCCATACAGGCAGCCCGGCACCACAACAGGTCGCTTCCGGGTGGGGCCCCAGAACGAGGGTGCGACCAATGTTACTTCGACAAGCAACTCTTGAGGGAATCGGCCAGATTGCGTATGAGCTGCGGATAGAGATCCGGGCCGTCCTTCAATTCCGCGCCAAGCGGATCAAGCGTGCCGGTTTTCGCATCCGTTCCATCGATAACCGTATTGACCAGCTTTGGCTCAAACTGCGGCTCGGAGAACACGCAAACAGCGCCCAGTGATTTGATCTTTTCGTGAATATCCTTGATGCGTCCAGCACCCGGCGCCTTTTCAGGGCTCACTGTGATCGAGCCTGCAGCCTTCACGCCAAAGCGATTCTCGAAATACTGATATGCGTCATGGAAGACAATGAACGGTTTATCTTTTAGTGGTTGGAGTTCGCTGTCGATATCTTTGGTCAGCGCATCAAGCTTGTCGGCATAGTCGGCAGCATTCTTTTCATATTGCGCGGCATGTTCAGGATCGTTTTCGCTCAGAACCTTGGCGATATCACCGACGAGAACCTTGCCGTTCTGCGGATCAAGCCAGAAGTGAAGATCAAACTCGCCATGATGGTGGTGATCATCGGCTTTTTCTGATGCTTCATCGGCGTGATTATGGTCGTCATGCTTTTTTTCACGCGCATGGTCATGAGTTTCGTGCTTGTGGCCCTCATGGTCATTGTTATGCGCGTGCTCGCCTTCCTCGCCGCCATGATCGTGTGCCTCAAATGGGCCACCTTCACGGAACTTTAGCTTCGTCAGCCCGTCGGCTTCGCCAAGTGCAACAACCTTGGCACCCTCGCCCAATGTGTCGAACGGTTTGTCGAGAAACGTTTCCATCGAAGGCCCGGCCCAGAAAATCACCTTGGCATGTTCAATGGCTTCGGCATCCGATGGCTTCAGACTATAGGAATGCTCAGAGCCCGCGCCCTGAACAATGAGCTTCGGCTCACCCACGCCCTGCATAACTGCTGCGACAAGCGAATGCAGCGGCTTGATGGAAACAACGACGCCTTCGCGCTCAGCGGCTGACGCCACTGTACCGAAAGCCGCCATAAATGCAGATGCCATAAGCAGGGAGCGGATATGTTTCATGGGTCTCTCTTGAAGAATTCGCCGAGGGGAACAACATAGATGAGTGATATGTTATTTTATTACGTCATTTGCGTTATGCTATAACGTCTGCAATAAGGAGATACAACCTCTTTTTGGAGAAATGTGCACAGCCGAGAGACGGCCAACGCAAACAGACACGAATCGTCATACTCTCCCTAATTCTTGAGACAAGAATTTTAGAACGCACGATTCATTTTCCCAAAAGCATCGTTAAAGGCAGCGAAAGCCCAAATTAGAATGGCCCAAAAGACCTCCCTCCCCGCAAATTCAAAGCGGGAACCATTGATAGAGCTGAAAGGCGCCGGCGTTTATCGCGACGGGCGATGGCTTGTGCGCAATGTCGACCTTAGCGTCCATCACGGCGAGATCGTTACGCTGATTGGACCGAACGGCGCGGGGAAAAGCACTACTGCCAAAATGGCTCTGCGCGTTTTGAAGCCCGATGAGGGCGCGATCGCCCATAAAAGCGGCCTTCGCATCGGCTATGTGCCGCAGAAGATCAATATTGATCGTACCATGCCGCTCTCAGTCGAGCGCCTGATGACACTGACTGGCCCCCTCGGCAAAAGTGAAATTGCGGATGCCCTTCAGGCGGTCGGCATTTCCCATCTCCTGAAAGCCGAAATTGCCAATCTTTCCGGTGGCGAGTTTCAGCGCGCCCTCATGGCGCGCGCTTTAGCACGCAAACCCGACATTATGGTATTGGATGAGCCGGTACAGGGCGTCGATTTTTCCGGTGAAGCCGCTCTTTACGAGCTGATTGCAAAATTGCGCGATGATTCCGGTTGCGGTGTCCTGCTGATTTCACACGATCTGCATCTGGTGATGGCAGCAACAGATCGCGTTATCTGCTTAAACGGCCATGTCTGTTGCAGTGGAACACCGCGCGATGTGACCTCAAGCCCCGAATATACGCGACTTTTCGGCAGCAGAGCGGTCGCTCCTCTTGCTGTCTATGAACATCACCACGATCATACCCACCTGCCCGATGGCCGCGTACTCCATGCCGATGGTTCTGTAACAGATCATTGCCATGCCGATGACGGCCATCATAACGACCATGATGGGCACAATCACGGTGGGAACGGGCACGAGGGCCACCATCATCATGAGGAGAAGCCACATGCTTGATGACTTTTTCACCCGCGCCCTTATTGCCGGTGTCGGTCTTGCACTGACCACGGGTCCGCTTGGCTGTTTCATTGTGTGGCGCCGCATGGCCTATTTTGGCGACACGATGGCCCACTCAGCGCTGCTGGGTGTGGCGCTGGCGCTGATCTTCGACATCAACCTAATGATCGGGGTTTTTGCCGTTTCCGTCATGATTTCGGCAATTCTTCTGCTTCTGCAGCGACGCCATACTTTGTCGGCAGATTCCCTGCTCGGCATTCTGTCCCATGCGACCTTGTCACTTGGTCTGGTAATCGTAGCCTTCATGACCTGGGTGCGTATCGATCTCCTCTCATTCCTTTTCGGCGATCTGCTTGCAGTTTCGCGGATCGACATTGCCTTTATCTATGGCGGCGGCATTCTCGTTCTGGGTGTCATTGCCTGGCTCTGGCGCCCATTGCTGGCCGCAACCGTCAGCGAGGACATTGCGCGTGCGGAAGGAATGAACCCTGCCGTCTCACGGATCGTCTTCATGCTGCTTCTGGCAATTGTGATTGCAATTGCGATGAAGATCGTCGGCATTTTGCTGATTACATCGCTTCTGATCATTCCCGCAGCGACTGCCCGGCGCTTTTCCTCCACACCAGAGAGAATGGCCATTCTAGCATCTCTGATTGGTGCGCTCGGCGTCATTGGCGGGCTATATGGTTCTGTCGAGTTCGACACGCCATCTGGCCCATCGATCGTCGTTGCTACCCTTGCTATTTTCATTTTCAGCCTCTTGCCCCTACATAAAGGAGAGGCATCACTGAAACGGACCGCTGGACAATGAGCAATCATCACCACCATAACCATGCATCGCACGATTTGACCCGCAATCAGACACTTGTTTTCAACGTGTTGTCCAAGGCGGATGGACCTCTCAGCGCCTATACGATCCTCGATCAGCTTCGCGATGACGGTTTCCGTGCGCCGCTGCAGGTCTATCGCGCACTTGAAAAGCTTCTTGATTTTGGGATGGTACATCGCCTTGAAAGTCTCAATGCTTTTGTTGCATGTGCCCATCCGCAATGCCACCAGCACGGACTGATTGCTTTCGCGATTTGCGAGCAATGCGGTCAGGTGACGGAGTTCTCCGAGCCGGCCATTGAAAACCTTGTCAGTGCATGGAGCCTCCAAAGCGGGTTCAAATCACGTAAAACCACGCTGGAACTGCGTGGTCGATGTGAAAAATGCGGTGAGCACTGAACTTAGGTAACGCATACTAAAGCGATGCCTGCTATATTTTCTCTTCAAGGGGAACAGCAGGCAGAAATTCATGGTACGCAACAAGCCGTCTCAGGAACGACGTAGGGAGGAACGACAGCGTACACGGCTGCGGTCAGGAAAAGTTATCGATCTTGATGGTCGGTTCATTATCGAGTGCCAATTCTGCGACATTGCTCCACACGGCGCACGATTGAGAATAACCGAAGTTCCGAATCTTCCAGAGCGGTTCTGGCTTTTTGACGATCATTACGCGCGAGCAATTCTGGCGCAGATCGTCTGGCGTGAAAAACGTGAAGTCGGCGTTCAGTTTACCGTAGACCCTTCCCTGCCCCCTTTGGATGACGAACGTCTGAGCCAGCTGGCAGGAAAATACTATTCACTCTAACTCTTTATTTTTTATTGGATTATCCAGCACAAAATTGCTTCTCACTTTTGCCGGAACGCTGTAATTTAGTGTTCAGTCGACGCCTGCTTACCCGCTGCATTGGGTGATACAGCTCCGCCACGCATATTCATGGCGCGGATTTCTTCAGCGGAAATATAATTGAACTGCTCGACGAGCAGGTCCTTGATGACCGGCTCTGGAAAACGTGCATTCAAATCGCTGATCACCGATGCGCGAACATCCTCGAACTTCACTTTCTCGACTTCTTTCGTATCCGAATAGCTGCCGTAGAATTTACGGAAAATCTCGTCACTGATGAAATATTCGAGCGGAACCGTGATCTTTTTCCGGATATTAGAATCGATCGTATAAACCAACTGCGTTACGACATAGCCAGCAACGCTACCATTGGAGATAATAGGAACGCTCATCACATCCGTTTTGACGTAATCGAGCCCACCGAATCCTCCTGCCTCTGCTTTCACCTCACCAGATGATCCATCGTTCTGGCGAACGGCGAAAAACAGGGAGCCCAAAGCAACTGCACAGATCCAGAGGCCGATTACGATTGTGCGGATCATCTTGCGTGACCGAGCCTTGCGCTCTGCATGCTGTAAGTGCCGTCGGCATCCTGCGTTTCAAGCGCACCGCGAATAAGATCGGCCAGCTCGCCAACAGCACGCAGATGCAATTGCAGCGCTTCGCAATTCTTCTCAAGTTTCTGCTTGAGGCTATCGAGCAATGGCTGCAATCCCTTCATCGTCGCTGGTTCAGCAAGGCTTGCAGCCTTTTTAATTGCTTTGTTGAAGTCATACAGGCCACGGCTCTTGCGTGAATTAATCTCAGCGAGATCCGGATGACCGCCTTCAAGCAGAAGACGAGTTTCAGTATCAATGACGTCCTCAAGACGCTGAATTGCACGCACGACCGGCGTGAGTACGGGCTGCTGTTCCAGGTCCTGAACCGAGCTTGCCTCCAGTGCTGCTTCCACCACTTGCGGCAGCAGGCTGATTTCGGAGCTTGTGTCAGTCATTTTCGAGTTCCTCAATTATATTGCATTTCCAGCAAAAGTGCGAAGTGGCTTTGCGTCGGATAATGCGTAAAAACAAACAGTTACAGCGGTTCCAAAGTTTCGTTCTTAGCGGGAACCGCTGTAGGTATCAGCGGGTCGCGGTTTTATTCGCCAGTCAGGTCTTGGAAGGGTTTGCTGTCCTGACCGCTCGATTTTGTGCTCGATGTTCAGCATCAGCTACGAGCGCGATCTCCACTGTCATTGTTTCCCAGTTGTTTCTGAATGAGCTGCCGTTCAAATCCGTGAACGATATCTTTTGAAACTGCGTCTGTGTTCATTCCCTGTCCCAGATCGTCGATCACGCCTCCTAAGGCCAAGGTTGACGAGTTTTCCGCGCGCACCTTCTGCGCTGCCTGCGCTTCAAGCATTTTTGCGATACCAACGCCGCCGGTATCGGCCATCTTGTTCGCCATCGCTTCGGCCATCATTGATTTCCAGTATTCGCCTGCGATGCCCTTGCCGAAGGTGGCCGTCGTATCGCTGGTAAACATCGACTGGACGAAAGATTGCAGCATGAAAGCTTCAAACTTCCGATAAGCCGGGTTGACTGTGTTCGCCCCTTGCGGATTGAACCGAACGCCTGAAGCCAGGCTTTCAGAAAAACTGACGAAGTTTTTTCCCGTATCCGTATCAGCGCCCACGGGACCAGTGCTTGCCGATATGGATTTCAGACGCTCTGCCGCAAGGCGATACGCCTGCGGGTCAGCCGCACGCGCCACGTCCATAACCAGATCTGACGGCGGATTAATCGCCATACAACTTGTCCTTCTTCATCTCTTGATTGCACATTAATCTGTCAAACTTGACTGAAGCTTGTGGTACGAATCAGTTTCAATTTTATGACAAAACCTTGGTCAACGCGGCCAGCGCAAACTCACCAGATTTATTGCAAACAACTGATTTTATTACTTTTTTTCTATCGAGATCGCGACTTATAGTCTTGCGGCGCGGTGGTTTTCCGGCTAACAAACTCTTCAATTAGGCTTGCAAGCTCTCGTCTTTCGGCACCATTGCGAACAGTTTCGAGCCGATCTTCCAAAAGTTCTACCCGACGTTGTTCTTTCAAAAGGCATATACGTTCTGATTCGAGCTGCTGCTCAATTTGGTCTGTTGCGAGCGCATTCGCCCCCAGCCGTTTGATGAGCAGAGATGGATCGACCGTAAAGGCATCGCCGTCATAACGGCGATCCTGCATGGCGATCAGCGCGTCACGTTCTTCATCCAGAACAGTCTTGCGGTTGCTGGTTACAGACAGCGAGGCTTCCAGCCGTGCAGCGCCGAGCTTCTGCAAGGTGATAAGCTTTTTCAGATTACGGGCATTGGTTTGAGCCATGCAATCCTCAGAACAGATCGCGCAGCTGCGTTGCAGCTTCGCCGGTGAAAAAACGCAGCAATTCGGGCAGGATGAAGTAGACAACCAGAAGCCCCCCGCCCAGCACGAAGGGCATCGACACAAAGTAGATCGGGATCGTCGGCGTCAGCTTATTGATAAGACCGATGGCGAAATTGACCAGAATCGCAAACACGATAAAGGGTGCTGCGATGCGTAACGTCGCCAGAAATGCTGTAGAAAGCGCATCGCTGATGTCGATCATCGCAGCATCAGGCCTGAAATGCCCGTCAACAGGGATAGCCGTATAGGAGCTCAGCAGTGCTCGCAGAATTTCAAGATGCAAATCCGTGACGAAAAATAGGAATAGCGCGCTGAAAGTAACAATGGTCGCAAGCGTTGCCTGTGGTTCTGCTTCCGTAATCGCATCTGCTGGGGTACCCGAATAACCAACCGCCATTGCCATCATGTTGGCCATAAACTGCAATGCCCAAAAATAGATATGCGCCAGAATCCCGATCACCCCTCCGATGAACATTTCGCTGAGCATGAGGCGGAACATCGCGAGCGGATGGCTGCCATCAAGGCTCGGAGCAATATTTTGGATCACCAAAGGCAAGACCGCAAATGAACAGGCAAGCGCGATAAACAATCGTACCTGCAAGGGAATGCGTCCGCTTGAAATGCCGGGCATCAGCATCAGACACGCGCCAACGCGGCAGAATGCAAGCATGGCCGCAAAGACAAGTTCATTGATCGGCAGTTGCGTGATGGGCAACGGGTTCACTCCCCCGTCAGGAAATCGCGCCGAGCGATTTCACTTCGACACCACGCGCAATCTCCACATGTGAAAGCACGGGAAGCGTTGCAAACAGCCGCTCGATAATCATTCGGATGTAAGGGCGCGCTTCCGGCGAAGAAACGAGGACGAAACGCTCGCCACTATCGAAATGTTTGCGGATTGCTGTGGTTGCTTCTGTGCCGAACTGCTCAAGCTGGCGCGGGTCGATGTCAAATTCGACGATTTCACCCTTGTTGTCGCGCTTGAGGCTCTGGTGGAACACGAGGTCCCAACGATTACCAAGACGAAGCACGTTCAGAACACCATTGTCTGAAAGATCGCCGCATATCTGCTGCGCCATCCGCATCCGAACATGCTCGACGATCATCTCCGGTCGACGGACCAGAGGTGCAATTTCGGCGATGGATTCGAGAATAAGATGCAGATTGCGGATCGAGACGCGCTCCGCAAGCAACAGCTTCAAGACTGCCTGCAAACCAGAATAGGAAATATTGGCTGGGCAAATGTCATCCAGAAGCTTGCGGTATTCCGGACCAAGGCGGTCCAGCAGAATACGCATATCCTTGTAGGAGAGAAGCTGCGCCAGATTATTGCGCACGATTTCGCTAAGATGGGTAAGCAGAACCGACAAGTTGTCGACAGTCATATAGCCATCGCGGCGAAGATCTGAAGCAAAAGTCTCGGGCACGGAATAAGCACGCATACCGAAAGCTGGTTCCCGTACTTCCTCACCCGGAATGGATGGCAATGGACGCTCGCCCAACACCACGAGAATTTCACCGACCCGCAATTCATGGCTCGCAACTGCGGTACCGTGAATTTTGATGCGATAGCTCTTTGGCGGCAGCGAAATATCGTCGGTAACTTTGATCTCTGGGATGACGAAACCATATTCCTGCGCAAACTTCTTGCGCATCTTGGCAACGCGGTGCGCAAGTTCCTGCTGCGAAGCAATAAGGCGTGCGGAAAGCTGCTTGCCCAGGCAAAGTTCAATCTGTGTGGTTTCCAGCGAAGCCTTGACCGAGTTGCGTTCCAGGTCTTCTGCGTCACGCTGCTTCGACTGTGCTTCTGCCTCTTCTGCCTCGCGCTGACGCGCCTGACGGCGTGGCACGGCAATACCGACAAATGCCATCGCACCACCAAGCAGGAAGAACGGGAAAGCCGGGAGGCCTGGCATGATGCCGAGAACAAAGAGAAGGAAGGCAGCAATCAAAAGCGCCTTGGGGTAAGCGCCGAGCTGGCCAAAGATCGCCTGATCTGCGGAACCGCGGGTCCCGCCTTTGGACACCAGAAGACCTGCTGCGAGCGAAACGATCAGCGCAGGGATCTGCGTAACCAGACCGTCACCAACCGAGAGCTTGGTGAAGACGTCAGCAGCTTCCGAAATATCCATACCATGGCGGGTAACGCCAATGATAATCCCGCCGAAAATATTGACAGCGGTGATGATCAAACCGGCAATCGCATCACCGCGGACGAACTTGGACGCACCGTCCATCGAACCGAAGAACGAGCTTTCTTCTTCCAGTTCACGACGGCGATGCTGTGCCTGCTTTTCGTCGATCAGACCCGACGAAAGATCGGCGTCAATCGCCATCTGCTTACCGGGAATAGCATCGAGCGTGAAGCGGGCACCTACTTCCGCAATACGTGTCGCGCCCTTGGTGATAACCAGGAAGTTGACGATGATGAGGATGGTGAAAACCACAAGACCGATGACAAAATCACCGCCCATCACAAACTGCGAAAAGCCATGAATAACATGGCCTGCCGCCAGATAGCCCTCGTTACCATGGGTCAGGATCACGCGTGTCGTCGCAATATTGAGCGACAGACGCATCATGGTCGCAATAAGCAGCACCGTCGGGAACGCCGAAAAATCAAGCGGGCGCTGAATCCACAGCGAAACCATAAGGATAAGAACGGAGAAAGCAATCGAGAAAGCAAGGCCGATATCCAGAACAACCGCTGGAACCGGCAGGAAAAGCACTGTCAAAATAATGACGATACCGGCAGCAAGGCCCATGTCGCCACCGGTCAGAATTCCACGTTTTGTCAATGGCTTAGCTACTGCCTGCTGCACGTCCGTCTCCTGTTATCAGACGGAACATAAACGACGAAGCTTGCGCGAGGGCTGCGTTAGAGCAAAAATCCTGTCGGAGTGAAACGAAGATCGATAAGATTATGTTTCCAATAAGACGGCTTAGGGCGTCGATCTGATAAAATCAGATCGGAACGCGCTCTAGAAACCCTTTTCGATGCGCGAATAGGCCAGCAGCGTGAAAGAGTTGATCTGCGCGCCAACAAATGGCGCGGTAAAGGCAAGCACCACAAAAATAACGATGATCTTCGGCACGAAAGTCAGCGTCATTTCCTGAATCTGGGTCAAAGCCTGAAAAAGCGCGATGCCGATACCTGCAAGCATTGCCGCAAGTACGGCTGGACCGCTCGCCATAAGCACGGTCCAGATCGCCGAATTTACGATATCGAGCGCATCAGCTTCGTTCACAGGTAAGGTCCTCAGCGCACAGCGCTTTTGCCCAGTTTCGGTTCAAATGAACTATCGAAACTTCGTCTCAATCTAGATTTTTAGCGCATGCGATTGTCTCTAAACCCGCAGTCGGTTTTGGAGACATCGTTTAACTGATCTTGACGCCCTGGCCGATCAGCATCGTCTTGCCGTCTTCGAGTTCAGCAAGCATCCCCGAAGACTGAATCGTGACAGACTTGACCACACCCGTAACCGCGCCGTCAGCACTCGTCAGCGTGCGACCAATCCAGCCTTCAGCCTGCGAAAGCGACGAATTGGCGATCAGCGTTTCGAGCTTGCTGTTCATCTGCACTGCCTGTTCGACATTGGAGAATGTCGCAAGCTGCGAGACATATTGCGTCGCATCCATCGGCTGTGTGGGGTCCTGGTTCTGCATCTGGGTAACGAGAAGCTTCAGAAAGGAATCATAATCCACACTCGCCTTGGCGGCGGCGGAACTGCTGCTTGATGACGAGTTTGCCGTATTGTTGGCGCCGACTGTCGATGTTGTCGTCATAGACTTGCCCCTTAGAGCGCTGTTTGTCCCAAAGGACGCTCTAGAGCATTTCCTGTTAAAGCTGAATTACTGGAAATGCTCTATCTGTTTGTTTTTACACGGCTCTGGTTCCAAAAACTGACTTAGATTCTTGGGCCGATGCCATAGGCTTTTCTGTTTGTATGGCAGGCACCGACAGGCCTTTTTCACCCATCAGCTCTGCCTCACGCTTATATTGCGTGCGAATTGTTTTCAGTGCCTCGAAGACGCGCCCGTTATGCACCAGCTCATCAACGAGCTTGAGCGCATTGAGGATTTCCGCATCCTTGAACGTCGCAAACATGCCCTTCAACATCTGTGCAAATGTGTTGCGCGCCTGTTCCCTCAGAGCCGGCTCAATCAGGATCGTCTGTGCCGCAAAATAGAGCTGACGCAGCGGGGATGTCGTCTCTTCCGGCTGCAAAACGTGGTTTTCCAGAAGAAATGTCGCGTCGTTCAAAAGCTCCAGCGAAACCTTACGGTCAGCTTTCAAAACCGCACCGTTGATATAAATCTTTTCGCCTGCACGTAGCGAAAGACGGATCGCTGATTTGCCGCTCGTCGTCATGTCAAAGTCCGTCACGTATAGATTGAGTAACCTCGATCAGAGTGTCGTAATCGGTGCTTTCACCCTGTCGAATTTGCTCGATTTCTTTGAGAATGAAGATTCCAACCGAAATGATTGCGGCTTTCAGTTCTTTTGGAAGCACATTCTCTTCTGAACCAAGATCTTCAATGATTGTGGTCCACAGCTTGGTTGTGAAGTAGGAAGCATCGATGCCCTCGCGCGATCCCGCACCATGGGCTTTCGCAGCGGCGAGCATTTCAATCGAGCGATCAAAAAGCATCCGCTCGCGTTCCTTGGCGCTCGCCATATCATCATTCATGACGTCTTCGTAGCGCAGCTGATACATTTAGTCTCCGTTTTCCGGCATCACTCGTACGAACCGCATCACGCTGCCCGATTTGTGATGTTCTTCTTCAGGTCGGGTGAGCGCCCCACCGTATTAAAAGCACGATTCGTCGACCTCATAATTGACACCGACCTTTATGCATCGAGAGAGCGTATAGCGCTCAAATGGTTTTATTTCAGATAGTTGAGCAAACTCATATTCTGCAGCTGAACAGTTAGCGCATAAGAAGTCTCGATCTGCGACATCAGCGCATTGACGCGCGTGGCAGCCTCATAAGGATCGACCGATTCAAGGTCCAGAACCGATTCATTGAGGATTTTCTGCTGCGCCCCGATCCGTGTTGTAGCGGCATTAGTGCGCTGCTGAGCGAGACCCAGCGTCGTCTGCTCAGAAGTCGTCTCCGTAATTGCCTGCGTTGTGGTCTGCATTGCCTGATTTGTCAGAGCCTGAAACGCCGAATTACTCAAGCTAATCGTTGCGAACTCGGAAACCATGACAGCAGACATTATGGTCTTGCGGAAACCATCAGCATTCGCCGAAATGGAGGTCGAAGCTGTTTCGGTCGGTGAAATGCGGCTCTTGATCACCGTATCAGAGGCATTCGACCAATTGGCATCCCAGTTGGCATCATTGAATTGCTCGGCAAAATCACCTTCAAGGAAGGTCTTCATTTGGTCGCCAGTGATATTGGCGACCTGCGGATCATCCATAGCAAAGCCGAAATGAACTTCAAATGCCTGGCGAACTGCATTCTGCGCCCGGCTGCCTTCCGTGTAGTCAGCAATCGGCTTCACATCCGTGTTGACACCTGAGAAGAGATATTCGCCGTTATAGCTGGTGTTTAGCAGGCCTGTGACTGAATCCAGCAAAGACTTTGCCACTTTCGCCGCAGTCTGGGCACTTTCAACGGTGCTGTTGGCACCTGTTAGATCACCAAGAAAATCTTGCGTGTTCTCAATAATGGTCGTGGTCGCAGTCTGTGTCGTCGTCATGCGCTGCTGCAGTAGCTTGTTCATGTCGGTGAGAACGGTAAGGCGATCATATTCTTTGCGCAGCGATATAGTCTGTCCAGCCTTGGAACCAAGCGACAAACCAACATCGAAAACCGTACCAGTGGTGGCTTCCTGCTGCGCCTTTGCAAGCTCAGCCTTCGTCTTTGCTACGAGAACCTTGAGGGCTGAAGCTGCACCATAGGTAGAAATAGATTGCGCTTTCATAAGCCTCACACCGCTCTGAGGAGTTCGTCAAGCATGGCGTTGACCGTCGTCAACACGCGGCTTGATGCCTGATAGGAATGTTCCAGATCGAGAAGCAGCGCCATTTCGGTGTTTATATCGACACCGTTGGCATTGGACAGAGCCTGATCGGCCTGAACTGCTACAGTCTGGTTATAAGAGAAATTGGCATTCGCAGTCTTGCGCTTGCCTTCCAGCCAACTGATGGACGACGCGCTGTAATCGATCAGGCTCGCATTTGAACTGAGCCCAGCCGACGAAGCGAACGTCAGTGGCTCGGAGAACGCCTCATTTAAAGCACGCAGACGATCGCTAAAGCCGCTCGCACCGGCTGAGTTATACTTGTAATTCGCGCCATTTGCACCGCCATCGCGCAGCAGCAGCGAGCTGCCGCCTTCGGCTGCAACAAACGCCGATGACACATTGATCGTGCCTGCGAGACCAGCTGTAACACCCGCGCCCGGAATGGCAGGCGAATTTGACCAGCCGAAAAGGCCTGTTAGTTTTGGACCTGCATCAGCCTGTTCGGTTTCTGCAAACATCGACACCAGACCGCGAGCGATCTCATCGAGCTGCATCTGATATTGCGGCGCAATCTGATCACGCAGCTGCAGAAGCCCACTCAGACGGCCGGTGCCATAAGGCTGATCGAATGTTTCATGTGTAAGTGGCACACCATCGACGAGAACTGGATTGCCAGCAACACCAGCCGCCAGACCGCCAGAGGGTTCGAAGCTGATGTTGCGCGCCGTGGTTTCAAACAGCGTCACGCCATTTTCCGCAAAGATGACCATGTCATTATCGCCGCGGACCATTGTTGTGATGCCCAGTTCGCCGGAAAGCTGCTTCAGCAATGAATCGCGCTGATCAAGAAAATCGGACACATCATTGCCGGCACGTGTGCCGCTAACGATCTGCTGATTGATCTTCTCGAACTTCGCCAACACATCGTTGATATTGGCAACGGAGTCCGCGATTTCATTATCTGCATCTGTGCGCAGAGACTGGATCTGTTTCGTGCCTGTATTCAGTGCATTGGCTAGTGACTGGGCAGTCGAAACAACGCTATCACCAAGAGCCGAATTGGATGGCGAGGCAGCAAAAGTCTGGAGCGCATCGCGAAGATCGCCGATCAACGCCGAAGGCGAACCCGAGAAATTATCTGCAGAATAAAGCGACGAAAGGCGGTCAAGTCCGCCTGCAAGAATGGATGATGACGATGCAGCACTGTTTGACTGAATAAAGCGGTTGAACAACGCTTCGTCAGCGGATCGGCTTATATTGACATAAAGCGAACCATACGGCCCCGAAGCCAGCGACGCAGTGCGGCGCGAGTAATCAGGATCATTGACTCCCGCAATATTGCGAGAGACGACTGACGTCTGCTTGGACGTTGCCGCAAGCGAGCTTTTGGCCGTCAGAAGAGCAGAACTAAGCGACATCTTATCCCCATCCTACATCGAACCGTCTTTGTTGCGAAAACAGTCCAGTTTTAAAACTGCAATTCCGGAGAGGCTGACCACCTCCCCGGAATTGCATCAATTTATCTTTTCAGGTTAACCAACACGTCCATCAATTCGGAGCCGGTCTGGAAGACCTTCGAATTAGCGGTGTAGCTGCGCTGAGCTTCGATCATATCAGTCAGCTCTTGCGCGATATCCGCATTGGATTCTTCAAGCGCACCTGCAGAAACCTTGCCCATGCCCCCGTTTTCAGGGAAACCTAGCTGAATATTGCCGGATTCTGCACTTGGCGAGAAAACGTTGCCGCTTATCACCGACATGCGATCCGGGCTTGCCACAGTTCCCAGTGGAATACGGTAAAGCAGCTTCTGCGAACCGTTTTCATAAAGAGCAACAACCGAACCGTCTTTACCGATATCAACCCCCTTGATAGACGAAGGGGCCTGACCGTTGATAACAGCTTCAGTGATCGTATAGTCTTTTGCGAGTTGCTTGGACGAACCAAGATTAAGGTTCAACGCCTGACCGTTATAAGCTGTCAGATCGACAGCAACGTCACCGCCAGAAAGCAGCTTACCATTTGTGCCATCGAAGTTCAGCGTTGTCGTGCCGACTTCAACACCATCTGCGGCGTTCTTAATCGAAACATCCCAGGTATTATCGGCGGTCTTGGTAAAATAGACATCCAGCGTGATCTTGCCGCCGAGATTGTCGTAAGCGATCAGCGATGTCTTGTGATTGAATTCGCCAGCAGCAGGGACCGAATCAGTAGAAGGCAGGTTGACGGTAAAGTTGCCGGACGTGCTAGGCGTCGCAATAAGATCCGACGGCTTCACGTTTACACGTTCCAGACCGTCAAAGCTGTTGGCGACCGTATTAACATTGCCGTTAGCATCCGCAGGATAACCCATCAGGTAATAACCAGCCGTATTGACGAGATTGCCGAACTGATCCGGCACAAACGAACCTGCACGCGTGAGGTAAGGTGTGCCATCAGCGTTGCTGACGACGAAATAGCCATTGCCGTCGATTGCAAGGTCGGTCGCGGAGGCTGTCGAACGAATGCCGCCCTGATCTGAAATACCATAGCGGATATTGGTCGCGACGCTACCGGAGTTATACTGGCCTGCGGTGCTTGGCAGAACGAGCGATGAGAACTGCGCATCGGCGCGCTTGTAGCCGACCGTGCTTGCATTCGCGATATTATCTGCGACTGCCGACAAGCGGTTAGCCTGCGCGTTCATGCCTGAAACGCCGGTCCGCATCATACCGTAGAGGCTCATTGGCAACTCCTGAGAATTTGAGAATCCGCAGATAAGCTATCGGGCCACGCTTGCGTGAAACTGTAGCCTTAGAATTTTTTTACGCTTTTACTGAGGACACAATCAGTTTCAGGCTTGCCCGGACAAGACTACCTTCAAAAACCGCGAATTGTTGGATTTGAGCTTTGTAAAAGCTCGATAGAAAAGACACGAATCTCAATCGATATTAATTGAGTATCCAAGAAAACGCTTTGAATCAACAGGATCAAAACCAAGCTTTTCACGCAATTTTTTGCGAAGCTTACTAATATGGCTTTCGACCACATTCTCTTCGACTTCGCTATCGAAAATGCCGTAGATCGCGCTGAAAATCTGCGCCTTGTTCAAGCGGCGACCACGGTTTGCAATTAGATATTCAAGGATCCGGCGCTCACGACGTGGCAACGGAAAATCCACACCATTTATCTGTGGATCACGACCATCGGAGAAAACGCGGATCGGTCCAACCTCGGTTCCATCATTACCTGATGCAGCCGAAGCACCTGTTCGGCGGCGAATGGCGTTGATGCGGGCGAGGATTTCGCGGACGTGAACTGGCTTGCGGACGACATCATCAACCCCGGATTGAAAAAGCTCCAGAGTGTGCTCCAGTGACGGGCGGTCGTTTACGGCAATAACAGGCGCCTTGCAGCGTTCACGAATACGCGCTGGCAGACCGTTCTGAGCCTCACACTCGCCAATTAGAAAGGCTTCTACAGCCATAATATCCTGATGGGGGACGCTTTCGACCCATTCATTGAAATCGGATGGTGTGAACCCGGTTGTCGTGATGCCTTCTCGGCTGAACCAAGAGGAGTACCCCTCAGTCACAATATTCCGCTCATCTACGACTACGATCATCGGCCCGCCTTCCGAATCAATATGTTAACCCACGCAAGACAGCAGTAGCTGGCATGAGGAGTCAGCGGCAATTACACAAAATTGCCCGCAATAAATTGGGAGGCTTTTTAGTAATATCTAATTTAATATGAATCGCCATGATTGCATAGGCCAGACACTTTTGGTCTGGAAAGCTTAACAAGTCGTTAACGAGCTCACGAAGTTTAACGATTCTTTACAAGGACTTAAAAAACTACCCTCTAAAACACATTATCTAGTCACGCGCAATCAGAGGTTGAGCCCCATGAAAGTAGCGTGTATACGGCGCCGCTCTACAACCCGGAATTTTGTGGGATTCTTGGTCAACCTGCGCAGAAGTTTTTCGCCTGAGGCGTCCAATTTCCGAAGCCTGTTGCGATCATATTTGCCATCACACGACACACATATCGCTTCTGTGCAGGATCGTTATTCGGACCTGCATGATAACGCGCTACTGCCATCGTCCAATTGCCTTCGCGCTCACGCAGACGCTTTAGGAAGCGCGCTGCATAATCAACATTAAGGCTTGGTTGCAGCATCGCGCCGACAGACGGAAATTCGCTGGAATGATAATAGTGGTTGATCTGCATACAGCCCAGATCAATAAGTTTTACACCTTCCGCGTGTGCCTGGGTGAAACGCCTTAAAGCAGCAGCTTGAGATGGGAAAAACTCAGCCTTTCCTTCAATGTTCATCGCATAGGGCTGAAGCGAGTTTTTGCGCCCGGTTTCTGTCAGACCAACAGAATATAGAATACCGAGTGGCACATCATAGCGGGCGGAAGCTCGATGCATTTCCCGTTCGCAAATGTTCTCTGCTTTAGCGTCTGTTAAACTAAACGACGATGCCGCGATTCCAGCCGCCAGAAAAACCAGAAATTTCGCGTTCATTGTCTTCAGTCGGTCTACGAGTGCGTGCATTATTGCTGTCTGCCTGTCCAGATTCACCATTCTGCCTGCCCTCACCACCCATAAATTGTGCCTGCGAATTTCCCCGGCCATCCGAGCCATTTTGCATGTCAGCGGTCTGCTGGCCTTGCTGTTGAGAGCTGGCCTGTTGGTGCCCCGCACTTTGGCTTGCGGAGCTGTGCTGAACTGCACTGGCTGCTCCACGTTCAGTCACTGTGACAGAAATTTTCGTGTCGTCGGTAATGCCTGCGACTTTCAAAGCTTTTTCGATCATTGAACGATCGGCAGCCAGCGCGTCGGCAGCATTTGCTTTGTCAGCAACCAGATGCACTTCCACACTGTCAGCAACCAGACGAATACGAGCGGTCACCCTGCCAAGCTCAATCGGGTCGAGCCTGATCTGCAAAGTCTTCACAGCACCAAAGCTGCGTTCAGAGAGGACTTGGATATCCGCGATGCGTGCTGCAGCCGTTGGCGTAGTTGATGCAGGGGCCTTTACATAGTCTGCAGGTGCAGACTTCCCGGTTTGCTGCTGCGGCTGAACATTTGGACGATCAGCTTCTGCAGCATTGCTGGACTGAAGTGAAAGCTCAGGCTTGGGCAGTGCAGAAGAGCCGTCTGTGGCGCTGTCAGTCTGCTGATCTTGAGTTGCAGCAGGTCGAGTGTGAGTGAACAAATTTTCAGGCTTTGCCGCCCCCCTGGGATCGGCTGTTGCTTGCGTCTGCTTATTTGCCTGAACGTTTTCCTTCTGATCCTTCTTTGGCTCTGCATCAGGCATAGGCAGGCCATCGGCAACTGCAGCCGTCAGTGCAAGGTCTGCAGCCTCTTTGGTATCTGCCAGCGCCGATACATCTATCGACGGCTGGGTAGCAGTATTAGGTGCAGCTGGCTGGTCGTCTTCTTTCGGATTGCTGAACCCTACAGCAAGTGCAAGCAGGTTCTGCGACACACCATAGGCCGAAGATTGAACGGGCGTATCCTGATCAGCTCTGTCGCTATCTTCCGACTGCGTCTCATCCTTCTGTTCGCCTTCAAGCGATAGCTTGTTTTGAGACTTTTCCAGCAATGCGCCAAACAGTTTGTCCGATTCAGACTGTTCCTGATTTTCGCGGTTGGCTTTTGCCACAGCGCCCTGTTGGGCGCCTGTACTCCTGGCAAGTGAAGCCAGTCTTCCAGCCGTAGTGAGCAAAAGATCTACGCTCATTGAATAGTCTTTCCTAGCAAGGCATCAATTTCCGCAAGCTTGCGCCGCGCATCATCCATGGTCTTCTGCACATCATCTTCCGGTTTTGCAGCCTGGGATGGCTTCCATCGGGCAGCAGGAGAAGCGGTCTCTGGCGCCTTGGCCACGGCGGGCGCCTCATCACCGTCAGCAATCGGCATTGCCGGAATGTCAGTTTCGCTTCTGGCTGGCTTTGCAATGCTCTCAACGGGAGGCTTGCGCGTCACCAACGATCCTACAGCTTCGGCCGCCTGTAGAAGCTGCCTGTCACGTTCCTGCAGACGATCAGGCGAAATCTGAGACAATTCACGCAATGCATCTTTGGCGGAATCCGAAGCAACATCACTTGCCGCTGCATAAAGATTGGCTCTGCTCGGATCAGCTTTCAGATGGTCGGCTAGCTTTCTTGCCTCAGCCGACATGAAGCGAGCGCGATCTGTCTGCCCATCCACCAGAGCGCCGCGAGCAATTTGCAGATAAAGTGAATATTGCATGACCGTATCAGCTGTACCGATCAGCTTGACCAGTTCGGCATTGCCGATGCGGTCATTGAGTTTCAACGCCGCGTCCACAAATTGCTTCATAAAATCCCTCATATAGGGAGAGCGCGGGAAGCGTTGAAGGTAATTGCGTGACAACATTCTAATCTTGTCTGCATCACCGAGCTTGGCGGCAATCGGCATCGAACGACGAATAGCCGCTTCTTCAAAAAGCGTACCCGGACTATCGAGCCGCACCTGATCAAGACGCAGAAGTGCTGTTGCCGGATCAAAAGCCGTCATCTGGCTAGCTGTTACTAACACGATGGAAGAGCGTAGCTCGGCTGGCAGCTGTGGTGACAGCGGCATTGAGAACAGCTTCACCACCTCAATATTCTGACCCGATGCGTAGGCAAGCGCACCTTTGACGAGCTCTGGCGGAACAGTCTTGCCATCAAAACCAGCAAGCACTTTTCTCACAGCATCAGGGTTACCACCGTTAAACAGATAGATGATGGCCGCATAAATATTCTCAGGCTTGTCCCAAAACTCTTTTGGAGCGCGTTCCATATCAGCACTCACAAAAATCAACAGCCTGTTGAGCATAACAACAGCTTCTGGCTTTCCGGAAACCAGCTGATCCTGCAACATACGCAGCGAGCGGACAAGCTTATAGGGTTCAAGCACCGGCAGGCTGCGTGGCTCGTCTGCTGCTTGCGTCTGCGCATACGACACCACACCTCCGCTTGCCAGCGGAAGGCTTGCAACAAGTACGAGCAGTGCGCGCATTACCAATTTCTTCATGGATTGGACTTGAGGAAGATGTCGATGCGGCGATTCTCGGCGGCATTTGGATCGGAAGCATTCTTCGGTTGGCGGTCGGCATAGCCTTCAACTCTCAGAACACGCTTTTCATCAAGCCCGCCACGCACCAGCATATAATAGGCCATCTGCGCACGCGCCGAAGACAAACGCCAATTGTCGTAGTTTGCACTCTTGAAGGGTCGCGCGTCAGTGTGGCCGCTGATGATAACGTCACCCGACTGCCGCGCGATAACCTGTGCAATGCGTTCAAGCATTTGCACAACGCGCGCATCCGGCTTGGCGGAGCCAATCGTGAACATGCCGAAGTCGACTTTGTCGGTCAGCTGAATCATGACACCGCCATCGACCGGGACGACTGTAACGTCCGGCATAGGTTCAGCCTGTGCCGCTTTGCCGTCATCCGTCGTCGTATTTCCCTCCGCTGCCTTCTTCAAATCAGAAATCAGTTTTTCCTGGGCTCCTACTGGCTTTTCAGCCCCTTCGGCTTTTGACTTGGCTTTGGCTTCCGCTGTCTGTTGTGGCGGCGTAGCCGGAGCAGCTTCCGGCGGCGTCAGTTCTTCCGCAGCCCTGTTCGACCAGTAATCGGGACTGAAAGGATCTCGATAGGCATCGCCGCCGTCACTGCCTGTCTGGGTGCCAGCCTGTGCGCTGCCGCCATCGCCTTTTGCGGACTGGTTCTGTAAAACGCCAGTTTCATGCGCAAGTTCCGACAACACAGCGTATGGCTCGCGGAACATGCGGCTTTCTTCCTGCTCAATGGGCGGAGAAGCAGCGTTATCGTTGATAACCTTGGTGCCGTTTTCGATCTGCGTGTCGCTCTCGAAGCGAACTTTGCCGTTCTGTTCGTCAATGTCCTGCACGCCCTTGGGACTTGAATGACGGTCCATCAGCTTAACGGGATTGAAGTAACTGGCGACAGCCGCTTTGCTTTCTTCGTTGGCGGCATTGATGAGCCACATGACCAGGAAGAACGCCATCATCGCCGTCATGAAGTCGGCGTAAGCGATCTTCCAAACGCCGCCATGATGACCATCATGATCATCGTTCTTGCCACGGCGGACAATTATGATTTCGCGCTTGGTCTCCGGATCAATGCTCATCTGGTAGCTTCCCTTAGTTCTTCCAGAACTGGCGCGACGCGTGTTTCAAGCACACGATCGCCAAAGGAAAATGAGAGTTCGCTGGATGCGTTCTCAGTATAACGACATCCAGGTGGCAGAAGGTCGGCATGATCCTTGAGCGGCTCAAGCAGATGCGCTGGACCGAAGATTTCAGGCGCTTCTCCTTCCAGAGCCAGCTTGCTGATCCGCTGCGCGAAACCGGCAATTGCGTCCTGTTCGATTCTGGCTACCAGCAACGGTGCCAGAGCCTCGGCAATCTGCGCCGATATGGATTGTTCAAGCTCGCTCACAGCTTCCGTCAAAGCACCCGCCAGGAGATTGGCCTGCTCACGAGAGAAACTCGCACGCAATGCTTCAACGTCCGCTTCATGCTCACGCAGCAATCTGGTCTTCTCGGCTTCGTAAAGCGCTTCTGCCTCCTTGTGACCGTCTTCGCGACCGGCCTCAAATGCAGCCCGCTTTTCCTCTTCAATCGCGATAATGCATGCGACTTCCTCCTGCTCTGCAAATAGAGGCTTCTCTGAAGCTTCTATTTGCAGATCGGTGTGCTGCAAGCGCTCCGACAAAGGTTGCGGCTGTGCGGGGGCCGCAATGATTTCGACCGCTTCGTCGGCGATACGATGCGTCGAGAAATCAGGAAGGTAGCGGCTGAGTGCGAGCGTGCTCATAATCAGGCAGCCTCGAGCTCCGGCATTACAGATCGCTGGTTTGATGCTGCATCCTGCTTGATAGCGGTTTCGTGGATCCATTGCTTGAGAACTGCAGCGACGCGCTCTTCATCCATCTCAATCATCTGTTCGAGACGTAGCTTAGCAGGCATACGCATACGCTGACGCAGGTCGCTAAGGCTCGTCTTCATCTGATCAGCATAGGCTTCTGGTCCACCGATCACTGCCTTAGCGCCCTCACCGGCGATGGCCTGCTGTGCATCACCAACAAAGTTTGGCACAGCGACATCAGCCGGTTGACGCAGCGCAACTTCTGTTCCGGATGGCTTTGCGTTCTGATCGCGGAGCAAAGGACGAACACCAAACCAGATCAGGAACGCAACGGCAGCAAGAATTGCCAACGCATTGACGTAAGAACCACTCTGACGCATCAGCTGCTCGGACCATGGCGTGGAAACCGGCTCCATATCCGCGCCAGCAGGGCTGAGAAAGTTGACAGCCGTTACGTTGATCACATCCCCACGGTCGGCATTGAGACCGGCGGCCGTTGCAACGAGGTCGCGGATTCTCAAGATCTGCTGATCGACGAAATCTGCAGGAGGCGGCGTGGTGCCCGCCGTTTCAAGCAGACGCGCCTGATCGATAACGACGGCAATCGACAGACGTTTGATGGTGTAGCCATCGCTGACTGTGGACACCGTCTTGGTGTTCATTTCGTAATTAGTGAGTTCTTCGCGGCGATCGGTCTTTTCAGACGAGCTTTCGCCGTTGCGGTTCTGAATTTCTTCTTGCGGAATATTCTGCTCAACGCCGGTGGCATTGTCATTGCGTGCGTTGCGGGAGTCCCCGCTTTCGCGAACAACACGAACAGAACGTTCAACACGCGATTCAGGATCGAACTGAGTTTCGTTGGTCTGACGGCGGTCGGTATCAAGCGTTGCCTGAACACTGCTCTGAAAGTGACCAACACCGAGATATGGAGCAAGCGCCTTGCGGATGCTCTCATCCACATTGCCAGCCACTTGCTGTTCAAGCGACGCAGTCAGAAGAGCAGCACCATTCGCAGCTTCCCCGGCCGAAGCGAGCAGACGACCATTGGTATCGAGAACCGTAATGGACGAAGCATCAAGCGATGGTACGGCGGCTGCAACCAGTTGGCGGATCGACTGTGCGGATTCAGCGGCAAACCCGCCTTCAGCACGGATCACAACCGAGGCAGACGGCTTCTGGTCACCGCGACGGAACGAGCCTTTTTCGGCCATGACGATGTGGACACGTGCAGCTTTGACGCCTCGAATGGCCTGAATGGTGCGGGCGATCTCACCTTCAAGCGCACGAACATGTGTGATTTCCTGCATAAACGACGTCAAGCCAAGCGAGCCCATATTGTCGAAAAGCTCGTAACCGGCGTTATTTGACGTCGGCAGACCTTTTTCAGCCAGATACATACGCGCCTGTTCTGCCTTGCCGACAGGAACAAGGATCGATGAACCGTCAGACTTTACGTCGAAAGCGATGCCCGCTTCACCGAGCGCCAAACCCATACGATTCACGTCATCGCGCGAAAGGCCGACATAAAGTGTCTCATAGGAGGGGCGACTCAGATAGACGCTCGTATAAAGAATAGCGCCCATCAATGCAGCCCCGACAAGTCCGAGCGCAATAAGTTTTCGCGCGCCAAGCTTGCCGAGCGTTCCCTTAAGCTGTTGGAGTAATTGCTGGAAATTTTGCTGCATCGATACCACCGCCATCCTGATGCGAACAAAATAGATCGCGAAGCTTGCGCGAAAGTGTCGACATGACTGAAGAAGTAGCTTTTTAGAAAAGAAGAAGGGCGCGGAATAAATTCCACGCCCCTCGAAGTATCAACTGTATCAGCTAAATGATTAGCCGCGGAACAGCGACAGGATTGACTGGCTCGACGAGTTAGCGATCGAGAGAGCCTGAACGCCCAGCTGCTGCTGAACCTGCAGAGCCGACAAACGAGCCGATTCCTTGTTCATGTCGGCGTCAACGAGCGTACCAACGCCCTTTTCAACCGAGTCGCTGAGCTTGGAAATGAAGCTCTTCTGGGTGTCGATACGTGCCTTTGCAGCACCGAGCGAGGCTGCACCGGTGGTGAGCTTGTCCAGAGCGGTTTCAACCGATTCCAGAGCAGTCTTGATTGCAGCGTCGTCAAGCTTTGCTGTGGATGGGTCGAAGAACGTATCGGCAACAAGACCGCCAGCGATACCGCCGGTGCCTGCAGCGTCAGCAAAAACCTGTACGTCAGCAGCAGCAACGTCAACGGTATCGATCGTTACGGTGGTGCCGGTACGGTTGTACGATGCAACAACCTTAAGGTCCGAAGTTGCAGCGGCGTCGTTCACGAGCAGGTTCGAACCAGCGTAGTTCGCGTTGCTGGCAGACGACTTGATCTGCGACTGGATTGCTTTCAGTTCGGTCGCGACCTTCTTCTGGTCTTCCTGGCTGGCGCCCTGAGCGCTAACCAGAAGCGACTTCATCTTGTCAACCTGGTCCTTGATGTCGTTGATTGCAGTATATGCAGTGTCGACCTTGCCGGCACCGAGGCCAAGAGCGTCCTGAACAGCCGAATTGGCCTTGTTGTCGGACTTCATCGAGGTTGCAATCGACCAGTAAGATGCATTGTCAGCAGCTTCACCGATGCGCAAGCCGGTCGAAATACGGTTCTGCGTGGTTTCCAGCGACTTGTTGGTCGAGGAAAGGGTCTGAAGAGCGGTAAGAGCTGAAGAGTTAGTAAGAATGCTAGACATTGAATTGCCCCTTGGGAAAACAAACTTGAGGGACAGGCCGGATTGAAAATTACCGGCATAGGAGAGCGGCATCATGCCTGTCACCACGAAACGCGTGGGACCTACTATGGCTAGTAGCACTATAATCCAATTGTTAAGAATATATTAATATAATGCGATCGTTTTTAATGAACCTTCATTTTGGAGGATGCCACCTCCTTGGGAGGCGTATTGCAGTCCAGTTAAAATGGAAACGTTGGTACCGCTCTAAACCCATTTTTTTGGCGCATTATCCCACACAAAGCCGCTTCGCACTTTTGTTAGAAATGCCTAACAAGCTATTGATTTGGCACCCGTCGACTTAGGAGAATGATCGTATCAGGCTTCCGACCAAGATATTCCAGCCATCGATCAGCACGAAAAATAGTATTTTGAACGGCAGGGATATCACGGTCGGCGGCAACATCATCATACCCATCGACATGGTGAGCGTCGCCACCACTAAATCGATCACCAGAAACGGCAGAACGATCAGGAAGCCGATTTCAAAACCACGTCGTAATTCAGAAATCATGAAGGCCGGAACCAACACGCGGAAATCAACAATGCCGTCTTCACCCGTGCGAAATGCCGGATCTGCTAGATCTTCAAACAGGCGTAAGTCCTTGTCGCGCACTTCGCGCATCATAAATTCCCGAAATGGATTCGAAATTTCACGAAATGCCACGTCCTGCGTGATCTCATTGCGCATCAAAGGCTGCAAGCCATTGTTCCAGGCACGATCAAACACTGGTGCCATGACATAGAAGGTCATGAATAAAGCCAGCGAGATCATCACCATGCTTGCAGGAGCCGTCTGAAGCCCAAGCCCCGAGCGCAAAAGCGAGAATGCAATGGCAAAACGGGTGAAGCTTGTGACCATGATCAGCAAGCCGGGCGCCACCGACAGAACCGTCAGAATGCCAAACAGCTGAACAATCTGTCCGCTGGCTGCACCACTTCCGGCTGGAAGAAGACTATCCAGTGACAAGGCTTGTGCATGGGCAACAGAAATAAAGACCAACGTCAGCAAGCCACTCAGGGCGAAAATTTTCTTCATTCTACTACCAGCGTCGAAATGAAAACGCGGTCGACCGCGCCTTCCGAACGCATCCGCGCCCGTTCTTCAAGATCGGCACGCAAATAGGCCAAACCAGCGGCACCCTGCAACTGCATGAGATTGACGCTCCGCAGGAAGCTCATGAAATCATCGCCCACACTGGCCGCAACTGAGGGCGGAATTTCACGGCCCGGCTTTGCAACAAGCGCCGCCTCAAGTCGGACCCATGTGGTCTGAGGAATACCAAGATTGGTCACAATCGGCTGCAGAGGGATGATGGTTCCAATGGAGCGCGATTCAAAATCACCCTGCTTCGGCTTGTCCTCCTTCGTCGTCGATTTAACTGCGGCTTGCTGGTCATCTGAGATAACGCCACCCAGATACCATCCTCCACCGCCAGCGATTGCAGTCAGCACTGCAACAGCGCCCAACAGGCCCACCAAAGAGCCTTTTGCTTTACCGTCCTTATCGATTGCCGTATCGCTCATACCTGCTCAACTTCAGAACGGAGAAATCTGATCGAGAATCTGCTGACCGTAAGGCGGCTGCTGAATTTCGCTCAGGCGACCGCGTCCACCGTAAGAAATACGCGCCTCGGCAATCTTGTCGTAGGAAATGGTGTTGTTGCCTGAAATATCGCGCGGACGTACAACACCGACAACGTTTAGCACGCGCAGCTCGTTGTTAACGCGCACTTCCTGCGAACCACGAATGATCATATTACCGTTCGGCAACGTATCGGTGACAATGGCTGCGACCTGCAGACGGATATCTTCACTGCGCTCAATCGTGCCTTTGCCCTTCGATGAGCTGTTTGATCGCGTGTTGACCGACGCATCCATGGTACCACCTGCTCCTGCACCCGAAAGGCTACTTGTGTCGAACGAAGCGCCACCGCCGTAGAGGCCTTTCGACACGCGTTCACGATCGGTCTTGTTGTCCATGTTCGCCCGATCATTTATCGAGATGATAACCGTCAGGACATCGCCGGGCTCGGCGGCGCGTGGATCTTTGAAGAAGTTCGTAGAACGCTGATCCCAAAGCGAATAGGATGCCTTGCTTGGGCGAACAGGATAGCCGCTATATTGCGGGTTGTTCTGGACACCGAGATTAGCCGCCACAGGCGAAAGGTCCGGCGCACGGCCGATCTCTTCCGGCTTTGTGGCACAGCCCGCTAAAAGGGCTAAGGTTGCCGCTGCAAAGAGCGCTTTGTTTATGCTTTTCGTCATTGCACCGAATTCCCGGATTCCGCCTGCGCGCGCTGTTCCCTGGTGAGCTGCGGCGCTGCGGTCGTGCGCTGCGAACCAACAATAACCCTTGCGAGCTTGGCTGCCTTTTCAGGCGGCATTTCATTGAGGATGATGCTCGAAACACGCGGATTGAGTTTGAGTATCAAAGCCGCCGCCGCTTCATCGCCAATCAGCGACATTTGCGCCGCAGCCGCATCAGGTTTCATCTTGGAGATGATATCGACAAGGGAATCCTGTGCTTTGTTTACGAACTCGTCGCGACGCTTCAGCCACATCTCATATTCTTTGCGCTTGGCTTCCAGCGCGCGCATACGCTCTTCAACGTCGGCCTTGAGATCAGCAAGCTGCTTGGCCTGCAGCGAATAGCGCGCATCAGCGGCCTGATCGTCGATGTTGCCGCAGAATTTGCGAATTTCATCAAGATTGCCGATGGGCGCAGAAGCCGCCAACTGCTGAGCAGCGGTTGATGGCGCGAGCCCTTCGGCCTGATTTGGGGCTGGAACAGGTGGAAGCGGCTGCTGTGCAAAAGCCGGAAAACCTGTACCGAAAAGCACTGCAAGAACTGAACCAAAGCCAATGACGTATCTAGCCATAATCATTGCACCACCAGTTCTGCGTGAAGGGCACCTGAAGTCTTGATAGCCTGCAGAATAGCAATGATGCCATTTGGTTTAACGCCGATCTGGTTCAGTCCTTTGACAAGGTTTTCAAGATTGGCCCCCGTCAGGATGCCGATCTTGGAGTCACCCTGATTGACCGCAATATCAGTATTCGGCTCAACCTCAGTTTCGCCGTAGCTAAATGGATCCGGCTGGACGACTATCGGTGTTTCCGTCACGCGCACGGTCAGGCTACCATGGCTGATCGCCACTTTGGAAATCCGTACTTTCTCGCCAATGACGACCGTGCCCGTTCGTTCATCCACGACGACGCGCGCAACTTCATCCGTGGTGATTGGCAAACCTTCCAGCTCAGCAAGGAAGCGAGCGGCAGGCACGTTCTTCGGACGCTGAAGCCGAATGGTCTTGGCATCGCGTGCAATCGCCACACCGCGGCCATACCGGCGTTTGGCAAAAACGTTGATCGTATCGGCGGCACGTACAGCAGTGGTGAAATCAGGGTCGCGCAATTCGACGACCATTTCACTGTCATTGCCGAAATTGCCTGCAACTTCGCGCTCAACAAGAGCACCGTTCGGGATACGGCCCGAGGTCGGAACACCCTGCGTTATGCTCGCAGCTTCGCCTTCAGCCGAAAATCCTGAAACGATCATGTTACCCTGCGCGACCGCATAAACCTGATTATCTGCACCCATCAGGGGCGTCATCACCAGCGTACCGCCTTGCAACGATGTTGCGTCACCCAGCGAAGACACAGTCACGTCAATACGGGAGCCGGTTCCTGCAAATGCGGGCAGATTGGCGGTTACGATAACAGCTGCGGTGTTCTTGGAACGGGTCGAATTGCGCGGAGCGCTGATACCCAAATTGTCCAACATGGCGCGCATGGATTGTTCCGTGAAAGGCGAATTGCGCAGACTGTCGCCGCTGCCTTTCAGACCGATAACGAGACCATAACCTACGAGCTGATTTTCACGTACGCCCTGAATGGTCGCAATGTCTTTCAGGCGCGCAACAGCGCTGCCCCTGCCCAGTTCGGCATAAGTCATTTTCGACGGATCGCCACCTGAGCCAAGCCAGTCTGCGTCGGCTTCTACGGCCGACCCAAACTCGCGCGCGTTCTTGGATGATTCATCCGCAAAGCCCGCAACGGGCTGCAGTGCAATAGCCAGAAGGGCAATCAGGGCTGCGCGTGCTTTTCTCACTGCATCCCCACCTGAATACGGCCATCCGCAAGCACTGTGCCCGACACGATGATACCACTATCGATATTACGGATTTTGATAAAATCGCCAGCAGCACCCGATTCAAGCGGTGTGCCCATAGCGGTGATGACAAGCGTACCAGACGTGAATACTAACGGAGCCGGAACACCACGCTTGACCAGCGATGGCTCACTAAGGGCAGATACGAGGATCGGCTTGCCCGGAAGCAGCGTCTTGCGTGCAACCTTGCCTGCCGCCTGATCTTGCGACAGCACATACTGGCTTGCAGCCGGTGCGCTGATGAAGAACTTCTTTTCCAGCAGTGCGGTATCGCTTACAATCTGACCGGGATAGACGGTTGCCGAAGGCACGACAAAAGCTATGCGGTCGGCAGCGCTTACGGCCATGGTCGCAGACCCCATTACTGCGGACAGCAGAAGGGCGGCAGTGACCAGCCTTGTTTTCCGGGAAATCGCCTTCGCATAACTCATCGCCATCACCGTTGGAGCACATCCCGAAAAGTGGAACCGGTTTTCGGACCAAGATGTGCGTGGAAACAAAAAGAAAGCATTTCTGATGCTTTAGCGCAGATTCTTCGATACAGTAGCGGCCATTTCGTCAGCTGCCTGAATGACCTTCGAGTTCATTTCATAGGCACGCTGTGCCGAAATCAAATCGGTGATTTCCTTCACCGGATCGACGTTTGATGCTTCGAGGTAACCCTGCTTGATCGCGCCATAGCCCGGATCACCCGGGACACCGACCAACGGGCCACCAGAGGCTTCCGTTTCGCGGTAGAGATTGCCACCCAGTGGCTCCAGACCGGCTTCGTTGGTGAAATTGGCAAGTGTCAGCTGACCGAGATCGACCTGATTGACCTGATCCTGCAGCTTGGCGAAAACCTGACCGGTCTCTGTAACGGTAACCTCAATGGCGTCAGGTGGAATGGTGATCGCAGGTTCGACCGGATTGCCATCGAGCGTTACCAGCTGGCCGTCGGCATTCTTGTTGAATGCACCAGCGCGCGTGTAAAGCGTTTCTCCCGTCGGGCTCTGGATTTGGAACCAGCCGCGACCCGTCAGCGCCACGTCATAGGGATTGCCGGTTTGATTGAAGCTGCCCTGAATATGCAGATTACGCACTGCGGCTGTCTGAACACCAAGCCCGACCAGCGCGCCTTCGGGAACGATTGCCTGATTGGCCTGATTTGGCACTCCAGCTGTCCGTTCCGATTGATAGAGAAGATCGGAGAACTCAGCGCGGGCACGCTTGAAGCCTGTCGTATTGATATTGGCGATGTTGTTGGCGATCACTTCCAGATTGAGCTGCTGGGCGTTCATACCGGTTGCGGCAATCGTCAGGGCTTTCATAGCAGGTCCTTATTCACTGAGAGCACTCAAACCGGCATACGGCTGATTTCGAGATAGGCCTGTACGATCTTGTCACGAATCGCGATTGCCGTCTGAAGCGACTGCTCAGCCTCCATGACCGAACCGACCACATCACGCAGCGGTGCGTCGCCCTTGATGCCCTGGATCGATTTGGCTTCCGCGGCCTGTAGCTTCTGTCCGACGGAATCCGTCATCTGCGACAGTACTTCTCCGAAAGAAGCGCCGGACGTTGTTGGAATAGCTTGCGGGGCCGAGGTCGAGCCCACGCTCTTTTCAGCAACCGTTTCAGAAAGACGCGATAGAGCGTTTCGCGCCGAAACACTCATGATTGAGTCGTACATTATGTGCTCCTCAGGAGATCGATGGTCATTGAAATCAGCTCTCGGGCTTGTTTGACGACCTGCAAATTGGCTTCGTAAGAACGGTTAGCTTCACGCATGTCCGCCATCTCGACGACCATGTTGACGTTTGGATATTTCACATAGCCACGCGCATCCGCTGCCGGATGGCTTGGGTCATATTGTTCGATAAAGGCCGACGTATCCTTACCGACTTCAGCAACCCTGACTTCGGCAGCACCCGTACCCTGTTCGATTTCAGTGCGGAAGGATACAGTTTTGCGGCGGTAAGGATCGGTATCGGCGGTCTTGGCTGTCGCCTGCGCATTGGCAAGATTTTCAGAAACGATGCGCAACCGGGTCGACTGAGCCGACAGTCCTGACGCGGCAATCTTGAGGGTATTTTGCAAGGCATCCGACACGGCTTACCCCTTCGCTACAGTCAGCATCATACGGTGAAACGCTTTGACGATGCTTGTGTTAAGCGAATATTCACGCGAGATCTCGCCTGCCTTCATCATTTCTCGCTCGACATCGACCGTATTGCCCGAATGGGTCTGCTCGGTGATATCTTCCGGGCGCAGCCGCGCGCCTGCGATGCCATTCGCCTCAACCTCTAGATGCTGCGAGCTTGTTGCAGCCATGGTGAGCTGGGTTTTGTCCAGCACGTCAGCGAAGGGCTGAACGTCGCGCGCCCGGAAATCTGGCGTATTCGCATTGGCGACATTGCCTGCAACCGTGGCCTGTCGTACCGACAACCACTGCGCCTGCCTTGCAGCCAGATCGAAAAGATGAATGGAGCTCATTGAGTTTCCCGCCTTTACAGTTCGTTAACTTAAAGGCCGGAACTTGCGTCAAGCTTGCGTAGAGCAAGGTTTCGCAAAGGCAGAGCATTCCAACACTTGGATAACGTTCATAAAATATATTTAAATCAGATAGTTATATTAATATCGACTCTGATTCAGAGAAGTGAACCAATCTGTTTTCAAGGCAGATTTACGCAAGCTTCAAAAAGGCCAGCTCATGGCCTCATCTGCGCATTTCGATCACATCGCCAGATGATGTCGTCAGCTTCCACATTCCGACCTGATTACCCCGGCCGATGGAAACCAGATGGCTGCCGTCTGGCAGGAGCGAACCCTTTTCCACGAACCAATAGCCCGACGTATCTTCGATCATCGCCATACCGCCGACCACTTCCCGCAATGCGAATACCGGCTTTGGCAATGTCTGCCTCTCGCCGCCTTCACGACCATTACCCGCACCTGTTCCAGGCAAACCCTTGCCGTTCGACATGACCGAACCTGTTGTGGTGGTGTCGATATCCTCGCTCGGGGCGACTTGATCATTCGGGCGGAAGGACGGAAAATGACGCACGGTCTTCTGGTCGGAGCGGTCAAGCGGATCAACAATCTTGCTGTCGGTCTTCTTATCCTGGCTCAGATCGACACGCTGAAGATAGGTGACGAACGGAAGCATCGAGCAGCCAACAGCAAGTGTGATCGCCGCAATCTTGAGATAGCGGTCAACCTGACTTTGCGGCTTTTTGGTTTCCCTCACAGTCGCAGCTTCCACCTCTGCTGCCAAGTCAGCAAGAATGGACTCTTCCATGGTTTTACGCGAACCCGTCTTCATGACCTTCATGCCTGTTTTTCCCCGCGCAGTGCCGCGGCAAGATCGTGATAGGGGTCAGCAGACAGCCCTGTCTCAGGCGATTGTTGGAGCGCATCATAAATGCGCGGAACAAAATCGACGGCCTGATCCAGCAATCCGTCATTACCCTTCTGATAGGCACCAATCGCACGCAGATCGCGCGTCTCTTCAAAACGTGCAACCATACTGCGCAACTGAGTGGCAAGCTTGCGCTGTTCTGGTGTCCAGTTATGTTTTGCCAGACGCGAAACCGATGCAGGAATATCGACTGCCGGATAACGTCCCTGAGCCGCAATTGCGCGATCAAGAACAATATGCCCATCCAACGTGCCGCGAATGGTATCGGAGACCGGGTCATTGTGATCGTCACCATCGACCAGCACCGAATAAATGCCCGTGATACTGCCACCCGCGTCAGTAATGCCGGGACCAGCGCGCTCTAGCAAACGCGGTAACTGACTGAACACGCTTGGCGGATAACCCCGCGATACCGGCGGCTCTTCCGCGGCAATAGCCACCTCGCGCGCAGCATGGGCAAAGCGTGTGACGGAATCTACAATCAGCAGGACATTCTGTCCAAGATCGCGGAAATATTCCGCAATCGCGGTTGCTGTATTAGGGGCAAGGCGGCGCATCATCGGGCTTTCGTCGCCGGTCGCAACCACCGTTACCGTTTTATCGAGATGCCCCGCCATTGTTTCTTCGAGCATCTCGCGCACTTCGCGACCGCGTTCACCGGTCAGTGCCAGAACAACCGTATCGAAATCGGCAGCGCGGGTCATCATGGCGAGCAAGGTGGATTTACCCACACCTGAGCCTGCAAAAATGCCGATACGTTGCCCAAAACAGAGCGGCGTGAAAATATCGATTACATTGACGCCGGTCCGCAATCCGCGATCCACGCGTGCGCGTCGCAACGCAGCTGGTGGAAGGTTTTCCGATGCCATGGGGCGTAAACCGGGTTGGAGTGAGCCTTTTCCATCCACCGCTTCGCCCAATGCATTGATTACCCTGCCCCGCCATTCCGGCGCAGGCCGAATGCGAAGCGGCCCTTCTTCAAACACAGCAGCGCCAAGTGAGGGAATTATACGATCATCAAACGGCTTCGCAAGCACCTGATGATCAGCCACACGAATGATCTCAGCAAGGCTCTGACCACTGTCAGTGCGGATAGCCACCGCATCACCCAAGCGCGCATTGCGCGAGAGGCCCCGCACTGCAATCGCCGAACGCGACACATCGCTCACCGTACCGCCAATTCCTGTCAGAGACTTTGGCGCTATCGATTGTTGGCGGGCAAAGGCGGCGAGCCGCGCGAGCGGTAAGTCAGGAGTCATCCGTTTTTGGAGCCCAGCGTCCTGATGGCTTCAGCCACTGTGCTTTCCTGTTGTGAAAGTAGATTATTCACCTGCTCAAAAGCTCGGCTAACGCTGATGAGACGGGTCATTTCCGTCATGCCATCAACATTGGAACCTTCGATCATCCCCTGCACAACTCCAACACTCATATCGTCAACGACAGCCTGCGCGGGCTTACTTGGTACAACACCGGAATTGCCTGCATAGGTGAGATCGGCATCTACTGGTATCGAGAACAGGCCAATTGCACCGATCTGTGCGCCGTTCTGGTAGACAGCACCGTCACTGGAAATCTTCGGCGCACCGCCATCCGGATTGAGAACGATAGGCGCACCGCCCACATCCAGAACCGAATTGCCTGTGACAGACACCAGTTCACCGGTTGGCATCATCTTCATGCGGCCGTCGCGAGTATAGACAACACCCTGCGGGGTGTTGACCGACATCCAGGCATCGCCTTTGACGGCAACATCAAAAGGATTACCGGTTTCCAGCATTGAGCCCGCTTCTGTGCGAATATAGCTCTTGCCTGCTGTCGCGAAGCTTACGTCTTCGCTTGCCTTGTTGGAGACGATTGTATTGAATTTCGTGCCTTCGCCGCGAAAGCCCGGCGTCGAAATATTTGCCACATTATGCGCAATGGCATCCATCCGCCGTTCAAGTGTGACAAGGGAAGACAGCCCTACGTAGATGGAATTATTTTGCATTTATCAACGTCCGCCCGGCTTGAAGTTCTGCAAAGTAGTCAGAATGCTCGACGATATGCCGACCGATGACGTGCCACCCAACAACAGCGAGGCGATAGATGCAGGGCTGCTCGTGGTTGGATTGTTCATCTCGTACATGGCCGTGAAGCGCGAGATCATCTTCGATACATAATCAGGATCTGACATTCTCGAAAAATCGACTTTGGCCTCGATCATCTTCGCTTGCTTGTCGATGTCGGCATTTGACATCACCGAGGGCCAGCCAAACGTTGTCTGCATAACGGTTAGCAAAGCCTTATCGCCAAGGATTTCGTACGCATTGGTAATGGTGGACGCTTTGCGCTCGAAATAGAGTGCCAGACGGACACCCTCGTTCTGGCTGCCAGCCTCTGTCTCCAGTGTCTGACGGATATACTTATCCATCACACCTTGCTGGGCGGCCGTGCCGTCGGTGGCTTTTTCACCCTTGCCTGCAAAATCGAATGTCGTCGCAAACTCTTTATACCGCTTGTCGGTCAGCTTGTTCGCCATGGCGTCATCGTCTTTGACGCCCTCAGTGAGTATCTTACGAACGAAAGCCTTAGCATAGGCCATGTCTTCCAGGCCGAATGACTTCATGGCATAGTTATAGAGTCGGGTGTCAGACATGAAATCATCAATGGATTTCACCTTGCCGATGTTCTCTTTGTAATAGGCGGTTTCTCGCTCGACCAGCGGCTCCTTCGAAACACGCTGCAACGACCGCGTCATATCGGACGCGATCAGCCGATAACTCATCATCGTGTTGACCAAGCGAGAACCCCCTGCAATTTTTCGCAACCTTTATGCAGCCTCAAGCTTGTCCGAAGCTGATGCATTTTAGCGTCATGTGACAAGCTTCGCGCAAGGCGCATTCCCTAGAGTGCGAAATAAGTTCGAACCAACGGGAGTCTTGCGCTTTGGGTATTCTCATCGGCCTCGCCATCACACTGGGCTGTATGCTCGGCGGTTTCATCGCCATGGGCGGTCACGTCGGCGTGCTTGTTCAGCCGTGGGAATTCGTCATTATTCTTGGCGCAGCCCTTGGCACATTCTTCATCGCCAACCCGTTTTCACTTGTGAAAGATACGGGCAAGGCTTGCGTTGAGGCCTTCACCAATGCAGTGCCAAAGCAGCGTGATTATCTCGATCTTCTCGGATTGCTTTATAGCCTGATGCGTGAGCTGCGCGCCAAGTCGCGCAACGAAGTGGAAGCCCATATCGACAACCCCAAGGAATCGCCGATCTTTCAGGCATATCCCAGCATCCTGAAGAGAGACGATCTCATCCACTTCATCTGCGATTATTGCCGCCTTATCATCGTTGGCAATGTTCGCTCACATGAAATTGAAGCGCTTATGGATGAAGAAATCCACACGCTTTCGCGCGACAAGCTCAAGCCTTACCAGGCGATGGTCAGCATTTCCGAAGCGCTGCCGGCCCTAGGTATCGTCGCAGCTGTTCTTGGTGTTATTAAAGCGATGGGTGCGCTCAACCAGTCCCCCGAAGTACTGGGCCATCTGATTGGTGCGGCGCTTGTTGGTACCTTCGCGGGTATCTTTTTTTCCTATGGTGTCGTTGGCCCGATTGCTACCAAGATCAAGTCGACGCGAGACAAGAATAACCGTCTTTACACCGTAGTTAAGCAGACACTGCTTGCATATATGAACGGTTCTCTGCCACAGATCGCCGTTGAATACGGCCGCAAGACCATCTCAGCTTATGAACGTCCAAGCATCGACGTTGTCGAGCAGGAAACAATGGCGACAACGCCGATCCAGCAGGCAGCCTGATATGACCACTCAGGGCCAGAGCCGCAAAAACGACGCGCTTGCTGAAAATCTGTTACGAGCGGCAGGATTGTCGGGCGACGATCTGAAGTCGCTTTCACACGTGTTCAAGGATGCGTCTGCGCATTTTTGCGGCCGTCTCAAACAGGGCAGCGCTGCTGCATTTGATGCGGAAGCAGGCCAGGTTGAAGCTGCGGACAATGCTTCATTCGATGCCATCATGGGTAAGGCTGCGATCATCGCGCCCCTCAAAGCCGATCGTTGGGGATGTACACTTTACCTAACCGCCGATGCGGCAATGGTATTTTCTATCATTGAGGCCATGTTTGGCGCACAGGGAAATCTCGGCAACTTCGATCTGGAACGTCCGTTCGGTTTGCTGGAGCGCAAAATCTCGAGCCTACTGACGTCTCACATGGCTGCAGCTCTTGATCAGGTATTCGCAACCACTTCGCAGGCGCTGTTTGCCGCTGGCGAATGCACGGACACGGCCGAGTTCAACCGCGACGAATTCGAGCATTCGCGCCTCTTCGTCTGCCGCATTGATGTGGTAGCGGCAGGTAAGACAGGGGCCGTGCATCTTCTTTTGCCCCGCAGCACTCATAAGCCGATGCAAGACGCCGTGGCTGCATTCCTGCGCCGCCCGCTGGATCAAGCAGATCCTGCTTGGAGCAAGCGAATGCGCAGCGAAGTCAGCCGCGCACGGATCGAGCTTGAAGCCTTCATCCAGCAAGGAAGCCTAACGCTCGACGTTCTTTCAAAACTTGAAATCGGTCAGGTTCTGAAGCTGCCGACGGATGCAATGGAACAGGTGCGTTTGCGTGCTGGCGATCAGCAGCTTTTCAAATGCACGCTCGGGAAGTCCGGCATTCACTTTACAGTCAAGGTTGGCGATGCGGTCAATCAGGAAGAGGATCTCATCGATGAGCTTGTTGCTGGCTAACATACTTTCCACGCTGATGGCTCTCGGCTCGCTCGGCGCGCTCATCATCGTCGGGCGCAAGGCCAATGAGACAATCAAGCTGGGCAAGTTGCTAACGCTTCGTGTGGCTGCGGCCTCCAACGGTCTGGAGCGCGTTGCAAAATCTTTGCAGAACCAGCGTACCGATCTTGCAGATGAAACCGTCCGCATTGAAGCCCGTATCGCTGAAACTGCCCGCGTTCGTCGGGAAATGGATGAAGCGATTGAGGAGCTGAACCGAGTGCGAAAGGCTCTTTCCCGTGATGTGCGTCAGGCGCGCAATGTTACGGCAGCAGTTGCTCGTATTGAGGAGCAGGCTTTTCCTCCTATGAGCGAGCCTTCGCCAAAAGAAAAGAACGCATTACCTGTTTTCGTACGTCGCGCCGTCAAGAAGGCGACCGTTGAAATTGCGGGGCAGGCATGAGCAAGAACAAGGATGAAGAAATGCAGCATGAGCTCGACGAAGCAATCGAAGAGTTGCAGGAAGATAAGCCGCGCGCTGAAAAGACAGGCGCAGCGAAGCCCAATCTCGAGCTCATCATGGGCATTCCGGTCGACGTTCAGGTCGTGCTGGGCGGAACAACCATGCCTGTCGCCAATCTAATGAAGCTTGGTCGCGGTGCTGTTATCACCCTCGACAAGCAGATCGGCGACCCGGTCGATATCGTCGTCAATGGGCGAGTGATTGCGCGCGGTGAAGTTATCGTTCTTGAAGACGATTCTTCGCGCTTCGGCGTCAGCCTCACCGAAATCATCGGTAAGTAACGGATCGACCATGGCCGATAATGAATCGCAGAAGCCTCTCGATGACAGCACAAGCGGAGTGGTTGACACTCTTTCCGGTCCGCAGAAAGCGGCTGCGATCCTTGTCGCAATCGGCCGCCCTTCTGCCGCTCGGCTGCTCAAACATTTCAACGCCGACGATTTGCGCAAGCTTGCAGGCCATGCCCGCACGCTTGAACCCATTTCACCGCTCGACTTTGAACATCTGGTGAAACAGTTCGAAGATTCATTTGCCGAAGGCGCGCCCGTTTCAGAGGCAGCACAGCGCTTTGAAGGCCTGCTGCGCGAAGCCTTGCCGCAAGACGAAGCCGATGCCGTGTTTGAAGAGCGCGTTCAGCCGCAGCTAGTTCAGGAATCCATTTGGGTACAACTTGCGAGACTGCCGGTTGAGAGCCTGCAGGCCTATCTCTCGGATCAGCATCCGCAGATCATCGCTTATATCGTCTCCAAGCTGCCATCGGATCTCGCCGCCCGCATGTTTGTAAGTCTACCGCCACAGTTGCGCAGTGCCGTCGTGCAGCGTTCGCTGCATATTGGGAATGTTGCACCAGCTGCAGCCGATCTTCTGGAAGATGTATTGCGCCGCGACCTGCTCGGCCGCACCGATGCAGGCCCTGTCAAAGCCCATCACGGCCAGATCGCCAATATCTTCAACCAGCTCGACCGGCAGGAGATGGAAGAGCTCATGTCTAGTCTCAAAGATCTCAGTCAAGACGACATCGCACGCATCAAGGCGAAACTCTTCAACTTTGAAGATGTCGAACGTCTCTCGCAACGCGCCCGTCTTCTGCTATTCGATGAAGTCCAGACCGAACAGATTGCAACCGCATTGCGTGGTGCCGACACGTCTCTTCAGGAAATGGTGCTATCCTCGCTTTCCACACGCGGTCGCCGTATGGTCGAAAGCGAATTGGCAGCCGAACAAGGCAACATCACCAGTCAGAACATCGCAAACGCACGGCGCGCAATTGCACGCATCGCTATCGATCTTTCTGAGCGCGGTATCATCACTCTCGATCCAGGCGCAGACCCGAAATAGGGCGCCGAACTGATTGGAGCGGATCGGCATTCTAGTCAACTGTCCTAACGCGCATCTCTGTCCGAAAAACCGTTTCACACTGTTCGGAATGCGCTCTAATCTTGCGTGTAACATATGTCCGACGATACCGATAAAGAGAGTAAAACCGAGGACGCGACCGAGAAAAAGATCCGCGACGCTTTGGACAAGGGCAACATGCCTTTCTCCCGCGAAACGCCAATCCTTGCTGGTATCGCATCCTTTCTGGTGATTGCGGTCTTCGTCGCGGCACCCGCAACAACCAAACTGGCTGTTTTCTTGCGCGAACTAATGGACCGTCCAGAAGATTGGACTCTAAACAGCGCGGAAGATGCAAGCCATCTGTTTGGCATTCTGTCGCTTTCTGTCGGTGCAGCCCTCATTCCGGTCTTCATCATCATTCCACTTGCAGGCATTGCTGCTTCTGTCTTCCAAAATGCGCCGCGATTGGTCGGTGAACGTATTCGCCCACAAGCATCGCGCATTTCCTTGCTCAAAGGCTGGACGCGCATTTTCGGTCGTGCCGGTCAGGTCGAATTCCTCAAATCATTGGCAAAATTCGTTGCCGCCAGCGTGATCGTTTTCTTTGTCTTCTTCAAAGGCAATAACCTCTTCACCGAAGCGGTCGCTACCGACCCGAGCGCATTACCCGAGTTTCTGCGTGAGAATCTCGTGCGGCTTTTGGTGGCAAATGTCCTCGCGATCACCGCGATTGCCGGCTTCGATCTTGCATGGTCGCGCATTCACTGGAAACAGGAACTGCGCATGACCAAGCAGGAAATAAAGGACGAGCTCAAGCAGTCAGAAGGCGATCCACTGGTTAAAGCACGGCTGCGCTCGCTGGGCCGCGACCGCGCTCGGCGCCGCATGATCAACGCAGTTCCAACAGCCACGCTGATTGTCGCAAATCCGACCCACTTTTCTGTAGCATTACGCTATCGACCTCATGAGGAGGCAGCACCAATCGTTGTTGCAAAAGGACAAGATCTCATCGCCCTCAAGATAAGAGAAATAGCAACCGCAAATTCCATTCCAGTATTTGAGGATGTACAATTGGCACGTGCTCTCTATAAGCAGGTGAATGTCGACCAGATGATCGCACCTGAATTCTATAAGGCGGTCGCCGAACTGATCCGCGTCATCAATGCCCGGCATACTATACGATGACAGGTTTTCAGATGACTTTAGAGTATTCTAATATATTATCAGTCTGTTCTTACTGATCGGCGGTTACACGATGAAGAGTCTTCAATTCTCAAACGAACGCGAGGCAATCATTGCCGAAAACATCCGAGAAGTCGTTGCTGAACTTCGACTAGTTGATCCTGCCGACTATATCGCCTTCATACGCTGCGAATTGTTTGCAAACATTGCCGATATCGTCGCTTCGGCGACGGAGTTGCATTTCTTCCCTGGTACTCTCGAGCTGGGGCATGGCGGTGAGTTCCAGTGCGACTGGTACGGCCCCCCTTCCATTGTTCTCGACATGGAGTTTCGTAGTAGGGGTGTCTATGCCTACTTCCGGCTCACCCTTTCAGGCAAGACCGCTAGCGTGGAACTCAGCCATATCGTGTTCGAGAATCCCGATGAAAATCCTGCGCAGAACACGACAAGGCTAATCGACGCAATAGACAGCGCGCGGCTTCCATTGCGAAAAATCGCCTAACTCATGTGGCCAGGAAGCATCGGAAGCTTGAGCGCCCGGTGTCAACAGTTTGGCGCTGACCCCGAAATTAAATCAGATGCGCCACTTCGGGCATCTCAATAAGGCCCAGCGAAAGGGCGGTCGCCACAGCAGACGTCCGGTTTGAACAGTTGAGCTTGATCTTCGCATTTTGAAGATAGGTCACAACGGTCCAACGAGCAATGCTGAGAATTTCCGCGATCTCACCATCGGTTTTGCCATTTGCAGCCCATCGCAGACAGTCAATCTCACGCGGGGTCAAAAGTGATGCAGCAGATTTCGTTTCGTCACACCCGCAGAGCTTATTGTGAATGATGCCGGAAACGCTAAGCAATCGTGGACGCATCCTGGAGACGAAATAATCGCGCGGTTCTCCCTCGCCCAGATCAAAACAAAATAGTGTGCAACCAGATGCTGCTTTCGGATTGCGTGCAGAAACGGCGAGGAAAACATTGCCGAGTCCGTGCTTCTCGGCATCTTGCATCATCTCCGCTACATCTGGACAGACATCCGCGTCCAATTTGAGATCCCGCACAATGCCGCCGGAATCATTTCTGAAGTAAGGAGCATCCTCCTGGAAAATCGGATCAACTACAAAATAGTTTTTTGTCGAGTACCGTGTGACCCAACTCGAAGGAAACGTCATAACCACAGTTAGGTCAGACGAGTTTGTCTTCGTACAATCCCCTACTCGCCCACGATAGGTGTGCATAATGTAACGACATCCGATTTCATCTCGGATACGCGTCAGAAGTGCCAAAGAGTCGCCCTGAAACGACGTGCCGAAGAATGTCTTTTTGAAATTTGGGAAATGAATTAAGTCGAGAGTCATTGCATAATATCCTTGGTAATAAAGCATGAACGAGCTTCATCTGGCGCCAAAAAATACCGGCGGCGAATCGTCTTCATCAGGCCTTCAATCACTTATAAGTCACATAAAAAATGGGCTGCTATGCAACCCGCAATAAATTGATTGCTATGTATTACACACAAAAAGCATGTCGAAATAAGGCAGGGGCAAATGAAAAATGATTTACAAATGAGATTTCCGTGAAACAGCGTCTCGGCGCGAGCCCGATGTACTATTTTGAAACATCAGACTGTTTTTTTCCGTATGCCCTGAAGAAAAACTCTAACGCATTCTCGACATTCTTGGAAATAGCCTGCTCGGAAGGCGGCTCCGTCAGGACGCCAAAGAGGCGAGGCCGATAAAGTCCCGACAGAAACAGATCCGTGAGTTGATAGGCTTTCTCCAGCGGATCGAACGGCTCCAGCTCTCCAGCGTCAATCATCCTGGACAGAAAGTCTGACATAATCAAGTGACTACGCTTGGGACCGCGTTCATAAAAACGTGCCGACAATTCCGGCTTGCGTTCGCTAACCCCAAGAATGATGCGCTGCGCTCGGATCGCTGTGGTCGATGTAATAAGCGTGACCAGTGTCACACCAAAATCGGCGAGCTCTTCGCGCGTGGAGAATCCCTTGTCGATTTTGGCAACCATCTGGCTAAATGTCGTCATGCGATAATGCTCGCACAAAGCGACAAACAGATCTTCCTTGCTGTTGAAGTAAACGTAAATCGTTCCCTTGGAGACACCAGCTTCCCGTGTGATGTCGTTCATGCTGGCAGCATCAAAGCCCATACGCAGAAACACGTTCTGGGCGCCTTCGAGAATTTGCTGACGCTTTATCGGATCCTGTCCTGCACCAAGGCGCGTGCGCGTGCTTTCCGCATCGGTTTCGCAAGCGATCGGGTCTGAACCGCTACCGTCGACGGTGGCATCAGGACCTTCCTTTAAGCATTGTTCACGATTCATTGTATAAAACTCGCAACTTTTTCGAACCAAACGGTTCGATGTCACTTGATATGGGCGACTTATTGCTCTAAGTCAACATCGAACCAAGCGGTTCGTTGAAGCGGTTATACAGAAAGTTTGCCTTATGTCCGCCCCCAAGTCTGTTGATACGGCTGATATCCGTCCATTCCCTACACCCGCTGGTCAGGGAGAACAGTCCAGAGTGAACGCCGAACCCATGGGGGAACGGCTTGCTCCGCGGACTGCTCCGGATACGGCAGCACCAAGCGCCCCGCCCACTGACGCAAAGGGTGGAAAGAAAAAAGGCTTCGGGAAGCGCGTTCTGCTTCCGGGCATTCTCATTGTTGCTGTCGCTGGCGGCCTTTGGTATGGTTATGACTGGTGGACGGTTGGCCGCTTCATGGTTTCAACGGACGACGCTTATGTGCAGGGCGACATTGCATCGATTGCTCCGAAAGTCACCGGCTATATCGAAAACATTCCAGTTGTCGCCAACCAGCACCTTAAAGCTGGCGATGTGATCTTCCAGCTCGATGCTGGCGACTATCAGATCGCGCTTGACGATGCGGAAGCCAAGCTCAACACGCAGAAACAGACACTTGCACGCATCAATGCGCAGGTTGACGCTTCGAAGGCGAGTTTGCAGCAGGCGCAGGCAGACGAACAGGCTTCGCAGGCCGTTCTGAAGAATGCCGAAAGCACGATGGTCCGCGTGCAGAAGCTGCATGATACGCGCTTCTCTGCACAGTCCGAACTCGATAACGCACAGTCAGCGCTCGATCAGGCCAAGGCAAAGCTTGCCGGCTCGAATGCGCAGATTGCTTCGGCAAATGCGAATATCGAAGTGCTGAATGCGCAGTATAAGGAAGCGGAAAGCACCATGCGTTCGCTGGAGCTCGCCCGCGACAAAGCTGCGCGAGACCTCAATTTCACCACCCTGCGCGCGCCTTTTGACGGTGTTGTCGGCAATCTTTCCGGCAAGAAGGGCGATCTCGTTTCGGCTGGCCAGAAGATCGCAGCACTCGTTCCTGTGAATGCGCTCTATATCGATGCCAACTTCAAGGAAACGCAACTCGGCCACATCAAAACCGGCGAAACTGCGCGTATCTATGTTGATGCCATCGACGGCCCTTACTTAGAAGGCAAGGTCGCATCGGTTGCTCCGGCATCGGGCGCCGTGTTCTCGCTGCTGCCACCTGAAAATGCGACGGGCAACTTCACCAAGATCGTCCAGCGTGTTCCGGTTCGTATCATGATCCCGCAGGAAGCGCTCGATTCGGGCAAAATTCGTGCAGGTCTCAGCGTGACGGTTGATGTGGACACCCGCACCGCACCTGAAGACAAGGTCAACTAAAGAAGCGATTACTTTGCAGAGCGCATATCCGGATTTAGGAAACAGCTTTCGGTATGCGCGTGAAAACGGCTCATTAGAAAAATTTGGTAGCGCAGCGGACAAGTTTCGCGCGCCGTTCCTCTTCCTATTCGGAGTGCGCCTTCATGGCTGCAAACACCACGATGGGGCCTATGGCTCCCGCAGAAGATCGCATCGATCCCAAGAAGGCAATTGCCTTTCTTGCAATGGTGTTCGGCATGTTCATGGCAATTCTGGACATCCAGATTGTGTCTGCATCGCTGTCCGAAATTCAGGCAGGCCTCAGCGCTAGTTCCGATGAAATCTCGTGGGTTCAGACTTCCTATCTGATTGCGGAGGTCATCATGATCCCGCTGTCAGGCTTCCTCGGACGTCTTGTCTCCACCCGCGTGCTGTTTACGGTTTCCGCCGCTGGCTTCACGCTTGCCTCCATGCTCTGCGCAACTGCCACCAATATCGATCAGATGATCGTCTATCGTGCCATTCAGGGCTTCATCGGCGGCGGTATGATCCCGAGTGTGTTTGCAGCCGCATTCACGATCTTCCCGCCATCAAAGCGCTCCATCGTATCGCCGATGATCGGCCTTGTCGCGACGCTTGCACCAACCATCGGCCCGACCGTTGGCGGCTATCTCAGCCACGCATTCTCGTGGCACTGGCTGTTTCTTGTTAATGTCGGACCAGGCATACTCGTCACAATCGCAGCTTGGAACCTCATTGACTTCGACGAAGGCGACAGCTCGCTTCTCAGCAAATTCGACTGGTGGGGCCTCGCGGGCATGGCAGCCTTCTTAGGCTCGATGGAATACGTGCTTGAAGAAGGACCGCGCAACGACTGGCTGCAGGATGAAGCGATCTTCATTCTGAGCGGCGTGATGGTTATAGGCGGCATTCTCTTCTTCTTCCGAGCGTTCACAGCCGAAGAACCCATTGTGGACTTACGTGCCTTCAAGAATGTCAACTTTGCCTTTGGCTCACTGTTCTCGTTTGTGATGGGTGTTGGCCTTTATGGCCTCACTTATCTTTATCCCCTCTTTCTCAGTAGCATCCGGGGTTACGACGCCCTGATGATCGGGGAAGCGCTGTTTGTCAGCGGCCTTGCCATGTTCTTTACTGCACCGCTAGCAGGATTCCTGTCGACGCGCATGGACCCTCGCCTGATGATGATGATCGGCTTCCTTGGCTTTGCCGCGGGAACATGGATGGTCACAGGGCTGACTGCTGACTGGGATTTCTATGAGCTTCTGCTGCCGCAGATCCTGCGCGGCTGTTCGCTGATGCTTTGCATGGTGCCGATCAACAATCTGGCGCTCGGCACCTTGCCGCCTGCGCTGCTGAAAAACGCTTCCGGTCTTTTCAACCTGACCCGAAATCTCGGTGGTGCTGTTGGTCTGGCCGTCATCAACACCATTCTCACCCGTCGCAGCGATATGCACTATGAGCGTTTGGCTGAACATGTGCGCTGGGGCAATGCCGAGGCTGAGCAGATGTTGGCAAACCTGACTGCTAAGTATAATTCAGCCGGCCTGGATGGCGCGACAATCGCCATTTCCAAAATGTCGGGCATGGTGCGCCAGCAGGCAACGCTCATGTCCTTTATCGACGTATTCTTCATACTCACGATGATGTTCTGCACGCTCGCAGCTTGTGCCGTGATGTTACGCAAGCCAAAGCAAGCAGCTGGAGGTGGCGGCGGCGGTCACTAAATAATCCAGATTTGATTTCATACGAAACCGAAACCGCTTCGCAAGTATTTCAAAATTTTTCGTTTGAAAGTGCGCTGCGCACTCCATGCCGCGCGCAGACAAACTCCTGTCGCTTTAGGAAAAGCGTCTTTTTAAATTGTGACAGTGACGAAACCTTTGTCATATTTATTGTCATAAAAATGCAGTTAACTCCTTTGGATCAATTGCTAAGTCCCTGAAAACGTGTTTCACTTTCCGCCGTTGACATTTTGTGACATTGAGCAAACTGTCATCCAACCGTCATCTAGGACGGCTATCGGGAGTGCGCGAACACTGGAATCGACCGGGAGCGTTCGCCCGACTTTAACAGGGGAGTCAAACAATGCTTGGATTTACTGCGCGCCTGCTGTCGCTATCGACTGCAATCGCTGTTGGCGGGGTTTCTATTGCTGCTGCTGAACCATCAGCTGAGCTCATCGCTGCGGCAAAGGCCGAAGGCGAACTGACCACAATCGCGCTACCGCACGACTGGTGTGGCTACGGCGAAATCATCAAAAGCTTCAAAGACAAGTATGGCCTTAAGGTCAACGAACTGAACCCTGATGCTGGTTCGGGCGACGAAATTGAAGCTATCAAGGCAAACAAGGATAACAAGGGCCCACAGGCTCCTGACGTGATCGACGTTGGCTTTGCTTTCGGCACCACCGCCAAGAAAGACGGCCTGATCCAGCCTTACAAGGTCGCAACCTGGGACGAAATTCCAGACAGCGCCAAGGACCCTGAAGGTTACTGGTACGGCGACTATTACGGCGTTCTTGGTTTCGAAGTGAACAAAGACATCGTTAAAGACGTCCCACAGGATTGGGAAGACCTGCTCAAGAGCGATTACGCAAACTCGGTTGCTCTCGCTGGTGATCCACGCGTTTCCGCACAGGCAATCCTGGGGGTTCACGCTGCAGGCATCGCGCGCGGCGCGGAACCTGGTGCCGAAGCTGGCAAGAAGGGTCTTGAATTCTACAAGGAACTTAACGCCAACGGCAACTTCGTACCAGTCATCGGCAAGGCTGCTTCGCTGGCACAGGGATCGACCCCAATCGTTATTCGTTGGGATTATAACGCTCTCGCAGACCGTGATACCCTGAAGGGCAACCCGGAAATCGAAACCGTAATTCCAAAATCGGGCGTTGTTGCTGGCGTTTACGTTCAGGCGATCAGCGCTTACGCGCCGCATCCAAACGCTGCAAAGCTGTGGATGGAGCACCTGTATTCCGACGAAGGTCAGCTTGGCTATCTGAAGGGCTACTGCCACCCGATCCGCTTCAATGCAATGGCGAAGGCTGGCAAGATCCCACAGGAACTGCTCGACAAGCTTCCACCTGCAGAAGCCTATGAAAAGGCTATCTTCCCAACTCTTGAACAGATTGAGGCCGCTCAGGCAGAAATCACCAAGAACTGGGACAGCGTTGTTGGCGCAAACGTTCAGTAAGAGGATTTAGAGCGCTGTACGCCCTCTTGGACGCACAAAAATCGCTTTAACTCACCCTGTTATGGCATGCGACGACCAGAAATGGTCGTCGCATTGCTTCCTGAACTTTTAGATCCGGCAAACACTGTATTGAATCTGGACCGAAAGAGATCATTGTCTCTTTACTTCACGCATAATCACATCCGAAAAAGCGAACCGCTCTTCGGGATTATGCCTTAAAGAAAGAACGCATGAGTTCATCAGCCGAAACAACCGCACCGGTCAGCGGGGTGCGAAAGCGTCAGTTGCCGCTATCGTGGATTGGCGTCGCGCCTTTCTTCTTGTTTGCCATTCTGTTCCTGCTTTGGCCGACAATGTATCTCATCATCGGTGCGTTTCAGGACCCCGATGGCAATTTCACGCTTCAGAATGTCTATGATCTCTTCCAGCCTCAGATTATGAGTGCCTACTGGATTTCGATCAAAGTAAGCCTCGCATCAGCGCTCGGTGGCGCATTGATCGGCTTCTTTCTGGCCTGGGCTGTGGTGCTTGGCAATCTGCCACGCTGGCTGCGCCCAACAGTTCTGACCTTCTCGGGCGTTGCATCGAATTTCGCTGGCGTTCCGCTGGCCTTCGCGTTCCTCGCAACCCTTGGCCGTACCGGCTTCGTAACAATCCTGTTGCGTGAGTGGTTCGGTTTCAATCTGTACTCGACCGGCTTCAACCTTCTAAGCTTTTTCGGTCTGACCATCACCTATCTGTTCTTCCAGATTCCGCTGATGGTGCTCATTCTGACGCCCGCTCTGGACGGCCTGAAGAAAGAATGGCGTGAAGCCTCTTCGATCCTGGGCGCGACCAATCTTCAATATTGGCGCATGGTTGCGTTTCCGATTCTCTGGCCAAGCCTGCTCGGTACGACGTTGCTTCTGTTCGCAAACGCCTTTGGTGCAATTGCAACAGCCTACGCGCTCACCGGCTCGTCGCTCAACATCGTTCCGATCCTGCTCTATGCACAAATCAGAGGCGACGTTCTGCATAACCAGAATCTGGGCTACGCGTTGGCTCTCGGCATGATCGTTATCACCGGTCTTTCGAACCTGCTTTACATTTGGCTGCGTATGCGTGCCGAAAGGTGGCAGCGATGAAAAAGGGGTTCAATCTCCAAAAGATCGGTGCGTGGATTGCCTTCCTCATTGGAGCAATCTACTTCCTCGTTCCGCTGATCGGGACCTTTGAATTTTCGCTGCGCATGCGTCGTGGCGAATATTCCTTCGATGCCTATCGCGTGGTTTTCAGCGATCCTAATTTCCAGGCAACTTTCGGCTATTCAATCCTGCTTGGTATTCTCACGATCATTTTTGGTGTGCTGCTTGTTGTGCCAACTGCTTATTGGGTTCGTCTGCGTCTGCCGCATCTGCGTCCATTGATCGAGTTCATCACACTGATGCCGCTCGTCATTCCGGCAATTGTCATCGTGTTCGGCTATCTGCGCATCTATAACTCTTCGTCTTGGCTGCCATTTACCTCATCCACGCGCGCAACAGATCTGTTGCTGATGTTTGGTTACGTAACGCTGGCCCTGCCCTACATGTATCGCGCAGTCGACACTGCCATGCGCACAATTGATGTTCGCACACTGACCGAAGCAGCCCAGAGCCTTGGCGCTGGCTGGGGTCGGATCATGTTCAAGGTCATTTTTCCAAATGTTATCTCGGGTGTCATGAGTGGTGCATTCATCACTTTTGCTATCGTCATCGGTGAGTTCACGCTGGCATCCTTGCTCAACCGTCCTGCCTTTGGTCCTTATCTTCAGCTCGTCGGCGCAAATCGCGCTTATGAACCATCCGCGCTGGCGATTATCTCCTTCGGTATCACTTGGCTCAGCATTATTATGTTGCAGCTCGTTTCGCGCCTCAACAAATTCAAGACAACCGCCGGGTAACATTCATGGCTTTTCTTAATCTCAAGCACCTGAAAAAGAGCTTCGGCGCAACCACTGTCGTCCACGATTTCAATCTCGCTGTCGAAAAGGGAGAATTCGTTTCCTTCCTCGGCCCATCGGGATGCGGCAAGACCACTGTTCTGCGTATGATCGCAGGGTTTGAGAGTGCGGATCAGGGCGCAATCGAAATTGACGGCAAAGATGTTGTTGATCTCAAGCCAAACCAGCGCAATATCGGTATGGTCTTTCAGGCCTATGCGCTGTTTCCAAACATGACCGTTGCCCAGAACGTGGCATTCGGCCTGCGTGTTTCAGGCAAGTCGAAGGCTGAAATCGAGGCGACGGTCAAGGAAATGCTCAGCCTCATAAAGCTCGAGCATCTTGCCGATCGTTATCCTTATCAGATGTCCGGCGGCCAGCAGCAGCGTGTGGCCTTGGCACGTGCGCTTGCAACCAAGCCGCAGGTACTTCTGCTTGATGAACCGCTTTCAGCACTCGATGCAAAGATCCGTATCTCGCTCCGTCAAGAAATCCGTGCGATCCAGCAGAAATTGGGAATTACCACGGTGTTCGTAACACATGATCAGGAAGAAGCGCTTTCGATATCTGATCGTATCGTCGTCATGCATGAAGGCCGTGCTGATCAGATCGGCACACCATTCGATATTTATAATCGCCCTGCATCTCGTTTCGTTGCTTCCTTTGTCGGCACGCTTAACATGCTGGAGGCATCGGTCGCCGAACCAGGCCAGAACAGCATCGACCTTGACGGTCGCACTATCAAGGTAAATGAAGAACTCAGCCATCACCAGAAAGGCAAGGCGATCACACTCGCGCTACGTCCGGAGGCGGTCAGTATGGAAGCACGCAAAAGCCACGACACATCACTTGATGCGACCATCGAAGATGTGCACTTCCTCGGTTCGGTTATTCGTACGCGTGTGGCACTTGGCAAGAACCAGTTGTCCTTCGACACATTTAATGATCCCACCCAGCCACCACCACAGCGCGGTGATAAAGTGACAGTACATTTTGCATCGCACGATCTGCTCGTTCTAGCAGATTAAGCTATATAAGCTGAGAAAAAAGCCGCCCAAAAGGGCGGCTTTTTTGTGAACCTTGTATTCAAGGCAAGAGAATAATGGCACTTCAGCGTTTTTGGTCATTCAGGGCCATAACTTTAAGCTCTCTTTAAGCGCTTAGTTGACCCATGGACCATGGAAGTCACCGTCCTTGTCAATGCGCTTGAAGCCGTGCGAACCGAAGAAATCGCGCTGGCCCTGAATCACATTGGCCGTACCCTGCGACTGCGTAAAGCTGTCGAAGTAGCTCAATGCCGAACCAATTGCCGGAAGCGGCAGACCTGCAAGTGCTGCCTGTGCAACGATCTTGCGAAGACCCTTCGATGCCTTGCCCATGCGTTCAACAAAGGCAGGAACCAACAGGAGGTTCTCGATTTCCTGACCTTCAAAAGCCTGCGCAATATCGTCGAGGAACAGCGAACGGATGATGCAGCCTTCGCGCCAGATGCGGGCGGTGGTTGCAAGCGGGATGTTCCAGCCGTGCTCCTTGGATGCGGCCGCCAGAACTGCAAAACCTTGTGCATAGGCAACGATCTTGCCAGCCAGCAGACCCTGCTCAAGATCAGCAAGGAACTGCGCCTGATCAGCAATATCAAGCGTGCGTGGTGCAGGCTTATAGGCCTTTTCAGCGGCCTCACGCTCAGCTTTCAGCGACGAAATCGAGCGTGCGTCAACGGCTGCTTCAATGCCGGTTGCAGGAACGCCGAGCATCTGTGCTTCAATCGCCGACCAACGGCCAGTGCCCTTCTGTCCAGCTTGATCGAGGATCATATCGACCATCGCCTTGCCGGTTTCAGGGTCAGTTGCTTTCAGAACTTTTGCAGTGATTTCAATGAGGTAAGAATTAAGTGGGCCGGCGTTCCACTTTTCGAATACATCACCGATTGCTGGCGCCGAAAGGCCGAGTCCATCACGCAGTATGCCGTATATTTCGGCGATCATCTGCATATCAGCATATTCGATACCGTTGTGAATTGTCTTGACGAAATGGCCTGCACCATCCGGGCCAACTAGCGCACAGCAAGGCTCGCCCTTATATTTTGCAGCGGCAGCCAAAAGAATTGGCGCGATGCGATCATAGGCTTCCTGCGTGCCGCCAACCATCATCGATGGTCCGTTGCGGGCACCTTCTGCGCCACCCGATACACCCATGCCAACGAATGTAGGATCATTCGGGCCGAGCGCCTTTAGACGACGCATGGTGTCGCGATAGTCGGAGTTGCCTGCATCGATCATGATGTCGCCCTGCTCAAGATAAGCCTTGAGGCGGGTAGTTTCGGCGTCAACTGGTGCGCCAGCCTTGATCAAGAAGATGATTGGACGTGGCTTGCGGATACTGTCAGCCAGCTCTTCAAAAGTTGAGCAAGGGATAATCTTGTCACGCAACGCGCCAGCTTTTTCGATGAATGCCTGCAGCACGGGCTCGTCGCGGTCATAGACGGCTACCGTGTAGCCCTTCTCGGCGATGTTCAGCGCAAGGTTCGAACCCATAACGCCGAGGCCGACCATTCCGATATCTGCTTTTTCCATTTTTTGCCCTTTTGAAACACAGCCAACTGGCTTGTCATACAGAAATAGAGAGCCGACAGACTGGACTGTCTTAGCTGCTGCTGTCGCAGTATTTAGCGCCAGCGCGTACAGTCTGTATCCTATTGTGGGATGATCTAGGGCATATGACACAAATTTGATAGGCCTTTTTCCAGAATACTAACCGATTTAAATCCTCAGACACGCTCCAGTTTCACATGTGGCAGCGGTGGCAGTTCAATCTCGATATTATCACCAGCCTGCACATTTCCGCCCGCAATAACGATCGACATGACGCCTGCTTTACGCACCAGTTCGCCGTCTTCCGTTTTATCGAGGACAGCACCAAGAAGCCCCTTTTCAAAGCTTTCAATCTGCGAACATGGATTGCGCAGGCCGGTGAGTTCAAGAACAACATCGGACCCGATTTTGAGGATGGCCGACTTGGGCAGTGCGAGCAGGTCAATCCCGCGCGTGGTGATGTTTTCACCAAGCTGCGCGGGCGCAATGTCAAAGCCCTTCTCGGTGAGCTCATCGAAAAGCTCCGCCTGAATAAGATGGACCTGACGCAAGTTCGGCTGAGTCGGATCGACCTTTACGCGCGAACGATGTTTGACGGTAACACCCTTATGCGCGTCGCCTTCAACGCCCTGACCTGCAACAATGCTTATCTCTGAAACCAGCTGTTTCGAGAAACGATGCTCGGCGTCGCGCGCAACGGCTACAACAATTCCACCCATATTTTTACCTTGATCGCATGAAGAAGGACGCGGCAGGCAAAGCCGGTCGTAATCCCGCATATCATGCGATATACAACAGATGGATGACAAGGGTATCGCGAAGGGGGGTGGCGGTAAAACCATGACGAGTAAGCAGCGCGACGGCAAGGATTTTCGCTGGGGCATCTGGGGTACAGGCACGATTGCCAGCGCCTTTGCAGCCGACATTCAGACAAGCGGCGACATGCGCGTGACTGCGGTCTGTTCGCGCTCGATGGAGAGTGCGACAAGCTTCAAAACCCGCATCGGCGCGGACAAAGCTTTTGATGATCCGGCAGCTTTTCTCAACACCGCTGAAATTGACGCCGTTTACATTGCCACACCCAGTGCAATGCATGTGCAGCAAACATTACAGGCAATCGCCGCAGGCAAAGCCTGTCTAACGGAAAAGCCGGTAACGCTCGATGCAGACGGCGCCAATCAGATTGCTTCCGCGAGCCGCGCGCATAATGTCTTTGCCATGGAAGCGATGTGGAGCCGGTTCCTTCCGGCGATTCATGCCACCCGTGAGCATATCAAAAGCGGTCGCATCGGGACGGTAAAGCGTATCGAAGCGGACCTCTCCTATTTCCGTGCGGAAGATCCGCAAAGCCGGTTTTTCAATCCGGCACTTGGCGGCGGTGCCGCCTTCGATCTAGGCGTCTATCCGGTTTCGCTTGCGCTGAGTTTTCTCGGCCTGCCCGACGCTGTTAGCGGACGTTGGACCAAGGCCAAAAGCGGCGTCGACATGCGAACGGAAATCACGCTGACATATGCAAATGCCACAGCTGAGCTCTCATGCGGCTTTGATCGGGATGGTCAGAACCAGATGCTGATTGAAGGTACAAACGGCGCGATCCTCATTCACGCACCGTTTCTGAAAGCACAGCGTCTGGCGATTTTTTCCCCGAATGTGCTGAATTCAGCCCTTGGTCCGAAAGGACCGGGTGGGTTGATTGGCAAGGTTTTGAACCGCCTGCCTTTGCCCGGCAGAACGGTTGAACACCACGCTTTTGCTGGAAACGGATTGCAGTTTCAGGCGCAAGCCGTGCGCGATGCCGTGACACGCGGCGAGATTTCAAGCCCGATCATGCCGCTTGAACACAGTGCTGCGGTGGCAGACATCGTCAACACTGTGCTTAGTATGCAACCTGATTAGAAGCTGCTCTGAACCTTATAGGGTGCAGCGTTTTCGCCAGCATTATTGAGCGCGAGGGCTACTTCGGTGATGTGCAGGGCCACCGCACCGGAGAAAAAGGCCATCTTACCGGTTTCAATGGCGCGCGCCTGATCAGCCACGCCACGCATAAAATCGATCTGCGATGGGAATGACGGCAGGCTTAGCGCATCGCCTTTTGGATAGGCGAGCTTGCTGCCAACAGCCGGTTTCCAAGGCAAAGTCTTGCCGAGCTTTGCTTCCACGCGACCAAAGACGCGCGACAGGATAGAACGCTTTCTGGTGGTCGATTCAAGCCGCACAGCAGAACGGTTGTCCCAAAGATCATCGACAGTGATGGAACCCTTGTCGGCCACGATTGTCAGGCTGCGATCCTTCGGCATTGCAAGGCCGGACGTCAGACGCGCAACAAGACCGGATTTGAAACGCAAGCAGCCGACGGAGAAATCCGGTGCCATGTGCAGATGCTCCGTTCCCGGCCCCTTGTTATGGAAGGTGATCGAGGAGAAGGCGGTCACACTTTCAACGGGGCCAAAAAGCGACACGAGCCAAGACAGTGCATAACCTGCATGTTCCAGTGTGCAACCAATCTCAAACTCATGCAGACCCGGCCAAGGCGCGCCCGATTGCGAGCGCCATGTCGCCCATTTATCGCGAAAAACCGGGCCGTCTTCCATTTCGGCATAGACCAGACGCGGCGTGCCGATCTCGCCCATGGATTGTGAGACCAATTTCTGCGCGTCACTGAGACCATTGGCCGGTGCGGCTGCCAGTGTCAGTCCGTTTGCGGCTGCAAACTCAACCAGCCCTTTGGCATCATTGAAATCCATCGCCAGCGGCTTTTCGGAATAGACATGCTTGCTCGCCTCAAGAGCCGCGCGTGAAATGGCATAATGACTTTCCGGCGTCGTCAGGTTGAGAACGATCTGCACGTCTTTATCGGCAAGAATTGCCTCAAAGCTTTCATAGGCACGCACCTTATAATGCGCTGCAAATACCTTGAGCCGTTCAGCCGAGCGATCAAAGGCACCGAGCAACCTCAATTGCGGATAATTGCGCAGCGTGGTCATGTAGTAATCGGCGACGAAGCCTGTGCCAATGATCGCAATATTCATGGATAACTCCGATTAGAGCATTTCCAGCAAAAGTGCGAAGCGGCTTTGCTTAGGATAATGCGTAAAAACAAAAAGATAGAGCGGTTCCTACTATTCTTTTTCAACAGGAACCGCTCTAGACAGACCGTTCTGGGATGGTGACTTTGGCCGTCATGCGCAGGCCAAAAATGGCAAAGATGAGCATGAGCCAGACCGGGTCCATGCGACGGAAGAAGAAGCTTTCCAGCATCGCGTTGAGCGTGCCGAAAAATACAAACATCAGGAAGAAATCTGCCAGCAACAGGTTTTCGCGTGTCGGCCTGCACCGCATGTAATTGACCAGCGGCATGATGATTATGACGAAAATTGCGCAGATCAGACCGATAAGCCCCATGGAAAGCGTGATGTCGAGATAGCCATTGTGGCCATGCACGATGCCACGCACATCCCAGTCGAGATAATAAGGATGGGCCGCTTCCTTGACTCGATCAGTGCCCCAGAAACTTTCATAGCCAAAGCCGATCCACGGGCGGCTGTGCAGCGCCTCGACGGCAAAAGCCCAGATTGATGTGCGCCCGGTAAAGGTTGGGTCAACGGAGAACTTCAGGACAATCTGGTGCAGCGGCTCGAACAGAACCGTGCCGATGGTGAACAGCGCAAATACCACCTGAATAGCAAGGATCATGAGCGGTGCCAGTCCACGAATACCGAACACGCCCGGACCAATGACCAGAAGCATGGCGAAGGGAACCAGAGCAACCGTGGTTTTTGAGCCGGTATGCGCCACGAAGAACAAAGCCAACAAAGCAATAATCGCACCGCTGACCCGCCAGCCGCGCCGCCACAAATAGATGCCTCCAAAAGCGAAGAGCGCCATGACTGGCCCGCCGATGTTCTTGTGTGTGAAAACACCACGCCAGAGAAACGAATTCTGTGGCTCGCTCACATCAACGCCATGTGTGCCAAGATTAGGCAGCAGCACGACACCGGCATAAGAAACGACAATAACGATGGAGGCTACTGTGAGCAGCATCACGGAATAACCCTCAGCATCTTGTGGCAGGGCGAGTACTGCAACAATTGCCAGAACACCGATCAGTGTCAGCATGACCCCGCGAATGGCAGTTCCCGGATCAGGACTTACGAAAGCGGATGCCAGCAACAAGCCAAACATGAGCAGCCAGCCAAGACTGACCAGCCGCATCAGTTTGCGCGGATCAGCAAACATGGCCAATGCAGCCAGTGCAATTGCGCCAACGAGACCAAAGCCCAGCTGATTGACGGTGTCGCCCGCTTGCGGCCCATCGGGTGCGACGGGCATGGAAAACGGGCGGAAAGAAATCAGCAGAATGCAGAAAATAACCGTCGCGGTGACGAGCGCAATCTGGCGCATCGTCACCCGCATCGGATCGGACGAACCTGAACTAGTTCTTGTCCGGGTTGCGATACTGCTCATTCAGATATCCAAAATGGGCCATCACTCGGCCCAGACCGATATGGATGAAGTAGGTGCCGACAGGTGCAAAGCCAGCAGCAACACCTCTTCTGACTGCCTTGATCGGCGAGTAAGCCAGCAGAGCAAGGCTCTTCAGGAACACGCGCACCTGACCGAAAGGCTCATCCTTGCGCTTGCGCTGTTCGATCAAAGTTGAAAGTACGCCATTTCGCAGACCGCGAGATCTGATCCAGTCATTCTCCAGGCGGCGTGCAGGAATAGTTTCGCGCACAATGCCTTCCGCACACCAGGCAACTTTAAAGCCCTTGGCGATTGAGCGGGACAGGAAGTCGGAATCGCCGCCGCCTGTGAAGTTGAACTTGAGATCCATAAACGGATAGCTATGGGCCTCAAGAACTGCGCGTGCGATCAGCAGATTGCCCGAGGAGTAGATGATCGGAACCGGACCTGTCTTGGTATAGTGCGGCAGGAAGACCGGGTGCTTTGCCCACTGTTCCGAATTTGGCTTTTCAAAAATCGGAAACTGTGGACCACCAACGAGGCTAACGTCGTAACGCTCAGCGGTTGCAACCATGTTTTCGATCCAATCGGGATCGGCCAACTCATCGTCATCAATGACGATGACATATTTGAAGTTCGGGAAAAATTTGGTCGCTGTCAACCAACCAGCATTATAGGCATTGCAGTTGCCGCGGTGGGATTCACCGATCAGCATACCACGATATTTGCCGGCTTCGAAAAGCGGAGCGGCAACGGTTGCGCCTTCCTTCTTTTCGGTTTCGTTCTCGATCACGACAACCGCCCATTTGCGCTTGGTTGTCTGCGCATTCAGCGTGTCGAGCGTGCGTATCAGGTGCTCTGGCCGCTTGAATGTCGGGAGCGAAACGACGATGTCGATCTCGTCATAGGGAAGACCAGGCGTTTTAGCGATTACTTCAATATGATCCGGTAAATCTGGCATCACAGCATCCGATTATTTCTAGGATTTTGGTTTTTATGTTTATCTTTCCACTATTGATAAACGCTTAAAGAAAAGTTCACCGCATAGCTGTAGACACTAGCTTCAATAAACATTCATTAAGAGCCGTCAGGAGTTGAATTGCAACCGTTTCGTCTTGTCTTTGTGACATCGCTTGTTCCACATGCAGTCGCCTCAACAGGTTATGAAGTCGCAAATGCCGCGGTTATTGATGGGCTTCGCCGTGCTGGCGCGCATGTGACCGTTCTGGGCTTTACATGGCCGGGCCACAAGGCTGCGGAAGACAAGGACACAATTGTACTTGGCGAAGTCGAAGTCCGCACTGAAGGTGCGGGCATCAAGCGCAAGATCGGATGGGTGCTCAAATCTTTCATGACCGGCCTCACAGTTTCCTCGGCAAAGTTACGGGTGATCCCGGCAATCGAATTGCACAATGCGATCACCGAACTTGGTGAATTCGATGCTTACGTGCTCAATGGCGTTACTCTACCAGGCGCATTTGAAGGAATTTTTAAGGACAAGCCGTCGCTTTTCGTTGCCCACAACGTCGAGTATCGCTCGGCAGAGGAAAACGCGGCCGATGCCAAAGGTAAGGTCCAGAAATTCCTGTTTGGCCGAGAGGCGCGCATTCTCAAAAAATTAGAAAACCGGCTTTGCAAACAGGCCAGCTTTGTCTTCACTTTTGCGGAAGATGACGGCCCGGCGCTGGGCCTCAACAACGACAAGTTTGCAACCCTGCCCCTCGTAATGCCGGGCAATAGCCAGACCGTAAAGCCAGAAGCAGCCAAATATGATCTCACGCTGATCGGCACATGGACATGGCATCCGAACCGCATTGGCCTTGAATGGTTCCTGCGGGAAGTAAAGCCTCTCCTGCCAAAGGATGTCTCAATCGCCATCGCCGGAAACACGCCGGCTGATCTGATTGCAGCATGGCCGGGCGTGAATTTTCTCGGCAAAGTGCCGGATGCCACAGCCTTTGTCGAAAGCGGCAAGCTGATACCGCTTATCAGCCGTGCTGGCACAGGCGTACAGCTTAAAACCATAGAGACATTCGAGTTGGGCAAGCCAAGTGTCGCGACCGCGCATTCTGTTCGCGGCATTGGCAATATTCCAGCGAACTGCACAATCGCCGACAAGCCTGCAGAATTTGCCGCAGCCATCGTGGAACGCCTCAAAGCGATCAACGAAGGTGACGATCAAAGACTTGATGGCAAAGCCTTCAAACAGGCACAAATCGCAGGCATGGACAGTGCTATCGCCCGAGGCTTAAAGAACCTTCAGGACGTCACAGGAAAAGCAGACTGAATATGACGAATAGTTCATCCGAAAAACTCGAATATCGAAATATTCTCGGCATCAAAGTTGTCTGTTTCGACTGGGACAGTTCATTCGCTTATTTTGAGAAGCGGATCGAAAACCGTGAATTCATGAAGCAGGGCTGGTTGAATGCCAACAATGCCAATATTGCGCATGAAGACCCGGCCTATATGGCAGCGCTTAAAGATTATCTGATCCTGCCTGATGGTATTGGCGTCGATATCGCAAGCAAGGTCGCCTACGGTGAAAAATTCCCGGCCAATCTCAACGGTACGGACTTCATTCCCGGCCTCATGCAGCATATCAAGCGCCCGATGAAAGTGGCACTTCTGGGTGGCGGTCCCAGCGTTGCTGCAGATGCGGCACATTTGTTCAAGAAGCAAATCCCGCAGCACGACTTCCGCGTAATCTCGGACGGCTATTTCAAGCCCGCCGATATCGACGGCATTCTCACCCAGCTTAAAGTGTATCACCCGGATATTCTGCTGGTCGCCATGGGCGTTCCCCGGCAGGAAATGTTCATCGACAAGCATATCACGGCAGAACATTGCACCATTGCGAGTGCTGTGGGTGCCTTGTTCGACCTGCATACCGGCCGCGTACAGCGTGCGCCCCATTGGGTCCGCACAGTCAAGATGGAGTGGGTGCATCGTCTGCTGCAGGAACCACGCCGTCTTGCGAAACGCTACCTCGTTGGCAATCCGGTTTTCCTCTGGCGCGTGGCGAAGGAAAAGCTCTCAGGGGGTAAGCCTTGAAGACAGCAATTGTTACCGCCAGCTGGGATCAGGACTTTGAGCGCTGCAAGCTCTTATGCGAAACCATGGACAAGCATGTCACCGGTTTCACCAAGCATTACATTCTTGTCGACAGCAAGGATGTAGCCCTCTTCCGGCAGATTGAGAGTGCAAACCGCATCGTTATCGACGAGCGCGATTTGCTGCCTTCATGGATTCGCCCATTTCCCGATCCCACCTATCTCGGTCGCCGTCGTGTCTGGCTTTCTTTCAAAACCAAGCCGTTGCGCGGCTGGCATGTGCAGCAGTTGCGCCGCATTGCGCTGGCCAGCAAGGTGGAAGAAGACGGTCTTCTCTATACCGATTCAGACACTGCTTTTGTAAAGCCCTTTGATTGCAGCACACTCTGGCAGAGCGATAAGTTGCGCCTGTTCTATCGGCCCAATGCACTTGCCAATCCCGAATGGCCGGAGCATCCGGTCTGGGCGGAAAATGCCGGGAAATTACTTGGCGTCAAAAACGGCAAAAGCGCACTGAATGATTATATCGGCCAGCTTGTTTCCTGGCGCAGAGATTCAGTCGTCGGCATGTGCGAGCGGATCGAAAAGCACACCGGTCAGCATTGGGTTGCCGCAATCGGCAATGTTCGTCGCTTCTCGGAGTGTTTCATCTACGGCCATTATGTCGATGATGTTCTGGAAGGCGCAGACCACTTCCACGATACCCACGATCTCTGTCGTATGCAGTGGTTTGCACCACCGCCGAGCGAAGAAGAGTTCCGCACCTTCATTGCCGAGATGGAACCGCATCAGGTTGCCATTGGTATGCAGTCATTCCTGAGCCTGTCAGTGAATGACATTCGCCGGATCATCGGCGCGTGATCTATTGAATTCAGAAGAGTAAAGCCCGGAGCACCAAACTCCGGGCTTTTTTATACCCGCTTTGCAGGCAGTCTCATGCTCGTATAGGTGAAAACCAGCGAGAGGATGTAGATGCCGGCAAAGACGAAGTTAAGCCCGGCAATCCAGTCGTTGTTGTCGCCGTGATAAAGCAGCAGCAGCCAGACGAACAAAGCCTTGGCCGCAGTCATCAGCACCATGCTTATAGTGCGCAGGCCAGACTGACCGCGCGCATAAAGAATTTCTGTCTGATACTCGATGAGATTGCGGAACCCCGGCACGAGCAGGACCAGCGGCAGAAGACCGACAATCGGCGCCACACTTGCACCAAGTGCTGTCGGGAAGAACTGCAGGAAGATCACCATTGCGCCAAGACCTGCAATCGACACGGCAAAAACCGCAAGTTCCAGCCCGGCCCTGATGCGCAGCGACGCCAGCATATTCGGATTGCGCATGAGCTTTTGCACCAGCATCATATTAAACGAACGGATCGGCAGTGCCGTCAGGTCCACAAGGCGCATGATGATCGCATAGATACCCGCCGTGGTCGGCCCGCCAATGCTCAGAACCAGAAGCTTGTCGAGTTCGCTCTGGATATAGAACAACAATTCCGCCCCCATCACGGCGATGGAATCGGAAACGCGTCTTAAATAAAGGCGCGGCTCAAAACGCAGTTTCACTTTCGGATAAAAGCGCAACGCGACAAGCAATGCTACAGCATTGGCAGCCAGATACCACCATGCCCAATGGGCGACATCATGGTGAGCTGCCAGAAACATGAACAGCACGGCAGCAATGGCACGCGTGGTTGTACCAAAAATCACCAGAAGCGCTGAGATGCCGAAGCGGCGCAGACCATTATTGACGATGATGATCATTTCGGTTGAGCGCCACAACAGTGCTTCGGCAACCACCACCACAGCAAAGGGCAGGAATGAAATATCGCGGCTGAAGAAGATGAAATAGACGATCCAGGAACTAAGCGCGAAAAGCGGCAGCGACAACAGCACCGCCACCAGATAGCCCGCGGTATAGGTTCCCAGCAGCAAAGGCTTGACGGTCGAGATGCGATAAAGCGGCGAGCTGAACCCAAGCGAAACCAGACGCGAAAGCACCACACCTGTTCCAGATGCAGTGGCAAAAATACCGAAATCACCTGTCGGCAAGGTGTTTGCAAGTGCAATGAAATAAAGAAGCGAAACCACCAGCCGTCCGGCGGAACCCGAAAACAGCGAGAAATAATCCCGCACCATGCCGCCTCTGCTACCCAATAATTTCTGGACTGCTTTCGCGATCACCCAAGGGCCTCGTCTTTATATTACCTGTTGCTTGTTTACTCGAACATGCCGACCGTAAATCGATACTTAGCGAAAAAGACTTAATTAAAAAGCACTAACGCGAATATCGCGATGCAAATTAACCATTTGTTCTCCATAAAAAACCTATAGTCCGATGCGAGTAAGCGGTATTTCGGGGTACGGACATCTTTGACGATGAGCGGTGACGACAAGCGCAACAAAGGAAGAGAAGAAAAGCCTCTTCTGGCATTTTCAGACGCGCCCGAGACGAGCCGCGAAGAATCTGACGCGTCCAAAAACGAATCTCAGACCATTGCGCCGCCATGGACACCCCCTGCAACGCCTGAAGAACGGGCAGAGCTTTTCCGCTCCCAGCAGGCAAATAAAGCAGCAGAAGAGAAAGAAGTTTCCGAGCTTCGCAGTCGCATGGCCGCGATCAAGGCCGAGCTTGAGCGCAAGATTGCCGAGCGTGAAGCGCGTGAAAAGGCACCGAATGATGCGCTGCCACAGCCTTCCGAACCAGTACAGGAAGCAGCCGCTCTGCCTGCCCGACGTGATGCACCGGACAATGAATGGAAACCGCTGATCGATCCGCGTGTTGCGATCGAAGTGGTGAAGGGTTCTCGTCGCTTGCTACTGGCCACGACCTTGCTCGGCGGCATAGTGGCTACGCTTTATGCGCTGACCATTCCGCAGATGTTTGTGGCCTCCACCGATATTCTCGTCGATCCGCGTAATGTGCGGTCTGTTGGCACCGAGCTCACCCCGGGACAATTACCGACCGACGCCTCTTTGGCCATCGCTGAAAGTCAGGCACGCCTGCTCGATTCGAGCAGCGTGCTTCTCAAAGTTATTGATAAAGCAGATCTCACCAAAGACCCCGAGTTTAACGGTAGTTTTGTGCCTACGGGTGTCGCCGGTTTCTTCGCGCAGCTGAAAACCATGTTCCGGCCGAAAACGGCCAGTGACGGTCAGGCGCTTGAAACCCGCGTTCTCTACAATCTCTATGATAGTCTGACCATCGGTCGAGATGCCAAGACCTTCATCTATTCGATTTCGGTCAAGACGCGAAATGCTGAGAAATCGGCTGATATCGCCAATCTTATTGGTTCCGTTTTCCAAACAGAGCTTGATTCGCTTCAGTCAGATGTGGCGCGCCGCAATGCAGACGAACTTTCAAAGCGTCTCGCCGATATGCGGGGCAATGTCGAGAATGCGGAGAAGGCAGCTGCAGATTATCGCGCCTCACGCGATCTGGTTGATGTCGATGGCAAGCTTATCAGTGACAATGATCTGTCGCGCCTCAACGACCAGCTGACCAATCAGCGCGCGGAAACCATGCGGCTTCAGGCGCGGGTACAGGTGCTTAGCGATGCCAATACCGGCAGCGTTATCTCCGGCACCCTGCCGGAAGATTTGCGTTCCAACACGCTGACAGCCTTGCGCGCGCAGTATGCGCTGGCGAGCCAGAACGCCAATGGTGCGTCCACCCAGCTTGGGCCCCGCCATCCGCAATTCATTCAGCTTCAATCGCAGAAGCAGACTGTTCTCAATGATATTGATGCGGAACTGCGCCGCATTCGCGCTTCACTGCAGGTCGAAGTTGCGCGTTCCGTGCAGCAAGAGAAAGACCTGAGCGCCCGTCTTGCGCAGCTCAAGTCACAGCAGGCCAACAGCAACAATGATCGCGTGAAGCTGCGCGAGCTGGAGCGCGAAGCAACGACCTTGCGTTCAGTCTATGAAGCATTCCTCCTTCGCTCGCGTGAAACGAGTGAACAGGAAGGCATCACGACCACCAATGTTCGTGTGATTTCGGAAGCACGTCCGCCGCTTGATCCGGCCGGATCAACGCGCAAGCTGATTGTAATTGCAGGGCTGATTGCGGGCTTTATTCTGGGTCTGGCAATAACAGCCGTCCGCAACTTCGGACGGCTGGTGCGTATCAGTTAAGATCGCGACATCTTGCGTCCGCTGGCACGCAGAATTCCCTGCGCGCCATCGAGATGACCGACCTTTAGCTCCAGCGCCAGAAACCGACGCTTTTCAAACGGGCCGGGCATGGCAAGTTCGCCGGTCTTCTCGGCAGTAAAGCCGAAACGGCTGTAATATTCCGGATCACCGACCAGCAGAATAGCGCCATGACCAAGGCGCTTTGCCTCGGCAATTGCGTACTGCATCAAGGCCGAACCGATACCGCGACCGGCAGTCGATGGGTCGACTGCAAGCGGGCCGAGCAACAGAGCTGAAACAGGAAAGCCGAACGCATCCAGACCGGCATGGACGTTCCACAACCGAACAGTTCCCGCCAGCATTCCATGGTCATCAATCGCCGAAAAAGCCAGACCTTCCGCGGGCAGACGACCACGGCGCAGTTTTTCCGACGATTTCCTACGACGGCCTTCGCCCATCGCGCGATCAAGCAGAGCTTCGCGCGCAATGATGTGTTCCACTGCTTCGCCCGCGATGGTGAAAGCAGGCACAAAAAGCGGCGAAAGACCGGCTACGGTATTTTCCTGAATTTCCAGATTTGCGTTCATGACATCGCACCCTAAAAATGGGCAGCCGCACATCCTGCCCAGCACTTTTCAGCACTGGGCAGATTGAGAGGATCGGTCGGAAAGAACCCGACCGGTTAGATGACGTAGGATCGGAGCGGTTCGAAGCCGTTGAACGCCACCGCCGAATAGGTGGTGGTGTAGGCGCCTGTGCCTTCGATGAGAACTTCATCACCGATGGTCAGCGAAACCGGCAGCGGATACGGTGTCTTTTCATAAAGAACATCCGCACTGTCGCAGGTTGGGCCAGCCAGCACGCAAGGTTCGGTTTCGCCACCATCATGTGGAGTCACGATCTGGTAGCGGATCGCCTCGTCCATGGTTTCGGCCAGACCGCCGAATTTGCCGATGTCGAGATAGACCCAACGAACATTGTCGTTGTCCGACTTGCGCGAAACCAGAACCACTTCGGTCTTGATCACGCCTGCATTGCCAACCATGCCGCGGCCCGGTTCAATAATGGTTTCCGGAATGCGGTTGCCGAAATGCTTCGACAGTGCATCGAAGATCGCCATGCCGTAAGCCTGTGCGGTCGGTACGTCCTTGAGGTACCGGGTTGGGAAACCGCCGCCCATGTTGACCATGCGAAGGACGATGCCTTCATCAGCCAGCGTGCGGAATACCGATGCAGCATCGCTAAGAGCGCGATCCCATGCGGTGAGGTCCGTCTGCTGCGAGCCGACGTGGAACGACACACCGTAGGAGTCGAGGCCGAGCGACTTTGCATGACGCAGCACGTCGATAGCCATGGCAGGCACGCAACCGAACTTGCGCGACAGGGGCCATTCAGCGCCTTCACCATCCGTCAGAACGCGGCAGAACACACGGCTGCCGGGAGCTGCGCGCGCAACCTTTTCGACTTCTTCAACGCAATCAACGGCAAAGAGGCGGATGCCCAGCTCGAAAGCGCGCGCAACATCGCGCTCCTTCTTGATGGTGTTGCCATAAGAGATGCGGTTTGGCGTTGCGCCGGCTTCCAGTGCCATTTCGATTTCGGCAACGGATGCCGTATCGAAGCACGAGCCAAGTGATGCAAGAAGACGCAGGACTTCAGGTGCAGGATTTGCCTTCACAGCATAGAAAATGCGCGAGTAAGGCAATGCCTTTTCAAAATTCTGATAGTTTTCGCGCACGACGTCAGTGTCCACGACGAGGCAAGGGCCATCTGGGCGGCGGGTGTTGAGGAAGTCAATAATACGCTGAGTTGCCATGGTCGTTCTCCCGCGCGGCTTGATTGGCCGCATCTAGAGCGCAACCCTTTTCGGAATTGCGCAGAAAAAACACTTAGGGAATCAGACCGGGTCCCCCATGGACCCGAAAATTCTCTAAGAGACAAAGTAAGCATAAGCGCATCCGCGGTGAGGCCAGCCTTTGGAGGTGCTGAGGTCACGCGAAAACTCATGCGGCGATGGAACAACGCTAAACCCGCGTTACTCCGCTTTGTCTGCCTTGGATTGGAATTGGAGAACCGCATCCGCACTTCTGGCAATGAAGGTGTGCCTCTTCAGTAATTCCGGCTTTTGGACAGCCGAAAGACACTAGAAAGGCCCGCACCGTCGTTGCTTCAAGATGTCCTTGATCTGGCGGTTGGCCTACAGATCAACTGGAGCGGTTAGGTCCAGGTACCGTACCGAATTCCTCACCATTCGAGGATCGGCGGACACCCACAGGCACGTGCGACTTTGGGCAAGGGCGATATAATCCCAAACATGTGTTCATTCAATGACAAATAAGGGCCGAGCGAAAATAATTTTTAGGGGTCTCAACGCATTCACTGTGCTTGCCATTGTTCAATATTAGTGAAACAATCTACCGTATAAATTTCTCTTTTCTTAACCATAAATGCTGATTTCGACAGCAAGTCGTGAACAATGACCAGCCTCGATTCCTTCAACGCCCTCATTACAAAAGCTGAAATCGCACCTGCACCTTCGGTCAATGGCGCTCTTCAGGGCGCAACTTTGGCAGTCAAAGACATTTATGATGTCGCAGGAATGAAAACAGGCTGTGGCAATCCTCAGATTTTGGCCGAATCAGTTGCAGCCGAAAAATCGGCGCCCGTCGTCGAGAAGCTGCTCGCAGCGGGTGCAACAGTGATCGGCAAAACGCAGACCGATGAACTGGCCTTCTCTTTGGTGGGGCAAAATTCGCATTTCCCCTACCCGATCAATCCCGCAGCGCCCGACCGAGTTACCGGTGGGTCTTCATCCGGGTCTGCGGCGTCGGTCGCCGGAAAAATCGCAGATATAGCGCTCGGCTCCGATACAGGCGGCTCAATCCGCGCACCTGCCAGCTTCTGCGGGCTGATCGGCCTGCGTATCACACATGGGCGCATTCCGCTTGAAGGCATCATGCCGCTTGCGCCTTCGCTCGACACAATCGGCTGGTTTGCCCGCGACATCGCACTTTATGAAAAAGTCGGGCAAGTTCTGCTCGGCGATGATGAGCAAAACTTCAGCTTCTCGCAGCTTCTTTATATGCCGCTGCTTGAGCATCTGCTGCTCGATCATCCTGAAACAGACAGCTATCGCGCCATGTTTGCGAAAGTGCGCCCGCATTTTGCAAGTCTTAAGGCTGCCAGCCAGTCAACCTTGTCAATCGACGAACTCTACCTCACCTTCCGCCAGATACAGGGCTGGGAAGCATGGAACACGCATGGCGCGTGGATTTCATCCGGTGATCGCAAGCTTGGCGCCGGCGTTGCGGACCGTTTTGCTTACGGCTCGGAAATCTCCAACGAAGCAGTAACCCGGCATCGCATCCGTCGTGCGCGTTTCACACAGGAATTGGAAACAATCATCGGTGACAACGCGGTTCTGGCGCTGCCAACCGTACCGGGTGCAGCACCTTTCGCAAATGAACCATTCGAGAGCCTGCAAGCCTATCGTGAACAGGCTCTGCGGCTGCTTTGCCTTTCCGTGCTATCCGGCCTGCCACAGATTACTGTTCCATTGGGACAGGTTCATGGCGCGCCATTTGGCATCTCATTCATTGGCCCACGCGGCAGCGACCGGGCGCTTATTGCGCTTGGCCGAAACATTCTCGAAAAGCAGGACTAAACCATGGACACCCTCACACGTATGCGCGCATTCATCGACGTGGTCGAAGCGGAAGGTTTTTCGGCTGCGGCGCGAAAGATCGGACGCTCCAAGGCGCTGCTTTCCAAATATGTGCGTGAGCTTGAAGACGAGCTTGGCGCCCGTCTTTTGAACCGCACCACGCGCCAGTTTTCGCTGACAGAAGCCGGGCACACCTATTACCACCGCGCTGTAGAGATCATCCGCGAGATCGACGCGCTTCAGGATGCCGTCAGCGAAACAAGTTCAGACGCGCGCGGACGCATCAAGCTTTCAGCGCCGCGTACCTTTGCCGATGCGGTGATCGGGCAGTCGCTGATCGATTTCTGCCTTGCCCATCCGGAAATCGTGCTCGACGTGCGGCTGGATGATCGTTTCGTTGATATGGTGGAAGAAGGCTTCGACCTTGCAATCCGCATCACGCGTTTGCAGGATTCCTCCCTCATTGCCAAAAGGCTGTCACCGTTCCATTCCGTTTTGTGCGGTGCGCCAGAGCTGATTGCGCGCGTTGGCAAGCCCGAACGCCCGGAAGATCTGCACGATAAGCCCTGCATCATCGACACCAATGCCCGCTCACGCAACAACTGGCATTTCCGCAATACCGACGGCTCGATGATGACGGTGACGGTCAATGGCCCAATCGAAGTCAACAGTCCGGTTGCGACCAAGACCGCCGCAATTGCCGGACTTGGGTTTTGCTCGCTTCCAGCCTTTATTGCGGAAGAAGAGATCGAGCGCGGCAGGCTCATTCCCTGCCTCGATGAATTCATCGTAAGGGATGGCGGCATCTATGCAGTCTATCCGCATCGTCGCTATTTGCCAGCCAAAATCCGCGCTCTCGTCGACTTTCTGACCCAGTGGTTCAAGGAACGCGAAATGCAGGGCGACACAAAACTGTAAAAGATCGCGGTATAAAAGGCGACGCTTGCGTCACTTGTCCTACTTTTGCCGCCTTCACCCTTATGCCTTGCAGATGAATTGACGGAACCCGTATATGCATGATTTGCGCTCATGGCTGAAAAGCCCCCTTGGCCTTGCCGTAACACTGGCGACAGTGTTTGCGCCTCTGGCCGCGAGCGCGCACCCGCATGTCTTTGCCGATGCAAGGCTGGAACTGACAATTGCACAGGACGGCACGGTTGAACAGCTCGCCCATATCTGGCGTTTTGATGATGTGTTTTCATCAACGGTTCTGATGGAGTTTGATAAGAATGGCGATTTGCAGCTCGACAAAAACGAGCTGATCGACCTTGGCCATGTCATCAACAGCTCCATCGCCGAGTTCAAATATTTTCAGACCGTGCTTGCCGATGGCAAGGACGTTAAAATGGCGCGTCCGAAAGATCTGGCAGCTGACTTCTCCGATAATCATCTGATGATCGTCTTCACCAGCAAGCCTGAAAAGCCGCTAAAGCTTGAACCCGGACACAAGGTCAGTTTCGGCGTTTACGATCCGACCTTTTATACGGCGATCGATTATGTGAGTGATAATGAACTGGTCGTCAAAGGTCTGCCTGCAGGCTGCAAGTCTGAGGTCATTCGCCCTAATCCCGATGAAGCGCTTGCACAAAATCAGGGAACCCTGACCGAAGCCTTTTTCAATGATCCGGCAGGCACAGACATGTCGAAGATTTTCGCCACGCGCCTTGAGATAGACTGCGAGAAAAAAGGATAATCAGCCTTATGAAGAAAACGGTCCGTTTCATTCTCACAGTCAGCCTTGTTATGATCGCCGCCCAGGCTTGGGCGCAATCATCTCTGGGCATCGGTGCCAATGAAGTCGCCATGAAACCGACCGGACCTTTTGCGCATATCATTCTGTGGATGAATGAACAGCAGCGCAACTTCTATCTCGCCATGACAACCGCGCTCAAAGCCATGCGGGAAGACCCATGGCAGGCATCCGTGCTTATCGGCCTTTCTTTTGTATACGGTATTTTCCATGCCGCTGGCCCCGGCCATGGCAAGGCGGTCATTTCGTCTTACATGATCGCCAATGAAACGGCATTGAGACGCGGTATTTTCCTGTCTTTCATCTCGTCTCTGCTGCAGGCGATCATGGCGTTGTTTGTCGTGGGACTGGCCTGGCTTGTGCTGCGTGGCACCGGCATTTCGATGAACCAGACGGCGCGCTATATGGAGATTGCCAGTTTCGCGCTGGTGCTGTTCTTTGGCCTGTGGTTGCTTGCGCGCAAATTGCCGCTTCTGTTCAAGAAGCGTGACAGTGCCGAGCCTTCCCCGACAAGCGCGCTTTTTGCAGCAGCGCCTCAAACGGCAATGGCCAGCGGTCCAGCCTGGCAGGGCAGCGTTTCACAAAGCACGCGTGCGCTTGGCACCACCAACACGGTCAAGCTCAACTACAAGCCTGCCAATGCCGCGGCCGATCACGTCTTCATCGGTGAGGGTGATATCTGTGCCGATTGCGGCAACGCCCATATTGCCGATCCATCGACGCTCGGCGACGATTTCAACTGGAAGACGGCATGGTCTGCGATTTTCTCTGTCGGCCTGCGCCCATGTTCCGGCGCGCTGATCGTGCTCACCTTCGCGCTTCTCAATGGTCTGTTGGTTGGTGGATTGCTTTCGGTGTTCGCGATGGCCTTTGGCACATTTCTGACCGTCGCATTTCTCGCAACCCTGGCCGTAACCGCCAAGAACACGGCATTGCGCTTTGCAGGCAGCAGCGCCGTGTCCGGTCGCCTGAAGGCGGCGATTGAAGCAGGCGCGGCACTGTTTATTGCGCTGACCGGCGCTCTGCTGCTTAGTGCTGCACTCGTAGGTTAGTCCTTATTCTGGCGGCGCGAACGCAGCCAGAATATGCCAAAGAAGCTGAGTACGAAGAGTATCCCGAAAATAACCGCTGCGATGTGCGAGCGTTCGCCAAGCGCGATCATGATCGTTGGCAAATAATAGGCAAGCACGCCAAAACCAACCAGGATAATGGCTGCGGCAATTGCCGGATTGCTCTTCTTCGGTTCAGCCGCCAATGCGAAAATCCTCTAATTTTCTGATCTGCTGACCGTCACTATCAAAGTTTGTCGGCGCAAGCCATGCCTGATAAGCTTGTTTCAGCGCTGGCCATTCGCTGTCGATGATCGAAAACCATGCGGTGTCGCGGTTGTTGCCCTTTGTCACCATATGTTGGCGGAAAGTGCCTTCAAACTGGAAGCCGAAACGCTCCGCCGCGCGTTTGGACGGCGCGTTGTTATCATTGCACTTCCACTCATAGCGGCGATAGCCAAGCTCATCGAAAATATACTGCATGAACAGGAACTGCGCTTCGGTGGCAGCCGGTTTACGCGAGATGAGCGGTCCCCAATAGATGTTCCCGATCTCGATGGCACCATGAACCGGATCGATACGCATCAAGGCCTGACGACCGGCGACCTTGCCGCTGGCCTTGTCGATGACCGCAAAGAATAGAGGATCTTCGCTGCCCGACACCTTTTCGAGCCACGGCTCAAACGCTTCGCGCGTTGCAGGCGGAACCTCGAACAGCCAGGTAAACCGTTGATCCGCATCTTCAACGGAAGATGCCGCAAACAACTCATCACCGTGCCGGGCGGCATCCAGTGGTTCGAGCCTGACATAGTGGCCCTCCAGCACTTTGCGTTCAGGCTTCGGGCGTGGTGTCCAATCTCGCAAATCAGTCATTTAATGCTCCCATCTAATAGAGACAGGAGCATAAAAGGTGGATTACGCAAACAGGAAAATTGTCACCCTCATTTCTCTCTCATTGCGGCGCGATCCACGGAGACCGCTTTGACGAGCGCCACGACCTGATCGCCCCCTGCAAGGCCCAGATCATCGACCGAACGCCGCGTCAGTCGCGCACCCAGACGCCGACCCTGAAAGTCGAGCGCAACATGGGCGTTGGGGCCTTCTCCCGCTTCAATCGCCACAATGGAAACCGGCAGCACATTGCGGATACTGATCGCATCAGGCGCCTTGCGCGCAATGGAGACATCGCGTGCGCGAACCCGAAGACGCACATGCATGTTCTGTTTAAGCCCGGCATCGCTGAGCTGGAATTTCGTCCCGCCAAGATCAATTTCGGCAAGCTTGTAGCGCTCATCATAAGCTGAAACCGAGCCTTCAAGCAGCACACCAGCGCCCTCGCCTTCCCCATCGATCAGCGGGAAAATCTCGGCAGCTTCGCCACTGGCTTTCACCTTGCCGCCCGATAGAAGAACGATTTCATCCGCAAGCCGCGCAACCTCGTCAATCTCGTGGCTGACATAGACGATCGGCACATGGCTTTCATCCCGAAGCCGCTCGATAAAGGGCAAAATCTCCTGCCTGCGTGCATGGTCCAGAGAGGACAGAGGCTCATCCAGCAACAAAAGTGCCGGATCAGACAAAAGCGCACGACCAATGGCCACACGCTGGCGTTCGCCGCCCGAAAGAGTTACCGGACGACGATCCAAGAGATGATCGATGCCAAGCAGCGCCACAACCTCTTCAAAGCTGCGGCTGTTCTGGCGTTTTCCGGCCCAGCGCGCATAAGTGAGGTTTCGCTTCACACTCATATGCGGAAACAGCCGCGCTTCCTGAAACACATAGCCGATACGGCGTTTTTCGGGTGGCAGATTGATCCCCTTTTCGGCATCGAAAAGCGTAAAATCACCGACGGCGATGCGCCCGCTTTCCGGACGCAGCGTTCCGGCAATCATCTTGAGAAGCGTTGTTTTGCCAGCGCCCGAATGGCCAAACAGAGCCGTAACACCCCAACGGGCGGCAAAATCTGCTTCAACCGCGAATTTGCCATTGCGGCCAGCGACGGAAACTTCAAGACCGCTCATTTCGCTTCTCCTGCAAGCCTGCGCTGCAACCATTCAGACAACACCACGGCAGCAATGGAAATGGCTGCAGAAATCGCTATCAGACGGAAAGCTTCGGCGTCGCCTGTCGGCGTCTGCAAAAGCGCATAGATCGCCAGCGAAAGGGTCTGCGTTTCGCCCGGAATGTTGGAAACAAACGTGATGGTCGCGCCGAACTCGCCGAGCGCCTTGGCAAAACCAAGCACCGCACCCGCGAGAATGCCCGGCAGCAAGGGCGGCAAAATCACCGTGAAAAAAGCAATAAACCTGTTGGCGCCCAACGTGCGCGCCGCTTCCTCAAGCCCACGATCAAGCCCTTCAATCGAAAGGCGAATAGGGCGAACAAGCAATGGAAACGCCATGACGCCAGCAGCAAGAGCTGCACCAGTCCAGCGGAAGGAAAAGGAAAGGCCAAGCCATTCCTGCAACGGCGCCCCAAGCGCACCACGCGATCCAAACAGGATCAGCAGAAGATAACCCGTCACCACCGGCGGCAGAACCAGCGGCATGGTGACAATAGCCTGTACCAGAGACTTGCCCGGAAAATTAAACCGGGCAAGAATCCACGCAACAAGAAAGGCAATTGGCAGAGCGACAACAATAGCGATCCCGGCAACCCGGAGCGACAGAGCAACAATCTGCCAGACATTGCCTTCCATCATTACTGAGCGGCCTCTGCAGCGCCTACAAAGCCCTTGTCCTTGATGATCGCCTGACCGGCATCACTTTCAAGGAACGCAAGGAATGCCTTGGCAGCATCATTTTCGTTCTTTGCAATCAGTGCTGCAGGATAAAGGATTGGAGCATGGCTCGAAGCCGGGAAGCGATAGGCTTCAACGAGTTCAGGCGCAGCCGCACGATCCGATGCATAGACGATTGCGGCCTTCACTTCGGCGCGGCTCACATATTGCAGCGCAACGCGCACGTTTTCGGTGAAAACGGCGTTCTTTTCGATGTCTTTCCAGATATCGAGCTTTTCAAGCGCTGCCTTGCCATATTTGCCGGCAGGCACGTTCGACGGATCACCCATTGCAAAACGACCGGCGCTGAGCAGTTCCTTGGCTTCCCCCTTCGGCGTTTCCTTCTGCGTTGCAATCACCAGCGCGTTGCCCGCAATCACCTTACGCGATGCCTTGTCGATCAGGTCGGCTTTCTCGACATAATCCATCCAGTCGAGATCGGCAGAAATGAAAATCTGTGCCGGAGCACCCTGCTCGATCTGCTTTGCCAGAACCGAAGAAGAAGCAAAGGAAGCCACAACTTCCGTGCCGTCCTTGGCCTTGATCTGCTTGGCGGCTTCCTCGATCACATCCTTCATGCTGGCTGCAGCAAAGACCGTGACCTTTTCGGCAGCTTGAGCAATCGATGCAGCACCGGCTGCAACCGTAATAAGGAACGCAGCGATAAGCTTTTTCATTGTCGACCTCCATAGAGCCCGTATTTCGGGCAAACATCATCACACGCCGGAAAAAGTCCGCCGCCGTTTGTTCGAGCATCAAGACCTGTCGAGATGCTCAACTTGCGATGATGGGTATGATGGAGGCAAACGCGACCCGGATGCCGTCAGACCCTTTTCACACGGGCGTCCATGCAAAAGCCGCCCAGAATTTCCGTAACGAATTCATATCGTTCCGAAAATATGGCCACCTTAAAGGGGAGTAGTAGCTTTGGCTAGTGCTGATAAGAATGATGTGGCAAAAGAACCGCATCATCAAAGCGCATCCCGAAAAGTGTGAAGCGGTTTTCGGACTAAGATGCGCGTTCAAAAAAAGTTAACGTCCGATGTGCTTGTGGCTTGAGCCACGAAGCTTGGCAAGCTTGACCTGCTTTTCGCGCTCGGCAAAACGTGCGCGATCTTCCGGCGTACGTTCGTCATAACAACCAGCGCAGGAAATGCCTTCCTCGAAGAACTGCGAGAGCTTGTCTTCTGCAGTGATTGGACGGCGGCAGGCGCGGCAAAGCTCGATATCGCTTTCCGTCAGACCATGACCGATTGCCACGCGTTCATCGAACACGAAGCATTCGCCGTTCCACATGCTTTCTTCTTTTGGCACGTCTTCGAGATATTTCAGAATACCGCCCTTCAGATGGAAAACATCATCAAAGCCGAGCCCCTTGACGAAGGCCGTTGCCTTCTCACAACGGATGCCACCCGTGCAGAACATGGCAATCTTCTTGCCTTCAAGCTTGTCGCGGTTCTGCTCCACCCATTCCGGAAATTCGCGGAATGTTTTGGTGTTCGGGTCAAGCGCGCCTTCAAAAGTACCAATGGCATATTCATAATCGTTGCGCGTATCGACAACGACCGTGTCTTCATCGGCAATCAGCGCGTTCCAATCCTTGGGCGCAATATATGTGCCAACGCTTTTCAGCGGATCAATGCCATCGACGCCCATGGTTACGATTTCACGCTTCAAACGCACCTTCATGCGATAGAACGGCATTTCGGTCGCATTGGAATATTTGAGTTCCGGATTGGCAAGCTCCGGGATCGACGTGATGTAAGCCACGAGTTTTTCGATCGCAGGCTGCGTGCCTGCCACCGTACCGTTGATGCCTTCCGCCGCGAGCAACAGCGTCCCCTTGATGCCGTTCGTGCAGCAAAGTTCGGCCAGCGGCTCGCGCAGGCTTTCATATTGCGGCAAACGCGCAAAGCAATAAAGGGCAGCAACAGTAAAAGGCAGATTACTCATCGTTCGATCTCTTCCAAATTTCCTTCGAACTAGTCCTCGAACGCGGCAAATTCAAGTTATTTATCCCCCTCCTCTCAAGACAAGCGAAAATCCGGCTTCGATAAACGCGGTTTGCAAGAGGAGAAACCTGTTGTTCGATACAGAAAGTTTTGCAGAAATCATCTCATGGGCAAGGCAAGCCGGAATTGATCCGGCAGCGCTTCTGGCTGAGGCTGAAGTGGAAAGTGGCGGTCGCGCGCTTTTCGACATTAATGGCAAAAAAGAACCAGCAATACGCTTTGAAGGCCATTATTTCGACCGCAGGCTTGCAGGCCGTGTCTATCCATAAGAAGGCGGCGCTTGAATCCACCTTATGGGGGCTTGGTCAGGTGATGGGTGCCCATTGGGAATGGCTGGGCTATAGCAGCATTGATGAACTGGTGGCGGAAGCGCGCAATTCTGTCGGTGGACAGGTCAGGCTGATGCTGAAATTCATCGACAAAGCCGGATTGAAAACAGCACTGGAGCAGAAACACTGGCGCAATTTCGCACGCCGCTACAACGGGCCAGCCTTCGCACGCAATCAATATGATAGCCGCATGGCCGCAGCCTTTGAACGCTGGAACCGCAGCCTCGGCCGTATATTGCAAGCGGTATAACGCTGCCGCGCCGCGCATCGGTTTTGATGTGCGCGGTAGACAAACAGGGCCATGCACTTTAAATCGATTTTTACACGCACACTCAAGCAGAAGAGCAAGCCCATGCCGCAGAAAACCGATCTTCTCGTTCCCGTCCTGCAAGGCCAACCAGTCATTCCCGTCTTGCTGATTGACAAGGTAGAACATGCGGTTCCGCTGGCACGCGCGCTGGCCAAAGGCGGATTGCCAGCAATCGAAATCACCCTGCGCACGGCTGCAGCACTCGACGCCATTCGCGCAGTCGCATCCGAAGTGCCCGAAGCAATCGTCGGTGCAGGCACCATTCTCAATGCAAAGCAATATGAGGAAGCAGCCAAGGCCGGTTCGCGCTTCATCGTAAGCCCAGGCGCGACGAAGTATATTCTCGCTGCAGCCGATGACAGTGATGTGCCTCTGCTGCCTGCGGCCATCACGCCGAGCGAAATGCTCGCCCTTCGCGAAGAAGGCTACACGCATCTCAAATTCTTCCCGGCAGAACAGGCAGGCGGCGCACCATTCCTGAAGGCCCTGTCCTCGCCACTGGCCGGTACAATCTTCTGCCCGACCGGCGGCATCAGCCTTGCCAATGCGAAGACCTATCTTTCGCTGCCAAATGTGGTCTGTGTCGGTGGCTCATGGGTTGCACCGAAGGAACTGCTGGAAGCGGGCGACTGGGACGGTATCACCAAGCTTGCCGCGGAAGCCGCAGCCTTGAAGGGCTAAACGTTAAACAGCCAAATAAAAAAGGGGCCGTAACGGCCCCTTTTTTCTTATCTTGGTCTCGCGGACGATCAGTTCGTTTCGGTGAACTTCGCTACCGTCAGGAAGGTAACGGCATTGCCGCTGAACTTATTTGAGCGGTCGCTTGGCAGGTCGCCACGCTGGAAGCCAGCGGTGTAGACCATTGCCGGTGCCGATCGCATTGCATCGTTGCGCAGAACCGGATTGGTTGCAGGTGCATTCTGAGCAACAGAATCTGTCGACATTGCAACGGTCGAGGTTGGCATCGCCGCCGGCTGCACGACAGCACCTGGACGAGCGCTTGCTTTTGCAACGCGACGAGCACCCTTGGCAGTCGTTCGGACGCCGGTTGCTGCAGCATCACTTGCAGCAGCAATCTGCTGACGGGTTGGAGCCTTGACCTGCTTGGCAACGGAAGCTGTCTTCACCGGAGCAATGCGATCATGTGCAGCTTTTGCAGGAGCTGGAGCTGGAGCTGGAGCTTCTGGTGCAGCATTGGCCACAGGCTTCGTGTCGAAATCGTCATCTGGCGGTCCGATCAGCTCGCCAATCTCATCCTTGCGGGAAAGCATGGCAAGCTGTGTATCGTCGCGTGGGGCAGTCTTTGGCAGCGGGAACGCGGCTGTTTCACCCGGCTGCGGCACGCTTGCGCTCGCATCTGCGACAGCTGGAGCCGCGTCCTGCGGGTTGTTGACGAGCTGGGCAATCGCATCCTGCGGACGGTCAGGCCGCGCCGAAGGGATAGCTGCAGAAGCAAGCTGAACGCTATCGGCTGCCTGCTGAGGACGTGTCGATGGAACTGGAACGAAACCGTTCATCAGCGGCGAAGCACCTGCATCAGCAACTTGAGCCGTGTTTGCGTCAACCGCGGCACGCGCCGCCGCAGCTGCTGCGTCACCAGTCTGTTCAGCGGCAGCAAGGGCTACAGCATCCTGAGGAGCGGTCGCTGGCTTGCGCGCTGGAATTGGCACATTGAGCGCTGCCATTGGCACTTCTTCAGCCTCCGGCGCTTCAACCGCGGCTTCCGGACGTGGCGCCTGCATCGGCACCGGCGCATCGCGGGCTGGCAGAGCTGCAACCATGGTTTCAGCCTGTGGCGTCTGTACTGGTGCGGCAGGTGCCGGAGCCTGACGTGCAGGAACGGCGCGGGCTGGACGGGCCGCAGCTGGCGCTACATCGCCATTATCTTCTTCTTCGTCAGCACCGCCGCCACCAAAGAGCGCGCCAAACAGCGTCTTGCTCTTACGTGGTGCCGAGTTGCTGGCCATCATGACGTTGCCGCCACTGGCTTTCTGTCTTTCAATCATCGCAAGCGCCTGCTCATAGCCCGGCAATGGCTTGCCGTCGGCTGGAATGTGAGCAGTCTTGCCATCCGGGAACAGCGCTAACAGCTCGCGGCGGCTCATGCGTGGCCACGAGCGGACATTGCCAACATCCATATGGGTGAAAGGCGAGCCGGAACGTGGGTAATAGCCTACACCGCCGACCTGATAACGCATACCAATGGCACGCAGCTTTGCAAGCGGAACACCCGGAATGAAAAAGTCCATCGCGCGGCCAAGCGTGTGCTGGCTCTTCTTGGCCACACCGCTGGTCTTGGAGCGCAGCATGTTATTGGTTGCAGGGGAACGATAGGCGGAAACAACGGTGATATACTGATTTGAACCGGTCGAACGATAAACCTGCCAAACCAGATCGAACAGGCGCGGGTCCATCTTGGTTGGCTCGTTGCGACGCCAGTCACGCAGGAAGACGTTCAGCTTCTTCAGACCATCAGGCAGGAAGCGACCATTCTTCTTAAAGGTGATTTCGGCCTTCTCGCCGGTGTGAACGTAATAAAGCTTGAGCGTGCGCGTTTCGGCTGATGCCTGCGCCGGTGCGAATGCAGTCACGACCGCCGCTGCAACCAGAGAGGCGGAAACAGAAGAACGAACCTTAAATACGGAAGCAGACAATCCAGTCCAGACTTTCGCAAAGCGCGCTTTAATGGTCGATATGCTGCTCATTGAATTATATCGCCTTACCGTGTTGTCCGCCCTAAGGGCCGTATCAGAGATCGTAGAAACGAATATGCGTGAGCCCTGATTGTCGGATTTAATGGTTAATGGACGCTTAGTGAACAACAAATGAGGAAACACCATGGCAAAAAAGACACACAGACGCATCTATTTTCGTCATGGTAAAAAAATTATTAACAATCTTCCGCGAAGCTAACATTCTGGCAACACCAACAGGTACTGCTTCATAAATTACTAAATTTCAATAAGTTAAAGAGTTTTAGCGGCCCGCAAACCGGCCGGATTGGGCATTAAAATGGTCATCTGCGTCGTCGCGACCCTTGCCAGCTATTGACGCCACATCGATGCCATATTCCTTCAATTTTCGGTACAGCGTGGTCCGTCCGATGCCCAAACGGCGCGCGACTTCACTGATTTGACCATCGTAATGCGCAATTGCGAAGCGGATCATCTCTTCTTCGGTCGCAGCAAGCGTACGAACTTCGCCGTCCCGTGTCGTGCCGCTGATCGCGCCCGAACTTGATATTTCGCTGTTCTGAAGTGACGCTCCACCGTCCGTAGACTGTCCACGAACAATACCTGTATCGAGACCCATATTTCGGAAATGTCGAGCCGTTAATGCATGTTCATCGCACAGAAGTACGGCATGATAAATTGCATTTTTCAGTTCCCGCACATTGCCGGGCCAATCGTAGGTCTTCAACCCCTCAAGTGCATAGGGTGTGATGCCCGTAATATGCCCGAGCCGTTCTTCGCTGGCAAAATGCATCAGAAACTGATGCGCGAGGATTGGAATATCCTCAATGCGATTTCGCAACGACGGCATCTCAATAGAAAACGATGAAATGAGATGATAAAGCCCGGGGTGAAACCGGCCCATATGCACAAGTTCGGCCACGGAATGACTGTTTGAGGCAATGACGCGTGTGTTGGCCAAAAGATCGGCACTTTCACCAGCGGTCACATATTGCGAGGCTTGCATGAGCTCAAAGAGACGAAGCTGCGTGCGATAAGGCAGCGCGCTGATCTCATCAAAAAACAAAGTTCCGCCCTGCGCCTCTACGATTTTACCCGCAATCTGGATTGGCGCCTCAACGGAATTGATTGATCTCGCTCCTGAATGCCCGAACAGCAGTTGGTCGGCATTGCTTTTTGCAAGAGAACGGCAATCGATGGCGACAAATGGGCCCTGCCAACGTGTTCCACCACTGCTGATAGCCCGCGCCAGAGTTTCCTTGCCTGTGCCGACTTCGCCTTCGATGAGCAATGGCGTATCAAGCGGCGTCACACGACGCGCCAGCATAGCCACTCTCTCCATTTCCGGGCTCTTCGTCACCATATCGGAAAGCAGTATATGTGGTTTCTGCGAGGAGCGCGTGCGCTTGAGTTCCTGTGTCAGCGAATCGAGTTTGAAAGCATTGGCAACCGATACCTGCATTCGCTCGAACACGACGGGCTTGGTCATAAAGTCGACGGCGCCCAGTCTTATAGCCTGCATGGCTTTTTCGAGGTCGTCGTTCTGTACCAACACGATAACGGGAATATTGATGCCAGCTTCACGCATTTTTGTAAGGACAGCGCAGCCATCCATATCGGGCATAGTCAGATCGAGAAGTATAAGCGCAATGTCCTTGCGGGTGCTGATGAAACCGAATGCACTCGTGCCACCATCTGCAAGAATGGTCCTATGCCCCATGCGTAGCACGGCCGTTTCAAGGCTGCGGCGTTGTATCGGATCATCATCCGCTATAAGAATACGCGTACTCATGGCTGCTTCACTACCAGCGGTATATGTCTCGGAACATCCCAATATCTAGTATGTGTCATATTTCAGGCGCGTCATTTGGAGCATCGTTCCTTATGAAAGCAAGCCCTAATGCACACACATTTGCGCATCATCCTCAGAATAGTTCTGTGATCCAGAATACCGCCTTGCCACTTGGCGCCTTGAAAAAGACATGCGAGAAGAGGGCAACAGGAGAATGCTATGACCTTTGCCATGAACCGTTTTTCAAAGTCTGTCACGCTTGACACCATGCCTTATATGCCGGCCGGTGATACCGGAACTGCCGCAACGGCCGACCTTGGAATGCTGCCCGAGTGGAACCTGGCTGACCTCTACCCCTCTGCCGAGAGCGCTGAACTGAAAGCTGATCTCGAAAAGGCGGCAAAGGATGCAGCCGATTTTGAAACCCGCTGGAAGGGCAAACTCGGTGAAGAAGCGGCAAAGGCCAATGGCGGAAATTTTGCCGATGCGATCAAGGAATATGAGGGTCTAAGCGAACTCATGGGCCGCATCGCTTCCTTCGCGGGCCTTTATTACTACGGCGACACCACCGATTCCAAGCGCATGAAACTGTTCGGTGATGTGCAGCAGAAACTGACTGACGCAAACACGCCGCTGATTTTCTTCAGCCTCGAAATCAACCGCATCGATGACGACGTGCTTGAAAAAGCGATGGCGTCCAATCCCTCGATCGGCCACTACCGCCCATGGCTGGAAGATTTGCGCCTCGACAAGCCATATGAGCTTGACGACAAACTGGAACAGCTTTTCCACGAAAAGTCGATCACCGGCTACAGCGCCTGGAACCGCCTGTTCGATGAAACCATGTCGAGCCTGCGTTTTGAAATCGATGGCGAAGAACTGGCCATCGAGCAGACGCTCAACATGCTGCAGGACGTAGATGGTGCCGTGCGCAAAAAGGCATCGGAAGCGCTTGCCAAGACTTTCGGCGCAAACCTGCGCACTTTCACGCTGATTACCAATACGCTGGCCAAGGACAAGGAAATCTCCGACCGCTGGCGTGGTTTTCAGGACATTGCCGACAGCCGCCATCTTGCCAATCGCGTCGAACGTGAAGTTGTCGATGCGCTCAGCAGTGCCGTCGAAGCTGCCTATCCGCGTATTTCGCACCGCTATTATGCATTGAAAGCCAAGTGGCTCGGCCTCGAAAAGCTGGAGAACTGGGATCGCAATGCGCCGCTGCCGGAAACACCGCAGGCGCTGATCTCGTGGGATGAGGCGCGCGAAACCGTGCTTTCCGCCTATGGCAACTTCGCGCCTGAAATGGCCGAAATTGCCAAGAAGTTCTTTGACAAGAACTGGATTGACGCGCCGGTGCGTCCGGGCAAGGCGCCGGGTGCTTTTGCGCATCCAACCGTGCCTTCCGCTCATCCTTATGTGCTGCTCAACTATATGGGCAAGCCGCGCGATGTGATGACGCTTGCGCACGAGCTTGGCCATGGCGTGCATCAGGTTCTGGCCGGCGAACAGGGTGCGCTGATGGCATCCACGCCACTCACACTGGCGGAAACGGCTTCCGTTTTTGGCGAGATGCTCACGTTCCGCTCGTTGCTTGAACGCACCACCAACAAGCGCGAACGCAAGGCCATGCTGGCTCAGAAGGCCGAGGACATGATCAATACGGTCGTGCGCCAGATCGCTTTCTACCAGTTCGAGCGTCGTGTTCACACCGAGCGCCGCGAAGGCGAACTAACATCAGAGCGTATCGGCGAAATCTGGATGGATGTGCAGCGCGAAAGCCTTGGCGATGCGGTCAATCTCAATCCGGGTTACGAAACCTTCTGGACCTATATTCCGCACTTCATCCATTCGCCGTTCTACGTCTATGCCTATGCATTCGGCGATTGTCTGGTAAACTCGCTTTATGCCGTCTACCAGAACTCGGAAAAAGGCTTCCAGCAGAAGTATTTCGACATGCTGAAAGCGGGTGGCACCAAGCACCACAAGGAACTGTTGGCGCCATTTGGCCTTGATGCAACTGATCCGGATTTCTGGAGCAAAGGCCTGTCGGTGGTGGAAGGCATCATCGACGAACTCGAAGCCATGGAAGACTGAGCAAATTCGTGACCCACAAGGGTTTGAATAGGGGTTTGAATAGGCCGCAAATCCTTTTTCGGGATGACAAGGCGGGCCGCGATGTTTTATTCGCGGCTCCGTCTTCGATTATCCGTGCCGATACGCCAGATACGTTCGAAGCAGCATGGAAGGCCATGCAACGCGCCCACGAAGCGGGCAAATGGCTTGCAGGCTACCTCTCCTATGAGGCGGGCTATCTTCTTGAACCCAAACTGAAAGAGCTTCTGCCGGAAAATCGCAAAGCGCCGCTTTTATGCTTTGGTGTTTTCGATGGCCCATCAGACGAAGCCATGCACACGCGCAGCGATGACAACATCACGTACTTAACTGAACCGGTCGCCCAATGGTCGCTTGAGGATTACCAGCCGAAGTTTGCGCGCCTTCACCAGCATTTGCGCGAAGGCGATTGCTATCAGGGAAATCTGACATTTCCGGTTCATGCTGAATGGGACGGCGATCCGCTCGTGCTGTTCAACACGCTCGCAAAGCGCCAGCCTGTTCGCTATGCGACCTATTGCGATCTCGGTGGCCCGATCATCCTGTCGCGATCGCCGGAACTCTTCTTTGAAGTGGATGGCGAAGGCTATATCGAAACCCATCCGATGAAGGGCACCATGCCGCGCGGTGCCACCCCTTTTGAGGATGAAGCGAACCGCCAGTTTTTGATGAACGACCCCAAAAATCAGGCGGAAAACCGCATGATTGTTGATCTCCTGCGCAATGACATTTCACTGGTCAGCGAAGTCGGATCGCTCGATGTGCCGGAAATTTTCCGGGTCGAAACTTATCCAACCGTTCACCAGATGATCAGCCGCGTGCGCGCAAAGCTTAAAGACAAGCTGCCGCTGCGCGCGATTTTTGCAGCACTTTTCCCATGCGGTTCCATTACCGGCGCGCCGAAAATCAGCGCGATGGAAATCCTGCGCAGGCTGGAAACCGGCCCGCGCGATATCTATTGCGGCTCGCTTGGCTGGATCGAGCCGGGTGGACGTATGCGGTTCAATGTTGCCATCCGCACGATCTCGCTTCTTGAGCAAAATCGTGCAATCTTCAATGTCGGGGGCGGTGTGGTCTTCGATTCCACAGCGCAAGCGGAGTATGAGGAATGTCTTCTGAAAGCACGGTTCGCGACGGGACAGCGACCAGCCATGCGAACCCAGACTATCAGCTGATCGAGACCATGCGCTGGGAGCCTCTTTCGGGTATCCTGCGTTGCGATCTTCATATGGCGCGGCTGGAAAACTCCGCAAGAGAGCTTGGCTTCCGTTACAACATGGAAACGGTGCATAAGAAGATCGCCGAGATCAGTGCCGGGGACAGCCCGCTCAAACTGCGCCTGACCCTTGCTCCGGACGGGCTCGTCGAGATTGCAGCTTTTCCTTATGAGCCGTTGCAGCCACAGACTGTCTGGCGCATCGCAGTGGCTGAAACGCGTCTTAAGCACGATGATGCCTTGCTGCGCCACAAGACCACGCGGCGTCAGGCCTATATTTCGGCCCGTGAAGAATATTCGTCAGCCGAGGTGGATGAAGTCATTCTGCTCAACGAGCGTGGCGAAGTGTGTGAAGGCACCATCACATCGATTTTCCTCGATATTGGCGGCAGTACCTGTGTCACCCCTGCCCTTTCCTGCGGCCTGCTCGATGGTGTTCTGCGGCGCGAACTTCTGAACAACAGCGTCGTTCAGGAAGGCGTTGTGACGGTGGATGATCTTAGCCGCGCGCGCAACATTCTTGTCGGCAATTCATTGCGTGGAATGATCCGCGCTCAGCTGGTTACGATATAAATTCGTTAAACACGTATTCATGTCATAGGGTTGTGACGTTTCTTTCTTTCTATGAACCTGTGCTATCGTTGCGAAATTAGCAGTTCTTAAAACAGGGAATTGTGCAACGCTGTAGCTTTACAGCAGGAGAGAGAAAGAAAATGGCGAAAGTGAAATGGCCAGTCTATGGCGAAATTACCGGCTCTGTCATCATGATCGGCTTTGGCTCGATCGGGCGCGGTACCCTGCCACTGATCGAACGCCATTTCAAATTCAACAAGTCCCGTCTGGTCGTCATTGATCCATCTGAGAAGAACCGCAAGATCCTGGATGACAAGGGTATCCGCTTCATCAAGAACGCGATCACCAAGGACAATTACAAGAAGATTCTTGGGCCTCTGATCAAGGAAGGCGAAGGCCAGCCTTTCATCGTCAATCTGTCGGTTGACACCGGATCGCTCGATCTGATGCGCTACAGCCGCGAACAGGGCGCGCTCTATATTGATACGGTTGTCGAGCCATGGCTTGGTTTCTATTTTGACACCGAAGCAGACAATGCTTCGCGCACCAATTATGCGCTGCGCGAGACCGTTCGCGCTGAAAAGAAAAAAAATCCGGGTGGCCCGACCGCTGTTTCCTGCTGTGGAGCAAATCCCGGCATGGTGTCGTGGTTTGTGAAAAAAGCGCTCGTTGATCTCGCAGGCGAACTCAAGCTTGAGTTTGAAGAACCAGCAGCCGATGACCGTCAGGGCTGGGGAAAGCTTATGAAGAAAGCCGGCGTGAAGGGTGTTCATATCGCTGAACGCGACACCCAGCGCGCCAAGGAGCCAAAGCCGTTCGACACCTTCTGGAACACATGGTCGGTGGAAGGCTTTATTGCTGAAGGCTTGCAGCCTGCGGAGCTCGGCTGGGGCACCCATGAAAACTGGAAGCCTAAAAACGCTCGCAAGCAGAAAAAGGGCAACAAGGCTGCGATCTTCCTTGAACAGCCCGGAGGCAATACACGCATTCGCACCTGGTGCCCGACCCATGGCGCGCAATATGGTCTGCTTGTCACCCACAATGAAGCAATTTCGATTGCCGACTTCTTCACTGTGCGCAGCAAGAAGGGCAAGCTCGAATATCGCCCGACTTGTAACTACGCCTATCATCCGAGCAATGTCGCCATTCTCTCGCTTGATGAAATGTTTGGCGGCAGCGGGCGTGCGCAGGCGGTTCAGCATGTGCTTGAGGAAGACGAAATTCTCGACGGCTCGGATGAGTTGGGCGTCCTGCTCTATGGTCACGACAAAAACGCTTATTGGTATGGCTCGCAGCTGAGCGTCGAAGAAGCTCGCAAACTCGCGCCTTATCAAAACGCAACGGGTCTGCAGGTTTCGTCTTCTGTTCTGGCTGGCATGGTCTGGGCATTGGAAAACCCTGAAAGGGGCATCGTCGAAACCGACGAAATGGACTATCGTCGCTGCCTTGAAGTGCAGCTCCCATATTTGGGGCCCGTCAAAGGCTATTATACCGACTGGAACCCTCTGGAAGGCCGTGGCGTTCTGTTCGAAGAAGATGTCGACACCAAAGACCCTTGGCAATTCCGCAACATTCTAGTGCGCTAAAACAAATGGAATTGCCCAGCCTTTGCGGGGCAATTTCGATTGCGGCAGTTTCGCAACATTTTGGCTATCGTCGTCAAAGGGGCTTGTAATCGTGTAAATTTCCATACATCACACGAGAAACACTCTTATGGAGAAAATGGACATGAAACGCTTCCGCATCATTGGCTCTACGGCAATCGTATCGCTCGCGCTTGCAGGTTGTGTGGCAACCGGCCCTGGCGGTGGTGGCAATGTCCCTGTCGTCAATCGCGCGCCATCCGGTATCGACGGCGCATGGGTTGATCCGAACGGTATCGTTTCATCCTTCAATGGCGGCATTTTCGAAACCCGCTCGACCGACACCAACGAGAAGCTCGCAGAAGGTAACTATCGTTACCAGTCACCACAGCTTGTCGAAATCGACATGCGCTCGATCGTGCGTGGCACGTCGTCCCGCGTAAACTGCGCTCTCGTGGCACAGAACCAGCTGAACTGCACCTCGTCCGCAGGATCGCGTTTCTCGCTGACCCGTCGCGGCTAAAACCTTCTGATTACCCGTCCAGACGGCATACGCTTTTAGCGTGTGCCGTTTTTTTATGTGATACTTCCGTAATCTTCAGACAATTCAACTGCCTTAGTCATTGTTAGGATTGTAATTTGCCTTTTTTTCTCTAGTTTTCCGGCAAAGCAGGAGTCGGAATATGAGTGAGACGGATAAAGTGATCGCCACCCCAGCCAGCCATGCTGTAAAGCAACCCAAAGTCGGTGTCTTGCTTGTTAATCTCGGCACGCCGGACGGCACAAGCTATGCCCCGATGCGCCGTTATCTGGCCGAGTTTCTCTCGGATCGCCGCGTGATCGAATGGCCGCGTCTATTCTGGTATCCGATCCTTTATGGCATTGTGCTCAACACGCGCCCGAAGCGCTCTGGCGCACTCTATGACCGCATCTGGAACCGCGAGAAAAATGAATCACCGCTGCGCACCTTTACCCGTGCGCAAGGTGAGAAGCTTGCGGTCGCGCTGAAAGATCATCCGAATGTCATCGTCGACTGGGCCATGCGCTATGGTCAGCCTTCGATTGAGGAAGTGACGGATCGGCTGCTGAAACAGGGCTGCGAACGCATCGTGATGTTCCCGCTCTATCCGCAATATTCGGCAACGACCACCGCTACCGTAAATGACAAATTCTTTGAAGTGCTGATGAAAAAGCGCTTCATGCCAGCTGTCCGCACGATCCCTTCCTATGAAGTGGAGCCGGTCTATATCGAGGCGCTCGCGCAGTCGATCGAGAAGCATCTGGCAACGCTTGATTTCAAGCCGGAAGTGATCCTCGCTTCTTATCACGGAATCCCGAAAAGCTATTCCGACAAGGGCGATCCGTATCGCGCACAATGCCTTGAAACTTCGCGGCTTTTGCGCGCTCGTCTTGGAATGGACGACAAGCAGTTCCGCTCGACTTTCCAGTCGCGTTTCGGACCGGAAGAATGGTTGCAGCCATACACCGACGAAACTCTTGTAGAACTGGCAAAGCAGGGCATAAAAGCCGTGGCCGTTCTCAATCCGGGCTTTGTGGTGGATTGTCTGGAAACGGTCGATGAAATTGGCCACGAAGCGGCAGAAGAGTTTCATGAGGCTGGCGGCGAGAATTTCAGCCATATACCATGCCTCAACGATAGCGAAGAAGGCATGAAGGTTATCGAAACACTCGTCCGTCGCGAGTTGCAGGGTTGGGTTTGATTGAAGGGGTTTGAATAATGACTGGTTTTGACATCACGCTGCTGATTTTAGCCGCACTTGTGCTTGCAACGCTTTTTGCTGGCATCAAGACTGTGCCGCAGGGCTACAATTACACGGTGGAGCGCTTTGGCCGCTATACCCGCACGCTGATGCCGGGCCTCAATCTCATTGTGCCTTTCTTCGACCGTATCGGCGCACGGCTTAACATGATGGAACAGGTGCTCGACGTTCCAACGCAGGAAGTCATCACCCGTGATAACGCCATTGTCGGCGTCGATGGCGTGGCCTTCTATCAGGTGCTCAATGCAGCACAAGCCGCCTATCAGGTTGCCAATCTGCAATATGCAATCCTGAACCTCACCATGACCAATATCCGTACCGTCATGGGCTCGATGGATCTCGATGAACTGCTGTCCAACCGCGACGCGATCAATGATCGTCTGCTGCGCGTTGTCGATGAAGCAGCCCATCCGTGGGGTCTCAAAATGACCCGCGTTGAAATCAAGGATATCAATCCGCCTGCCGACATCGTCACCTCGATGGCCCGCCAGATGAAGGCGGAACGCGACAAACGTGCGCAGGTTCTGGAAGCTGAGGGCGACCGTAATGCGCAGATCTTGCGCGCTGAAGGCCAGAAGCAGTCGCAGATCCTCGAAGCGGAAGGCAAACTGGAAGCCGCCAAGCGCGAAGCTGAAGCGCGCGAACGCCTTGCAGAAGCTGAAGCCAAGGCAACGACGCTGGTTTCCGACGCCGTTGCAAACGGTAATGTTCAGGCACTCAACTACTTCGTTGCGCAGAAATACACCGAGGCACTCGGCAATATCGCCAGTGCCAAGAACCAGAAAGTGGTTCTGATGCCGCTTGAAGCAAGCTCGCTGATCGGCTCGCTGGCTGGTATCGGTGCGATTGCCAAGGAAGTGTTTGGCGATGGCAGCCATCCGGTTGACCCAACACCGGCTGCACCTGCTGCACGCACGCGCAGCGTTCCTACCACTCGCAGCTAAAACAGGCAGGGCGCCATGATCATCAATTTCCTGTCACAACTTGGGCTCTGGGGCTGGTTCGTTTTAGGACTTGTCCTGCTCATCCTGGAAATCCTGGCGCCCGGCATCTTCTTCATCTGGTTCGGCCTTGCGGCCCTCGTAACCGGCGTCTTTGCTTTTCTGCTGGGTTCGGTCGTGGGCTTTGGCTGGCAGTTGCAGATCGTCCTGTTTCTGGTGCTGGCCGTTATTTTCGTGCTGGCAGGACGCCGCGTTTTTGGCTCCAGCGACCGTCAGGATGAGCCTTTGCTCAATCGTCGCGGCGATCAGCTCGTCGGCCAGCGCGCCACCCTTGCGGAACCTATCGTCAACGGTCGCGGCCGCATCCGTATCAATGATACAACATGGCGCATCAAAGGCCCGGACTTACCCGCAGGTACTGAGGTGCATATCGTGTCGTTTGATCCGATCACGCTTGAAATGGAAGTGGCTGTTTAAACAGCCACTTCCATTTCCAATTAGGCAACGCCAATCCGCAGCAGATCGTGGAAGTGAACGAGGCCAATTGGCCGGTTGTCTTCAACAACGATCAGCGCGCCGATGTGCTTTTCATTGATGAGGCTGAGTGCTGCGCTCGCCAGCAAATTCTTATCAATCGTCCTTGGCTTACGCGTCATGATGTCATCAACGGTCAGCTCTGAAAGATTGCGGCTCAGATTTCGCGAAATATCACCGTCCGAGATAAAGCCTGCCAACTGACCGTCCTGATCGACAACGATCACACAGCCAAAACTCTTTTGCGCCTGCACCTTCATGGCGTCCGGCATCAATGTACCCACATTGACCAGCGGCAGACGGTCACCCTTATGCATGATCTCACGAACATGGACGAGACTTGCACCGAGCGAACCGCCCGGATGGAAGGTTTTGAAGTCTGTCGGGCTGAAACCACGCGCTTCGAGAAGCGCAATTGCAAGCGCATCGCCAATGGCCAACTGCATCATCGTTGATGTAGTCGGCGCCAAACCATGTGGACAGGCTTCCTGTGCCTTTGGCAATAACAACACGACATTCGCCGCACGTCCAAGAGCCGATTCCTCGCCCGCGGTAATTGCGATCAGCGGAATGCGGAAGCGTTGCGAATAATTGACGATGCCCTTGAGTTCCGCCGTTTCGCCCGACCACGAAATTGCGAGAATGACATCATCCGTACCGATCATGCCAAGATCGCCGTGATTGGCTTCCGCCGAATGCACGAAGAAAGCGGACGTACCAGTCGATGCAAAAGTTGCGGCAAGCTTGGTGCCAATATGCCCGCTCTTGCCCACGCCAGTCACCACGAGACGGCCCTTCGAGGCAACAATCGTCCTGACCGCTTCCGCAAAGGGTGCAGCAAGGCCGTTGTTCAGCGCATCTTCAAGCGCTACGAGGCCCGCATTCTCGGTCTTGATGGTGCGCAGAGCCGAGGCAATCGAATCCTCCGCAGGCGCGGCTTCATGTGTCGTGTCGAGCTTTGTCATGACGCCAACGGTTAGCGCCTTCGCTGCTGCTTGTCCAAGTATTTGTTGACGCACAATAACGACGCTCAAAACGCAATCGTCAATAAAGAATTAACCATGTCCGTTTACCGTTCGCTTACCACGTTGCAACGGTTTGAAGACAATATGCTTTTTGCCAATATCCCATCGGGCGGACCATCGCCTTTTGCCCGCAGGCTGAGAAGCCTGTTGCTGGCAGGGGTTGCCCTGGCAATCAGCAATTCGATTGCATTTGCACAGGATACGCAGCTGCGCGGCGATCTGGACGAAGACGGTAATCTTCCCATTTCCTCGTCAGAACAGAACGCCAATCGCGATATTGATCCTGCAAATCCGAATGCGCCTGCACAGGATAATCTTGCAGACGATTCCTACACGCCTCCCGCACCGCCTCAGCCCATTGAACCGGCGCAGGCAGCAACGATTGCCGAAGAAGAAGCACCACGCTTCCTTGCCACCGACAATATGCCCGTCAGCGCGGTCACAACGGAAGAGCAGGACGAAACCGGTCGCGCGCGTCGTGAGAACCTGCCCGCGCTCCCCGAACAGGGTCGCCGTGCAACACAGGAAGCCGATCCATTCGCGCCAATCGGCATTCGTGCGGGCACGTTTGTATTGCGTCCGACACTCGAACAGGGCATTCGCGCCACCACCAATGGTGACAACAGCTCGACCGGCTCCAGCGCAGTGCTGTCGGAAACAACTCTCCGCCTCAATGCAGAATCGGATTGGGGACGCCATCAGGCAAAAATCGATGCTTCCGGCACAATGAGCAAATCAATCTCCGGGCAGGACGTGTCAGAACCTCGCGTCGATGTTCAGGGCAATCTGCGTTTTGATTTGAGCGACCAGACAACCGTGAATGCGGGGGCGGGCTATAAGCTGCGCCGTGAAAGCGCATCAAGCCCGAACGGCGTCACGGACGCTTTGAAGCGACCGCTCGTTCATACCATCAACGGCAGCCTCGGTATCGAACGCGACACCGGCCTACTTTTTGGCCGTGCGACGGGTCGCGTCGAGCATGAAATCTATGGTGATGCGGAATTGTCTTCCGGGGGCACGGTCAGCCAGAAGGACCGCGACAATACCTATGCCAGTGTGACGCTGCGCGGCGGCTTCAGCATTTCGCCGGCACTCAAGCCCTTTGCCGAAGTCGAACTCGGCAAGCGCATGTTCGATGATCGCGTGGACAGCAACGGTTATGAGCGTAGCGGCTCGCAATATGCAGTGCGCGGCGGTCTGATGTTTGATCGCGGCGAGAAATTCAACGGCGAATTCTCGGCTGGCTTCATGCGCGTTAACAGCGATGATGCGCGCCTCTCCGATATTAGTGGGCCGTCATTGGCTGCGAGCATCAACTGGTCGCCATTGCGCGGCACCGATGTTCAGCTTTTTGCGCAAACCACCGTCGATACATCAACAACGCCGGGCGTCGCCGGCGCGCTTCTGCATTTCGCAAGTATCGAAGTGAAACGCCAGGTGAGATCCGATTTTAGCCTGAACGGCAAGCTTGATCTCAATGTCCGCGACAACAAGGACGGCACTGGCACGGATTACACTGTCGGCGCCCAGATTGGCGCGACATACTGGATCAACCGCTTTGTCGGCATTGACGCACGACTAAGGCATGAGTTTCAAACCAGCCAAATTTCTTATCGCGAGTACCACGCCAACAGTATTTATGTCGGCATGAAAATACAGCGATAAAACATGCGCTAAAAAAGGACGGCTTGCGCCGTCCTTTCTGTTTTCAGTCCCACTTCGGGGCCAGTCCGTCCGGGCTGACGATACGCCCATCTGTCTTGGCAAGCGCGTGGATTGCCTGCATTTCTGCGTCACTTAAGGCGAAGTCGAAGATGGCGAGGTTTTCTTTGATCCGCGCTTCGCTGACGGTCTTTGACAGTGCAATCAACTTATCCTGCTGCACCAGCCAGCGAAGAACCACCTGAGCAACCGACTTGCCGTGGGCGGAAGCAATGTCCTTCAACACCGCGTCGCCGAACACCTTGCCGTCAGCCATCGCATAATAGACGGTGATCGACATGCCTGCAGCGTGAGCCGTTTCAATCACTGTCTGCTGGGTCAGATAAGGGTGATATTCGATCTGGTTCGTCACCAGCGGCAGATCAGACAGGGCCTTTGCTTCCGCCATCAGAGCCGTGTTGAAGTTGGACACACCGATGTGACGCACCTTGCCAGCCTTTGCCACTTCATTCAGCGCGCCGATCTGCTCGGCAAGCGGCACGGCTTCATTTGGCCAGTGCAGAAGAAGAAGATCGACATAATCAGTCTTCAGCTTGGCAAGGCTTTCATCGACAGAATTGATAAAAGCATCGTGCTTGTAATGATCGACCCAGACCTTCGTGGTGAGGAAGACATCGTCACGCTGAATGCCGGAGCTGAAAATGGCTTCGCCGACTTCGGCTTCGTTGCCATAGATCTGGGCTGTATCGACATGGCGAAAGCCAGCCTTGAGCGCATAGGGAACAATGCGCAGCACATCTTCGCCGGGCATACGGAAAGTGCCAAGGCCGAGAGCCGGGATGGTGGCACCATTTGTTGTTACGTTATGCATAGTCATTCCTCGTATTTTCAAGCGGTTGCGACGCGGGTTTCAGTGCGGCGATCAAGCACGCCGCTCAAAACTGTGAGGCCAAGAGCACCCGCGACGAGAATTGCACCAACCCAAGGGGTTGAGATGAGACCGAGCTGGCTTTCGACCACCATGCCTCCGAGCCAGGCGCCAAGCGCAATGCCGAGATTGAACGCTGCAATATTCAGCGCGGAAGCGACATCGACAGCCCCCGGACGGTGTTCTTTGGCAAGCTGCACCACATAGAGCTGCAGGCCGGGAACATTTGCGAATTGCAGGAAGCCGAGGGCCGCAAGCGTGATCAGCGTGAAGAGCGGCGACATAGCACTAAAGCTGAACAGCACCAGCACAATCGCCTGCAACACGAACAGAACAGTCAGGGCCCGCACCGGATCGGCGTTTGAAATGCGTCCGCCGACGATATTGCCGATGGCAATGGCGATGCCATAAAGCACGAGAATGTAGCTGACGGAATCTGCGGAAAAGCCGGTAATATCCTGCAGGATCGGGGTGAGATAGGTGAAGGCCACAAACGTACCGCCATAACCGAGTGCGGTCATGCCATAGACAATCAGCAAGCGACCGGAGCCCAGAACACGAAGCTGATCCATGAGCGATGCTGGTTCAGCCTTCGGCAATGCACGCGGCAGAAGTGCTACAATACCCACGAGAGCCACAAGGCCGATGGCCGAAACAGCCCAGAAGGTTGCACGCCAGCCAAAGTTCTGGCCGATCCATGTGCCGAGCGGCACGCCGGTAACGATTGCAACTGTCAGGCCCATGAACATCATGGCGATAGCCGAAGCGCGTTTGTTTTCCGGCACGAGATCAGCCGCGATGGTGGCACCGACCGAGAAGAAAACGCCGTGCGCAAAGGCAGACAGCACGCGCCCGACCATGAGGATTTCATAGCTTGCGGCGGAGGCTGCAACCATGTTTCCAGCGATGAACAGCGCCATGAGGCCGAGCAGCAATGGCTTGCGTTCAAGACGACCGGTCAGGGCCGTGAGGATTGGAGCGCCAAAGGTGACGCCAAGCGCATAAACGCTGACGATCAATCCGGCGAGCGGCAAAGTGATATTCAGATCCGAAGCGACCGTCGGCAGCAAGCCAACGATCACAAATTCGGTCGTCCCGATCGCATAAGCCGCGATCGTAAGAGCAATGAGAGCTACAGGCATGGGAGGAGTTCCTGTTGTTTAACTTTGTCTCCATATCGCTCTCTGGATATCAAATGATAAGAGTGATAATCTTGCATATAACTGTTCATCAAATTCACAGGTGATGCTTTGGATAATCGCTTTGGTGAAATGGAAGTCTTTGCGCGCGCAGTGGCAACAGGCAGTTTTTCCGCTGCCGCCCGTCAGCTCAACATGACACCGTCAGCGATCAGCCGTCTTGTCTCGAGGCTGGAAGATCGCTTGCAGGTGCGTTTGCTGGTGCGGTCCACCCGCAGTCTGACGCCGACACCGGAAGGTGAAATCTATCTGGCGGAAGCGCGCAGCCTGCTCGACCGGTTGACTGAAATGGAGGCGCGCATCACCGATGGCGCAAAGGCAGCAGTACGCGGCCCTTTGCGTGTCAGTTCGACGGTCGGCTTTGGTGCAACGGTCATCATGCCGCTGGTGCCTGAATTTCTGAAACTATATCCGGAGGTCGAGCTGGATATTACGTTAAACGACAGCATTATCGATCTCTGGCAGGAGCGAACCGATCTTGCGATCCGCTCCGGCGTCTTGAAGGATTCGGCTTTGAAAGCCCGCCCAATCACTCTGATGCGGCGGCTGGTAGTTGCCTCTCCGCTTTATCTGGAAAAGCACGGCACGCCACAGAGACCGGAAGACCTCAAAACGCATAATTGTCTGCGCTATAATTTCCAGCCGAGCGAATGGGAGTTTGCCGACCCGGATACGGGTCATAGCATTCGACAGGTGGTTTCCGGCAATTTTCTTGGCAGCGACGGCACGATCCTAAGACGCATCTGCCTTGAAGGTGGTGGGCTGATGAAGACCGGAGAGCATACTGTTGCCGATGATCTGGCAAGCGGGCGACTGGTGGAAGTGCTGGCCGCATGGTCGCCATCGGAGCCTGAGAAAATCCATGCGGTTTTCCCCGGCCACCCTCACCTCGCCGCGCGTATCCGTGCCTTTATCGATTTCCTTGCGGCAAAACTCTGAATTTGGAGCGCATCGGGCCAGCCATGCGTGAGAGAATGCCGTCTTTAAGAACCAAGCGATGAAACAGTGCGGCCAGTATGTGGGCGACAATCAACACGCACAGAACCCATGAAAGCAGGCTGTGCAGCGCATTTGCGGGTGCCATCATCCATTCCACTTTCTCGCCCGTTGCAGGGACAATATTGATGCCCCATTGCTCGCGTCCCTTACCGCTGCCATAAGCGCGAAACAGCGCCAGAGCCGGAATGGCGAACAGCAGCACATAGAATGCATTATGTGCAATGCGCGCCAGTTTGCCCATCAGTCTTGCTTGATGCGGCGGGCGCTGATTGCGATTGATGAATGCCCAGATGGCACGCACGACAACCAATACAATCGTCAGAAACCCGACCGTTCCATGTGCCGGACCGAAAACCCGGATGGTATCAAGCATCGGTGAAGGGCCAACCATTTTCCACGAAAGGATCATCATAAACTGCCAGAGCAGAATATAGGCCATTGCCCAATGTAGAATCCGGCTCACAAGCCCGTATCGCTCCGGAGAATCCATCAAGAGCGGCGTGTTCGTATTCATCAGATTATCCCTTTCGGCAAAAGAACGCACAAAGGACGCTCCGAATATTTAAATCTGTGCATCATGCTTTCCGAAAATCGTTCACGATTTCCGGGCCGATGCGAGTGCCCAGGCGAGATAGGGCGCACCGACCAAAGCTGCGAAAAGGCCCAGCGGTAACTCATAGGGGAAGGTCGCATTGCGCGAACCAAGATCGGCAATCACCATCAAAAGCGCGCCCAGCACGGCTGATGCCACGACATGCGACTGAGCCTGATCAAAGCCCATACGGCGCGTCATATGCGGCGCCATCAGCCCCACGAAGCTCAAAGGGCCGACGAGAAGCGATGCGGCGGCACTGGCAATTGCGGCAAGCAGGATCGTCAATATCCGCGCAGACCGCACCGGCAAACCAAGCGAGACTGGAATCGTCTGCCCCAGCGGCAGGATGGTCAACCAGCGAGACGCGAGCAATGCCAGCCCAATCACTGTGAATGTCAGCACGACAAGGAAAAGCGAACTTTCCGGCGTTGCCGTTGCCGATGAACCGCTGAGCCAGGCAAGAATCTGCCACGACCGCTGATCGCCGATCGAGAGGAAGATGCTCAATATGGCAGATGCGAGCGAACCGACCGAAATGCCGGCCAGCAGCAAGCGTGCGGATGAGAGCCTTCTGCGGCTCGCAAAGCTCAATACAACCAGCATGGCAATCAGCGCACCAATGGACGCGCAAAGCAGCAATTGCGCATTATTGGGTGCCGCGAAAATTGTCAGTGCTAAAGCAAAGCCTATGCCTGCTCCGCCACTGACGCCGATTACTTCCGGGCTTGCCAGCGGGTTGCCTGTGAGGCGCTGAAGGACAGCGCCCGCCATTGCAAGCAGACTGCCTGCGGCAGCGGCAGCCAGAAGACGCGGCCAGCGCAAAGGCAGGATATCGCGAAGATTTTCGCCTGTCAGAAGCAACCAGCCTTCCGGCGTGCGCGCAAGCGCAAGAGCGAGAAAAGCGGCGACCAGCAGAGCGATGAGCAGCAAGCCAAGTTTGGCATTTGAAGCACGTCTGAAAACCTGTGCAGATGAGGATTGCTGCGATCCTGTCGAACGCACACGCGGAATGAGCCAGAGCAGCAAAGGCCCGCCGATCAGCGCGGTAACTGCGCCTGTCGGGAAAGTCTCACCCAGATTTGCGCCGAAAACTTGCACCGCTCCGTCGCAGATCCAGAGAAGAACGGCACCAGCAAAAGGTGACGCCAGCAGATTTGAACCCGGCTTTCTGACCCCGAAGCCACGGACGATTGCAGGGGCAGCCAGACCGATAAAACTGACAAGCCCGACACTGGCCGCAACGCCGGCACTCAGCACCACCGCAACAGCCACGACCGCCACACGCAGCCATGCCAGCGGAACACCCAGCGAGCGAGCGCTGCTATCGCCAAGGCCTGCTAGTGTCAGCGGACGGCTCAGCATGACTGCGGCAATGAGGCAGACGAGGAATTGCAAAGCAAGAGCGACTGTCGATGACCAGTCCTGCTGGCTCAGCGAACCGCCGTTCCATGTCACAAGCGACATGAGATACTGGCCTTGCGATAGCGTCATCGCGGCGGAAATCGCACTGCATGTCACACCGATCAGAAGACCGGACACAACCATCGTCACTGGCTCAAGCCGACTGCGCCAGCCAAGCAGAAACACGATTGCGGTCGCAACACCAGCACCCGAAAGCGCCACCGCCCACCGAAACTGGTCAAGCACTGTCGGGAAGAACAGCGTTGCCGTAACGATTGCCAGCTGCGCGCCCGATGACACACCAAGCGTCGATGGATCGGCAATCGGGTTGTTGAGCAAACGCTGCAGCAACGCACCCGCCAGCCCCAGTGCTGCACCGGCAAAAATCGCAACGGAAGCACGCGGAAACAGCGCATAGGCCAGGATGACCTGCTCGGTACTCATGTTTTGCGGATTAAACGGCAGCGAAGGCCATTGCGCAAAAGGCAAAAACGCGTTGGCGTTCCAGAGAAACAGCCCAAGAGCAATCATAATGCCGATTACAGCGCTTGAAATCAGTCCGCCACGGGTCACAGGAATGCCTCGCCGCTTGCCTGCAACGCCCGGCTCAGAAGCCGTGCAAATCGCAATCCGGCGGTCAGTCCGCCATAGGGATTGATGTTACCCACCATATAGACACGGCCGTCGCGGACAGGTTTGAGCGATTGCCAGATCACGCTGTTGCGCAGGCTGTTGCGCGATTCAACTGGAATATCCGAGATGATGATGATGCGCGCATCAGGATTTGCTGCCAGATTTTCCAGCGGAACGGGGGCCGCAAATGTAAAGCGCGAGCGATCCGTCCAAGCGTTTGGCAGACCAAGCCGCTCCAGCACATCACCAAACATGCTGTCATTGCCGAAAGCGCGGAAATGGCGCGCATCGCCAATATTGATGAGGTAGGTCGGGCGCGATGCAAAAGGTTTCAACGTCTCTTTGGTCTCGGCAATAAACTTCGCCTGAGCCTCAATAACACTTGATGCTTTGGCGCTGAGTTCAAGCTTATCGCCCAGCGCCGTTACAGCTTGCAGCGACTTCTCATAGGGCCCCTCGCCGCGCACGTAAAACGGCAACGACATGATCGGCGCTATCGATTTCATCGCCTCTTCATGCCGGGTATAAAAAGGGGAACTCAGGATCAGATCAGGCTTGAGCAGATAAAGCAGCTCGAAATTCGGCGAACCACGCAGACCGAGATCGACAACCGAAGCAGGCAATTGCGGCTCAACCGCATCTTCACGAAACCGGATCAGCTCTGTTGCCGCAATCGGCGTGACACCCAATGCCACCAGACATTCGAGCATGGCCCAATCGATTGCCGCAATACGCGGAAATGGATTGGCGCGTGCCACATTCGGCAAAGCCAAAGCCGCCAGAAGGCCAAGGGCTTTCCGGCGGCTGATTTTAGATGCAGAGACTAACGATCCGCGTTGCGGGCCTGTTACCATGTAAATGTCAGCTTGCTCATATAGGTTCTGCCGTCACCATAGTTACATCCGAAAGAACTGCAACTTGCGACATACTTCTTGTCCGCAATATTCTTGATATTGAGCGACGCCCTGATGTGATCCTTCTGATAGTGGATTGCAGCATCGGCGAGGGTCACGCCATCAAGATCAAGCGTATTCCCTGTATCGCCAAAGCGCTGGCCAAGATAGCGCACACCGCCACCAACGCCAAATCCTTCAAGCACGGAACCTTCTTGGAAGGTGTAATCAAGCCAAAGGCTGGCTGCATGTTCTGGCACGTTCGGCGGACGATTTCCGTCATCCTTGCCGCTTACGATTTCGGCCTTCATATAGGTGTAGGCTGCACGCAGATCGAGGCCTTGGGCAAGGCTGGTCACACCTTCAAGCTCAAGCCCCTTAACCTGAATTTCGCCGATCTGTTCAGTCGTGGAACCGGTTCCGCCCGGCAGCGGAACGCTGATTGGCACATTCTGCTGGCGCAGATCATAAACCGCTGCAGCAAAATAACCATCCCAGCCATTTGGCTGATATTTTACGCCTGCTTCCCACTGCTTGCCGGTCGTTGGCTGCAATACACCTGCGGTTGCCGAAACTGCTACAGGTTCAAACGAAGTCGAATAGCTGACATAAGGCGCGATGCCATTGTCAAACACATAACCAAGGCCTGCACGGCCGGTCAGTTTCTCATCATCCTGATCAAGCGGGCGTGGTGTATTGGTATTGCGATTGGTAGAGGTGCCGCGGGTCGAAGCCCAATCCTGACGCAGAGCGAAAGTCGCGCGCCAGTTTTCATAGGCCAGCTCGTCCTGCGCATAGATACCAACCTGCGTCATGCGGGAATCGACAAGCGTGTTAACGGTCGGCTTCGCGGTCAGGTACTTGATCGGCCCACCATAGACAGGGTTGTAGGCATCCAGTGTGGTCGCACTCCAGAACTGCGTTCCGGCACTATTGTCGAAATAGCGATAGTCGACACCGACAAGAAACTTGTGCTCGACCAGACCTGTATCGAACTCGGCGACCAGATTATTATCGATATTGAACGTGTTCAGGCGTTCGTTCTGAACTGTGGCCGTGCGGTTGATCGTGCGGCCGTCCTTTGCGAGACCGGTCGATGCCATGCCAAGCGCCGTATAATCCCAGCGTTGATTGGTATAACGCGCGTTCTGCCGGAAGGTCCATGTTTCGTTGATGCGATGTTCAAGCTCATAACCGAGATTGACGACATTGCGGCTTGAATCGTCATAGCTTGGATCGCCGACATAGAAGTCGCGTGGCAGGCTGTAATCGGTCGCGTTCAATGTGAGCTGTGCAGGCAAGCCCGAAGGTGAGCTTGGATTGTCATGCTGGAAGCTGGTGAGAATGGTGAGCTTGGTATCTTCATCCGGCTTCCATGTGAAAGCGGGCGCGATGAAATAGCGATCATTGTCGAGATAGTCAGTCTGTGTGCCAGCTTTGCGCACCATGCCCGTCAGGCGATAAGCAAACTGATCACTTTCCGCGACAGGACCGCCAAAATCGAAATAGGTGCCATAGGTGTCATAGCTGCCAGCCTGAACGCCGATCTCGCCGAACTTCTCAAACGTCGGGCGCTTGCTGATCATATTGATCAGGCCACCGGGATTACCCTGACCGAACATCACCGAAGCAGGTCCGCGCACCACTTCGATACGCTCAAGCATATAAGGATCAACCGCCGAGGCACCTGCAGTGCGCATCAGGCGAAGACCGTTTAAGAACTGCACCTGACGGCCATCAAAACCACGGATCAGCGGTGAATCAAAGCGCGGGTCGGAACCATAGGGTTCGGAAACCACACCCGGCGTATAGCCAAGCGCTTGCCCAAGGGTTTGCGCATCCTGCGCTTTCAACTGGTCAGCCGTAATGACCGAAATAGACTGCGGGGTTTCAACCAGCGGTGTGCCGGTCTTGGTCGCGCTGATGCTTGTTCTGGCAACATAGCCTTTGACGGGAGCGGTTGGATCTTCCGAACCGCTATTCACAACAATCGGTGCAAGCACGGTGGGGCTTGCTGTTTCCTGCGCATGTGCTGCAACGATGGCAGCGAAGGTTGTGCCGGAAAGAATGACGACCGATAATGCGTGGCGGTTTCGGGCCAGGATTTTCACTTTGATCCCCTCAAGGTTTAAACTGGACTCCATTAATCATCTTTTCGTAATCTATCCAATAATTCAAGGGCGTATTTTTCATAAGTTTGAGTTATGCTAATCAAAATCGCCATAGTTTTGAATTATTCAAAGAAACAGCCATGCCGGAACAGCGCAGCAAGCTCCTTACGTCCAGATCCTTTGAACTTCGACATTTGCGTTATTTCTGCGCGCTTGTTGAGGAGAAGAACTTTGAACGGGCAGCTGCAAAACTTGGCATTGCCCAACCCGGTCTCAGCCAGCAGATCATGGCGCTGGAAACCATTCTCGGTGCACCTCTTCTTGATCGCTCGCGACGCGCCGTTCAACTGACGCAATCAGGCGAAGTGCTTTATCGCGAGGCAGTCAAAATACTCATGCAGGTCGATGCGACGATGATTGCGGTCAACCGTGCCGGGCGTGGTGAAATTGGCCAGATTTCCATCGGCTATGTCGCCTCTGCTGCCTATTCGGGCGTAGTGTTCGAGACCATTCGCAAGTTCAAGCAGGAATATCCCGACGTTTCGGTCAATCTGGTCGAGATGGAGCTGCGGATGCAATTGACGCGCATTTCCGAAGGGCTCCTCGACATGGGTTTCGTGCGGTGGCCTGCGCTTCTTCTGCCTGGTCTCACCAGCCTAGTGGTGAGAAAGGAGCCGCTTGTTGCAGTTCTCAGCGAAACGCACCCGCTGGCGCATCAAGCTACCATTGAGCTTCCGTCACTCAAGGATGAAATCTTCATCACCCCGCGTCAGCCAGCCGATATCGGATTTCACGGTACAACCATCGAAGCCTGTCACATCGCAGGCTTTGAACCCAACATCAGCGCTCAAGCGCTCGATTTCACCGAAATTGCGAGCCGCGTATCTATCGGGATGGGCGTGGCACTTGCGCCAAAATCGCTAAGTGCTGTGGGCTTGCCCGGCATTCGCTATATCGATGTTGCTGGAATTTCCACCACGTCCGACGTGGCACTGGCTTTTCGTAAAAGCGAGGCATCGCAGGCAGTTAAGAGTTTCATCGCCATGTGCCGACGCATGAATCTCTAAAGATTGCCGTTCTCCAAAATGAAATCCACAACCTCCTGCACACCCTTGCCGCGATGCAGATCAGTAAATCCATAAGGACGCTTGCCACGCATCCGCGCAGCGTCGCCATTCATGATATCGAGATCAACATGAACATATGGCGCAAGATCGCTCTTATTAATCACAAGAAAGTCGGACCGCGTGATGCCCGGCCCGCCCTTGCGCGGTATTTCCTCGCCCTGACAAACGGAAATTACATAAAGCGTCAGATCCGCGAGATCGGGCGAAAATGTTGCTGCAAGATTGTCACCGCCAGATTCGATGAAAACGATATCCAGATCGGGAAACCGCTTGTTCATCTCGGCAATCGCCTGAAGATTGATTGAAGCGTCTTCGCGGATCGCCGTGTGCGGACACCCGCCTGTCTCCACACCCATGATGCGATCTTCAGACAAGGCCTGATGTTTGGCGAGAATGAGCGCATCCTCCCGCGTGTAAATATCGTTTGTGATTACCGCAATGGAATATTTCTCGCGTAAGGCCTTGCAGAGTTTCTCCGTTAAAGTCGTCTTTCCCGAGCCTACGGGGCCACCGATACCAACGCGCAAAGGTCCGTTTTTTTGTGTCATGAGCGGAAAAGCCTCGAATGCTGTGTTTCGTGTTTCATGGCCATGATTTCAGCAAGAAATGTTGCCGAACCAAGGTCATCCAATATGGATTGAGCAGCCCTTGCAGCCGTCGTAACAAGCGTTGGCTCCAAAGCTGCCATCAGGCTTGTAACGCCCGCTTGCCCAGTAACGGAAAGCCGAATGGATGCTTGCAGAAGATTGATGCAAAAAGCCTGTAGATAGGCGCTCAGTGCCAATCCCAGCGGAATGCCGTGCGCGCCGGACACGGCACCCACCGCAACAGGATAAGCACATTCAGACGGCAGGCGTCTGAAAATTACATGATCCCAAGGTTCGGCAGCCACCAAAAATGCAGAGCCTTGCAACATAGTTTCCATGCGCCGTTCGTGGGAACCTGCTAGTGCTGCGCCAAGCTCCGCTACTTCCTGAAGGTCACCACCTGAAACGGCCTTTCGCCAGCTTTCCGCAAACAGGACAGCATCATTCCAGCCTGACCCATACTTGATGAGCGATTGCAGCCACGTTTGCAGTCCCTCAACATCGGTTACCAGACCATCATGAACCGCACGTTCCAGCCCAATGCTATAGCTGAAAGAGCCCACCGGAAAGGCCGGCGAAAGCCAGGCCATCAAGCGCACCAATGCAACGTTCTGATCAGTCGTGATCGTGGTGGTGATCGACATGGTGGTTATGCTGGTGATCGTGTGCTGAATGCGCGCCCGAATAGGCTCCGCGCAATGGCCTGAAGATTGCAACGGTATCAATAACTTTGGCGCCAAGCCCTTCGAGCATCTCCCGAATTACGTGATCTCGCAGAATGAAAATTCGATCCGGTTCAATCTGTGCGGCAAGATGTCTGTTGCCGATGTGCCATGCAAGCTCCGCAATATGGAGTGCATCGCGACCGCGGACCTCATAGAGCGCCTCTAGGGCGGCACGAACTTCGATCTCGCGCCCATCTTCCAGCACCAACCGGTCGCCATGGTCGAGCACTACCGGCTCAGCAAAATCCATAAAGATTTTCTCACCGTCTTCAAGTGCTATGGCTTTGCGGCGCAGATGGCGCTCATCGCGTTCGAGGATTGCATGGCCCGCCGGGACAGCATCAATTACTTCATGAGCGCGGATGATTGACTTTACTTCTATCATTTCAAACCTTTAAAACAGGAAGTAGCGTTGAGCCATCGGAACGACATCCGCTGGCTCGCAAGTCAAAAGCTCACCATTGGCCCGCACTTCGTAGGTTTCCGGGTCGACTTCAATCTGCGGCATGGCATCATTCAAAATCATCGAGCGTTTGCCAATACCACCGCGCGTATTTTTGATCGCAAGCATTCGTTTGTCCACCCCAATCGACTCCCGCAAACCTGCAGCCATCGCGGCTTCAGAAACGAATGTTATCGAGCTGTTAGTGCGCGCCTTGCCGAACGAGCCGAACATAGGCCTGTAATGCATGGGTTGCGGCGTGGGAATGGAAGCATTTGGGTCGCCCATCGGGGCGGTTGCAATCCAGCCGCCAAGCAATACGAAATCTGGCTTTACCCCAAAGAATGCCGGATTCCACAATACCAGATCGGCGCGCTTTCCAACTTCGACCGAACCAATCTCATGCGACATGCCATGCGCAATTGCTGGGTTGATCGTATATTTCGCAACATAGCGACGGGCACGGTAATTATCATTGCCTGGTACATCTTCAGAGAGTGCGCCTCGTTGCCGCTTCATCTTGTCGGCAGTTTGCCAGCAGCGAATAATCATTTCGCCAACACGGCCCATGGCCTGACTGTCTGATGAGATGATAGAGAAAGCACCCATGTCATGCAGAATATCTTCGGCGGCAATCGTTTCCTTGCGGATGCGACTTTCAGCAAAGGCTATGTCTTCCGGGATAGATGGCGACAGGTGATGGCAGACCATCAGCATATCGAGATGTTCGGCCACCGTATTGACCGTATAAGGCCGTGTGGGGTTGGTCGAAGCGGGCAATACGTTCGGATATTGGCAGACGCGTATGATATCGGGGGCGTGCCCGCCACCTGCACCTTCGGTATGAAATGAATGGATCGTGCGCCCTTTGAAAGCAGCAAGCGTATCTTCAACAAAGCCCGATTCATTGAGCGTGTCGGTATGGATTGCCACCTGCACATCAAACCGGTCCGCGACATCAAGGCAATTGTCGATAGAGGCCGGGGTCGTTCCCCAATCTTCATGGAGTTTCAGACCGCAAGCACCAGCAAGCACCATTTCCTCCAGTGCGCCGGGCAAGGATGCATTGCCCTTGCCAAACACGCCGAAATTCATCGCCATGCCGTCAAATGACTGGATCAAACGAGCAATGTTCCACGGTCCCGGAGTGCAGGTGGTAGCAAGGGTACCATGTGCCGGACCGGTGCCGCCACCGACCATACAGGTGACACCAGAGTTCAAAGCTTCTTCCACCTGCTGTGGCGAAATGAAATGGATATGTGAATCAATAGCACCCGCAGTCAGGATACGGCCTTCGCCTGCTATGATCTCCGTGCCGGGGCCGATGATAATCGTTACACCGGGCTGAGTATCAGGATTGCCGGCTTTGCCGATGCCCGCAATACGCCCGTCGAGCAGACCGACATCGGCCTTGTAAATGCCGGTATGATCAAGGATCAGCGCATTGGTGATGACAGTATCCATAGCGCCTTGTGCGCGCGATAGCTGGCTTTGCCCCATACCGTCACGGATAACCTTGCCACCACCGAACTTCACCTCCTCGCCATGGACGGTCATATCTTTTTCGACTTCGATAAACAGCTCCGTATCGGCAAGCCGAACCTTGTCTCCGGTGGTCGGGCCGAACATCTGCGCATATGTGACGCGACTAATTCTGGCTGGCATGGGATTCCCCTTTTTCCTGGATTAGAGCCTGCCCATGACAAGCTGACGGAAGCCATAAATTTCGCGTTTTCCACCAATCGGCACAAGCGTCACATCACGCTCCTGTCCCGGCTCGAAACGAACTGCAGTTCCGGCTGCAATATCGAGCCTGAAACCACGCGCCTGCTCGCGATCAAAAGACAACGCCGCATTGACTTCGTAGAAGTGATAATGGCTTCCCACCTGGATAGGGCGATCGCCGGTATTGGCCACTTTGAGGGTAATGGTCGATTGGCCTTGATTGAGCTCTATGTCGCCATCGGCGGTAATGATTTCTCCGGGTATCATCGCATCACCTCATCCGGCCATCAGCATGAGGCCGCCAAGAGCCGTCGCGCCACCCGTAAAGCGCAGGGCAATTCGCCAGTTTTTCTCCGTCATCATGCGCCCGGCTGTGAGCCCCACGCCAATACCTGCCACATGGAGCAGGATCGTCGCCAGCGTAAATCCAGCACCATAGGAAAGGAAAGCCGCTCCACCAATTTCACCGCCATGGGCATGACCATGGAAGAATGCGAAGAAGCCAACGATCATGGCGCCAACTACATCCGAAACCGGAAGCGCCAAAGCAACAAGAAGGCCAATCACGACCACTGACGCGAGGATAACCGGCTCGACAAACGGTACCGGAAACCCCGCGAGGGCCACAACAAAGCCGAGCAGCATGACACCGACAAAGGCGGCAGGTACAGCAAACAGCGCCCGCCCGCCAAGCATTGCAGCCCATAGACCGACTGCCACCATCGCCAGTATATGATCAGCCCCTGAAAGCGGATGCGTGAAACCCGCCACGAACGAACCATGCTCGGCAGGATTAAGATGCGCGAAGGCAGGGCTTGCTGTGAGAGCCATCGCTGTTGCCGCAAGAAATATCGATTTTTTCATTATCACTCCCTTTATTAAAGTATTTCCGCCAAAAGTGCGAAGCGGATTTGCGTCGGATAATGCGTAAAAACAAACAGTTACAGCGGTTCCAACGATTCATTCTTAACTGAAACCGCTCTATGTCTTCCCGCTTCAGCGAATTGGTTCATGCACGGTGACGAGCTTGGTGCCATCAGGAAAGGTCGCCTCGACCTGAACATCGTGGATCATCTCTGCGACACCTACCATCACCTGCTCACGCGTAATCACATGGGCTCCCGCTTCCATGAGGTGGGCGACGGAGCGCCCATCTCTTGCGCCCTCAACAACGAAATCGCTGATCAGAGCAATCGCTTCCGGATGATTGAGCTTCACACCGCGTTCCAATCGGCGGCGGGCGACCATGGCGGCCATAGCGATTAGGAGTTTATCTTTTTCTCTTGGCGTTAAATTCATGATCCTGTTCCAAATCGTCCTGCATAAAACCTGAGCTCACGCCGGATTTAAATTGACCAAACTTTAGGCAATTGTGCCTTTCCATTAAGCAACGTCAGCAGAGGTACCAACCGCTTGCGGAGCGAATAGCTGTCCGACGTCATAAGCCGGATCAGAAGCTTCGCCACGCCTGCGGTCTCGGTGATGCTGCATCCCCCATCCTCACCCACAATCTGCCGGGCTTTATCGAGATGGCGTGCTATTTGCTTCCCAATCATCAGGATTGTCGCTATCGCCACAGCACCATCGGTTACAGCGCGGCTGTTCAATTGCGCGGCCACGTCGGGGCCAATGCTGAACTCTTCAGCGTGAACCAGCCGATCTCCAACCCGCACCCGCCAGCGATCTCGAAACTGCGCTTGCTCGACCCTTTCTCCCATTGCAAGCCGCCCGAAAACCGTTGTTTCCACCAGCAGCAGTTCAGCACTTGCAGCCATTTCAATCTCCAGCCTGCGCAATAGCGCAGATTGGTTGAACAGAATGGTTTCCTGTGGGAGCCATGCAAAACGTGTGCCGTCTGCAAGCTTGATACTTGTGGTGATGCGAGCCTCATCATCGCTCGCGCGGTAGATACGTTCGCAGGCTTGGCTCGTGATGATAGCTGACGTGTTTTTGGCCAGTTCCATCTGCCAATTCAGGCGATCACCGCCAGTTAAACCGCCCGATGTATTTATGAGGATAGCCTCAAGAGGATCAGTTGCAGCTCGTGGCATACGGATCTTTGCAGCGCCCTCCTGATAAAGCTTTGCAATTCGGGTACGGCCATCCTTGAACTGAAGCGATAATCGCCCAATTCCGTTAACGCGCTGTGATGAAAGCGCCCTCAGATGCTGGTTTGCTGCCGTCATATTCCCGATCATGCTTTCGCTTTGTCGTAGTTGAGGAAGCGAATTTCATGCCAAGAGAACTGGCCAGGGGGACGACATGTTATATTACTGCGGCTCCAGCTAGATTGGTTCGTTGGAGCCGCAGTAACTGTTTGTTTTATAGATCATCCAACACAAAACCGCTTCGCACTTTTGTTGGAATTGCTATAAACAAAAACCCCGCTTCACATTTGAAAGCGGGGTTCTCTTGGTACCGGATGTCGGTCTGACTTATTCCGGCTTGATCGTCTTGAGCAGATCGGCAATCGAAACTTCGACCGTTGGGCGGATATCCTTACGCCACAGGGCAAAAGCCACGTTTGCTTCGATGAAGCCCGACTTCGAGCCACAGTCGAATGTCCGGCCATGGTAATCGAAGCCGAAGAACTTCTGCTGGTCTGCAAGTTTGAGCATGGCGTCGGTCAGCTGGATTTCATTGCCAGCACCCTTTTCCTGCTTGCTTAGCAGTTCAAAGATTTCCGGCTGAAGAATGTAGCGGCCATTGATATAGAGATTTGAAGGTGCGGTGCCCTTGGCTGGCTTTTCAACCATCTGGTTGATCTCAAAACCGTTGCCAATCGCATTGCCCTTGCCGACGATGCCGTACTTATGGGCTTCTTCAGGATCGCATTCCTGCACGGCAATCACATTGCCGCCGGTTTGTTCATAAAGCTCGACCATTTCCTTGAGGCAGCCCTTCTTCGACTGCATGACCATATCTGGCAAAAGCAGTGCAAAAGGTTCATCGCCGACCAGTTCGCGTGCACACCAGACCGCATGGCCAAGACCGAGTGGAACCTGCTGACGGGTGAAGCTGGTGGTGCCTGGCTGCGGCTGCAATTCCTGCAGATGCTCAAGCTCAGCCTTCTTACCGCGTTCGGCAAGCGTGGAATAAAGCTCAACCTGTGCGTCGAAATAGTCTTCGATGACAGCCTTGTTGCGTCCGGTGACGAAAATCAGATGTTCGATACCGGCCTCGCGGGCCTCGTCTACCACATACTGGATGACTGGCTTGTCGACTACGGTAAGCATTTCCTTGGGGATGGACTTTGTCGCGGGAAGAAAGCGGGTCCCAAGACCGGCGACCGGGAAAACTGCCTTACGGATTTTGCGGATCGAACTCATTCGTCTCCTCGATTTGTTACAAACAGCGTTGTGCTATCAAAGCATTGAAACCATTGCATTTCAAATAGGGCGTTTTCATTAAGGAATGACGAAATTCCGTCTTTTTCCTTATCACATTCGATGACCTGACCTTAATCTTACTTGATTCAAATATTTCATAAAAGTTCAGGCAATTTTTTTCGTAAATCGCGCCATGGTAAACCAAATGCTAACCTGAAGCCTATAATTCTAAGCCTCATCAGGGTCGGCCCCAAATTCAACACTGGATAGTATTAGCGACTTAATGCAATCTAACTGAAACAGGCTCGGCATGAAAGGCAACTCGCCGTTAGGCACGGCAAAATATGATTGCAGAAGGGAAACACAGAATGCTGCGATTTCCATTCACTCTGGGACGAGGAATGCGCGCCAAGATTACAGCAACCGTTGCGGTGGCAATGCTTGCATCTGGGCTGACGACTGGCAGCGCTTTCGCTGATGCCAATTTCAGAAAATGGGTTTCCAGTTTCCGCACCACGGCTGTTCAGAATGGCGTATCGCCATCGACATTTGACCGCGCGTTTCGAGGCGTCGATTCGCCCGATCCGGAAGTACTGCGCAAAGCGCGCTTTCAGCCGGAGTTCAACGAGCCTGTCTGGAACTACATCGACAACCGCGTGAATGAGCATTCCGTGGCTGTGGGCCAGAGCATGGCGAAAAAATGGGGCCCATGGCTCCAGCGCATCGAACAGCGCTTCTCAGTTGATCGCAATATCCTGCTGGCCATCTGGTCGATGGAGAGCAATTACGGCGAAATCCTCAAGCGCGACGATGTCATGATGGACACGATCCGCTCGCTGGCGACGCTGGCCTATGCAGATCAGCGTCGCGCCAAGTTCGGCCGCACGCAGCTGATCGCCGCAATGAAAATTCTCCAGACCGGTGATATCGACCGCGGACATCTGACCGGCTCTTGGGCAGGCGCGATGGGTCATACCCAGTTCATCCCGACCAGCTACCAGGCCTATGCTGTCGACATGGACGGCAATGGCAAGCGCGATATCTGGAATTCGGTTCCCGATGCTCTTGGCACCGCCGCAAACCTTTTGCATCGCAATGGCTGGCAGCCGGGTCGTACTTGGGGTTATGAAGTTCAGCTTCCAGCTGGGCGAAAGTTCCCATCCGGCTCACTTTCGGCTGCTGAATGGCAGAAGCTCGGCGTGGTTCGCGCCAATGGCCGTCCATTCCCAGATGCCAATGAAAAGGTCACTTTGAAAGTTCTGGACGGTCGTGAGGGGCCAGCCTTCCTGATGGCTAAGAACTTCTCCGTCATCAAACGCTATAACAATGCCGATAAATATGCACTCGCCGTTGGCCTGCTTGCAGATCGCATTGGTGGTTATCAGGGTTTGCGCCAGGATTGGAACCGTCCTTTCACGCCAATCACCATGAATGAACGTGAAGAATTGCAGACGCATCTTAAGGCGCTTGGCTATTACGACGGCAAGATCGACGGCAAGATCGGTTCAACTTCGCGCAAAGCGATTGAAGCATTCCAGCAGCGCAATGGCTTGCAGCCAGACGGCCATCCAAGCGCGGAGGTGCTTTCGGTTCTCCGCCGCCGTTAAAAGCCGCTTAAAAGGAATGGAGCGTGCATCTGATGTACGCTCCTTTTTCTTTTTGGCGATGGGCGCTACAATTCTGGAAGCAGGAAGGTAAGAACTATGCAGACAAAGCAGTTCAAAAACACGGCTTTCAGCGTTTTAGCAACTAAGCTTGTTGCCTTCGCGATTGTTCTCTCCGCCTTGTCATCTGCATCGGCACAGGAGCGTCCACGTACGATTTTCGACCTGCTGTTCGGCCCCAAAAAGGCACAGCCACAGCAGCAATATGAGCAGCCAAAACCACAACGTGTGCGCCCGGCCAAACCCAAGCGCGCGCAAAAAGCAACACCCGTTGCCCGCTCAACACCCGCACCTGCCCCGCAGCCCGAAGTCAATTTCGTTGAAAAGAAGCCGGATGCCAAAAAGGTTCTCGTGGTGGGTGACTTCATCGGCAATGGTCTTGCGGAAGGTCTCGACGTTGCCTTTGCAACCAATCCGGATTTGCGGATCGTCAGCCGTATCAACGGCTCGTCAGGCTTTGTCCGCGACGACCATTTTGATTGGCCTGCCAGCATCGGCAAGATACTTGAAGAAGAAAAGCCTGCCGCTGTCGTCGTGATGATCGGTTCAAACGACCGACAGGCGATCACCGCAAAAGGGCAAAGTCTTGCGGCTCGCTCGCCCGAATGGACGGCGGAATACCAAACCCGCGTTTCCAAGTTCATGAAGGAAATCAAGGATAAGAACTATCCTCTAATATGGGTTGGCCAGCCACCGTTTCGGCCACGCGGCATGTCGCAAGATATGCTTGCGCTCAACGAAATCTATCGCACCGCATCCGAAAAGGCGGGGGCGAGATTTATTGATGTTTGGGACGGTTTTATCGACGAAGAAGGCAATTTCAGCCAGACCGGCTTCGACATCAACGGTCAGACAGCGCGTCTGCGCGGTAATGATGGGATCAACACCACCACTGCCGGCAAACGCAAACTCGCTTTCTACGCAGAGAAGCCTCTAAAGGCGCTTTTCGGCGACATTCGCGACAATGAGCAATTGTTGCCCACCGCCGGAAAACAGGACCCTGCCAAGCCTGTTGATCGCATTGCGCCGGTGAGTCTGCGCGACATTGACCGCGACAATAGCGGCGTCTTGCTGGGCGGAACGCTGGCATCGCGCAAAAAGGAAGAGAAAAAGCCATCAGCAGAGCGAAAAACTGCTCCTGGCCGGGCAGATGACTTCAGTTGGCCGCAAAAAAGCGTAAATCCCTGATACTTAAACATAATAATGGCGGAGCAGGCCAACTTTTACTGAAAGTGTGGTGAAATATGCGGCATTTCTTCGCCTAATTGCTATATTTCTCTTAGTTCACATTACAGATTTCCTCGTCTATCAGAAGCCTGTTGTCCGTTCCGGGCATGATTTTGAGGGTGCGTCCCCGACGCGGCCGCAATGCATAAGAGGCATCTGAATGAATATTGCATCGAAGCCTCCCGTTGAGAACAACCGGGAGGAGGAACCCCATCTTGCACGCAATCTGTCCAATCGACATCTCCAGCTGATCGCCATTGGTGGCGCAATCGGCACGGGCCTTTTCATGGGTTCGGGCAAGACCATCTCGCTCGCGGGACCATCCATTCTGCTGGTCTATGCGATCATCGGCTTCATGCTGTTCTTCGTGATGCGTGCGCTGGGTGAAATCCTGCTGTCCAATCTCGAATATCGCTCATTCGCTGATTTCGCAGGCGACTATCTCGGCCCATGGGCACAGTTCTTCACTGGCTGGACCTACTGGCTTTGCTGGATTGTAACCGGCATTGCCGATGTGGTGGCAGTTTCGGGCTATGTATCGTTCTGGTATCCGGAACTGGCTCTGTGGATTCCGGCGCTTGGCCTGATCGGCGTGTTGCTGCTGCTGAACCTGCCAAACGTGCGCAACTTCGGTGAAATCGAATTCTGGTTTGCGCTGATCAAGATCGTTGCAATTGTCGCGCTTATTCTGGCTGGCGCTTATATGCTGATCACGAATTTCACGCTGCCAAATGGCACGCAGGCTTCGGTCACGCATCTGTGGGCGAATGGCGGGTTCTTCCCGAACGGCTTCTTCGGCTTTGTGGCAGGCTTCCAGATCGCGGTTTTCGCTTTCGTGGGTATCGAGCTGGTTGGTACGGCTGCGGCTGAAACCGAAAACCCGACGCGTAATCTGCCAAAGGCAATCAATTCGATCCCGATCCGTGTCGTGCTTTTCTATGTTGGTGCGCTGTTCGTGATTATCACGGTCATTCCGTGGGATCAGGTCGATCCAAACTCCAGCCCGTTCGTGGCCATGTTCTCGCTGGCAGGACTTGGCATTGCCGCCCATGTCGTCAACTTCGTGGTGCTGACTTCGGCAACGTCGAGCGCCAATTCCGGCATCTACTCGACCTCGCGCATGATTTATGGTCTGGCAACATCGCGCCTAGCACCGCAGACACTCGGCAAGCTTAACAGCCGCAAGGTGCCGGTGAATGCCCTGTTCTTCTCCTGCATCTTCCTGCTTGCAGGCGTTGTGCTACTTTATGCAGGCCAGAGCATCATTGAAGCTTTTACTATCGTCACGACGATTTCAGCGCTTCTCTTCATCTTCATCTGGTCGATCATTCTTGCGTCTTATCTTCAGTATCGCCGCAAGCGTCCTGATCTGCATGAAAAGTCGACCTTCAAGCTGCCGGGCGGACGCGCTTCAGTCGTCATGGTCTTTACCTTCTTTGCCTTCATTCTCTGGGCGCTGGCACAGGAACAGGACACGGCAGCGGCACTCAAAGTAACACCGATCTGGTTTGTGTTCTTAGGCATTGTCTATCTGGCAATCCGCAAGAATCGTCAGCAGAGCTAACGCGCATTCCGAAAAGTGGAAACCGGTTTTCGGACCAAAATGCGCGTACAAAAAAGTAACTAAAAAGCCCGGCTTAAAGCCGGGCTTTTTATTGAGACGAAGTTTTAATTACCGCGGCAATACGGACGATCCCATCAGATCCGCATCAATTGCGTGGGCTGCCTGACGGCCTTCACGAATTGCCCAGACAACCAGCGACTGACCACGGCGCACATCGCCTGCTGCATAGAGCTTATCGACATTGGTGCGATAGTCTTGCTCATTGGCCTTCACGGAAGTCCCACCGCGACGATCCGTTGCGATTTCGAGCTTATCGCCAAGTTCCTTCACCACGCTGTCTTCACCCGGACCGAAGAAGCCGATGGCGATGAAAGCAAGATCCGCCTTGATGAAAAACTCAGAGCCAGCAATCGGCTTGCGCTTTTCATCAACCTGGCAGCACTTCACATGAGTGAGCTTGCCGTCTTCGCCGATGAATTCAAGCGTTGCCACCTGAAACTCGCGATTAGCACCTTCAGCCTGACTGGAAGACGTACGCATCTTGGTTGCCCAATAAGGCCAGACGCTCAGCTTGTCTTCTCTTTCAGGCGGCTGCGGGCGAATATCGAGCTGCGTGACATTGACCGCGCCCTGACGGAAAGCCGTGCCAACGCAGTCAGAAGCCGTATCACCACCGCCGACAACGACGATATGCTTGCCACCTGCAAGGATTGGCGCTTCATGCCAGGCGACCGATTCAATGCTTTCGCGGCCAACACGACGGTTCTGCTGAACGAGGTAAGGCATGGCATCATGCACGCCTTCAAGGTCTGCACCCGGAATACCGGCTGGACGCGGCTTTTCGGAGCCGCCCGAATAAAGCACCGCATCATAGGTATCGAGCAGACCGCGCAGCGGCTTGTCGACGCCAATATTTACGCCGCAAAGGAAGCGGACGCCCTCACCTTCCATCTGCGTGACGCGACGGTCGATCAGGTGCTTTTCCATCTTGAAGTCAGGAATGCCATAACGCAGCAGACCACCCGGACGGCTTTCGCGTTCATAGACATCGACCATGTGCCCAGCGCGTGCCAGCTGCTGTGCGGCAGCAAGACCTGCCGGGCCAGAACCGATGATCGCAACTGACTTGCCGGTCTTCTGCGCTGCTGGCTGCGGAACGATATAACCAAGCTCATAGGCCTTGTCGCCCAGCGCCTGTTCAACGGTCTTGATCGCAACTGGCGCATCTTCAAGGTTCAGCGTGCAGGCTTCCTCGCAAGGCGCCGGACAAACACGACCCGTGAATTCCGGGAAGTTGTTGGTCAGATGCAGGTTGCGGATCGCCTGATCCCAGTTGTTGTTATAGACGAGATCGTTCCAGTCAGGGATCTGATTATGCACAGGGCAGCCCGTTGGACCGTGGCAGAACGGGATGCCGCAATCCATGCAGCGTGCCGCCTGCTTCTGCACTTCACCATCCGTCATGGGAAGCGTGAATTCGCGGAAGTGACGAATGCGATCGGATGCTGGCTGGTACTTTGCTACCTGCCGATCAACCTCAAGAAAACCAGTAACCTTACCCATTATTCCATGCTCCTATCGCGGTGCTATTCGCCATTTCAGGCGCACAAGCACCGCGTCTTGATTATGAGTTTTATTCCGCTGCAACGCCGATCTGCATGCGTTCCATCTCTTCGAGAGCGCGGCGATATTCGACCGGCATGACCTTCACGAATTTCGGGCGATAGCTCTCCCAATTATCGAGAATGTCTTTCGCACGCGTAGAGCCGGTGTAATGCAGATGGTTGGCAATCAGTTGCACCAGACGTTCTTCGTCGTGGCGCGTCATGTTTGCCGATACATCCACACGGCCCTTGTGCATCAGGTCGCCGCCGTGATGGTGCAGCTTTTCGAGGATGTCATCCTCTTCCGGCACCGGTTCCAGCTCGACCATCGCCATGTTGCAGCGCTGTGCAAAGTCACCTTCTTCATCCAGCACATAGGCGACACCGCCCGACATGCCCGCTGCAAAGTTACGGCCAGTCTGACCGATAACGACAACCACACCACCCGTCATGTATTCGCAGCCGTGATCACCCACGCCTTCGACAACCGTGACCGCACCAGAGTTACGCACTGCGAAACGCTCGCCTGCCACACCGCGGAAATAGCACTCGCCTTCAAGCGCACCGTAAAGCACGGTATTACCTGCGATGATCGAGTTTTCAGCCACAATACGCGTGTCTTCTGGCGGACGTATGACAATGCGACCACCCGAAAGACCCTTGCCGATATAGTCGTTGCCATCGCCAATCAGTTCGAACGAGACACCGCGTGCAAGAAAGGCACCGAAGGACTGGCCAGCCGTACCACGGAGGGTAACGGCAATGGTGTCATCCGGCAGACCCTTGTGGCGGAAACGCTTGGCCACTTCACCCGAAAGCATCGCACCTGCCGAACGGTCGACATTCTTGATGTCGACATCGATCTTGACCGGCGTCTTGTTTTCAAGCGCAGGCATGGCCTGAGCAATCAGCGTCCGATCCAGAACATCTTCAATCGGATGATGCTGACGTTCGGTCCAGAAGATTTCGTGCTTCTCAGCTTCCGGCTTGTAGAAGATACGGCTGAAGTCGAGACCCTTGGCCTTCCAATGATCGATCATGGTCTGCTTTTCGAGCAGTTCGGTTTCGCCGATAATCTGCTCAAGCTTGGTGAAGCCCATGGCTGCCAGCAATGCGCGCACTTCTTCTGCCAGATAGAAGAAGAAGTTGATGACATGCTCAGGCGTGCCCTTGAAGCGCTTGCGCAGAACAGGGTCCTGTGTGGCAACGCCCACAGGGCAGGTGTTGAGATGGCACTTGCGCATCATGATGCAGCCAGCGGCAATCAGCGGAGCGGTCGAGAAACCGAATTCGTCGGCACCGAGCAGTGCACCAATCACCACGTCGCGACCGGTCCGAAGACCGCCATCGACCTGCAGCGCAATGCGCGAACGAAGACCATTCAACACCAGCGTCTGGTGGGTTTCGGCAAGGCCGATTTCCCATGGCGAACCAGCGTGCTTGAGTGATGTGAGCGGAGACGCACCCGTGCCGCCATCATAGCCGGACACTGTGATGTGGTCAGCGCGTGCCTTGGCAACACCGGCCGCAACCGTACCAACACCCACTTCCGAAACCAGCTTAACGGAAATATCAGCAGCCGGATTGACGTTCTTCAGATCATAGATCAGCTGTGCCAGATCTTCGATGGAATAAATGTCATGGTGTGGCGGAGGCGAAATGAGGCCAACGCCCGGCGTCGAGTGACGTGTCTTGGCGATGGTCGCATCGACCTTATGGCCCGGCAGCTGACCGCCTTCACCCGGCTTTGCACCCTGCGCAACCTTGATCTGGATGAGATCGGAATTGACCAGATATTCCGTCGTCACACCGAAACGGCCCGATGCCACCTGCTTGATCGCAGAGCGTTCTGGGTTTGGCGTACCATCCGGCAGCGGATAGAAACGATCCGGCTCTTCACCGCCCTCACCCGTGTTTGACTTGCCGCCAATGGCGTTCATCGCACGCGCAAGCGTGGTGTGAGCTTCACGCGAGATCGAGCCGAACGACATGGCGCCGGTCGAGAAGCGCTTGACGATATCGACCGCCGATTCAACCTCTTCAATGGCAACCGGCTTGCGACCACTTGCTTCCGCAAAGCGGATATCAAACAAGCCACGAATGGTCTTTGCCTGCGCCGCCTTGGAGTCGAGCATGGACGTATATTCGGTGAATGTATCAGGGTTCGAAGTACGGACGGCGTGCTGCAGTTTCGCTACCGCATCCGGCGACCAGAGATGTGCTTCGCCACGCATACGGTAGGCATATTCGCCACCAACTTCGAGCGCTGTCAGCAGAACCGGGTCATTACCGAACGCATCGGTGTGACGGCGCACGGTTTCTTCCGCGATTTCGTCAAGACCAACGCCCTCGATGCTCGTTGCCGTACCGAAGAAGAACTGATCGACAAAGCTCGTCTGCAAGCCAACCGCATCGAAAATCTGCGCGCCGCAATAGGACTGGTAGGTCGAGATGCCCATCTTGGACATGACCTTGAGAATGCCCTTACCGATCGACTTGATGTAGCGCTTGACCACTTCATATTCGTCGACTTCCGGCGGGAATTCGCGACGGCGATGCATGTCGAGCAGCGTGTCGAAGGCGAGATACGGGTTAATTGCTTCTGCACCATAGCCTGCGAGGCAAGCGAAATGATGCACTTCGCGTGGTTCACCCGATTCAACAACCAGACCGACCGATGTACGAAGACCCTTGCGGATCAGGTGATGGTGGACAGCAGCCGTTGCCAGCAGAGCCGGGATCGGAATGCGATCCGGACCAACCTGACGATCCGACAGGATGACGATGTTATAGCCGCCATGAACCGCTGCTTCCGCACGGTCGCACAGGCGTTCAATCGCGCCCTGCATACCGTTAGCGCCTTCGCCGACATTATAGGTGATGTCGAGCGTCTTGGTATCGAAGCGATCTTCCGTGTGACCGATGGAGCGGATCTTTTCGAGATCGCCATTGGTCAGGATCGGCTGACGCACTTCCAGACGCTTGCGACGCGATGTGCCAACCAGATCGAAAATGTTTGGGCGCGGTCCGATGAAGGAGACAAGGCTCATCACCAGCTCTTCACGGATCGGATCAATCGGCGGGTTGGTGACCTGCGCGAAGTTCTGCTTGAAATAGGTGTAGAGCAGCTTCGACTTGTCGGACATGGCCGAAATCGGCGTATCCGTACCCATCGAACCGATGGCTTCCTGACCCGTTGTGGCCATTGGCGACATCAGAAGCTTGGTGTCTTCCTGGCTGTAACCGAATGACTGCTGACGGTCGAGGAGGCTTACATCCTTGCGCAGCGCGCGAGGCTCAACCGGGTTCAGGTCTTCCAGAATAAGCTGCGTGTTGGAAAGCCACTGCTTGTAAGGATGCTTCTGTGCGATCTGTGACTTGATTTCCTCATCCGAAACGATGCGGCCTTCTTCCATATCGATGAGCAGCATACGGCCTGGCTGAAGACGCCACTTCTTGACGACCTTCTTCTCTTCGACAGGCAGAACCCCTGCTTCCGAAGCCAGAATGACGAAATCATCGTCAGTCACAATATAACGGGCCGGACGCAGACCGTTACGGTCCAGCGTCGCACCAATCTGGCGGCCATCGGTAAAGGCAACGGCTGCAGGACCATCCCATGGCTCCATGAGAGCCGCATGATATTCGTAGAACGCGCGGCGTTCGTCCGACATCAGCTTGTTGCCCGACCATGCTTCCGGGATCAGCATCATCATCGCATGGGCGAGGCTGTAGCCTCCCTGATGCAGGAATTCGAGCGCGTTATCGAAGCAGGCAGTGTCTGACTGACCTTCGTAGGAAATCGGCCAAAGCTTGGAAATATCGTTGCCGAACAGCTCCGAATCCACCGATGCCTGACGGGCAGCCATCCAGTTGACGTTGCCGCGCAGCGTGTTGATTTCGCCGTTATGCGCAACCATGCGATATGGATGCGCCAGACGCCACGACGGGAAAGTATTGGTCGAAAAGCGCTGGTGAACGAGAGCCACAGCACTTTCAAAGCGCGGATCTTTCAGGTCGTTGTAATAGGCACCAACCTGATAGGCCAGGAACATGCCCTTATAAACAACAGTGCGCGCCGACATGGATACGATATAGAAGCCCTTATCGTCCCCCTCGTTTTCCTGATAGATGCGGTTGGAAATGACCTTGCGCAGCACGAACAGACGGCGTTCAAAATCATCGTCGGTTTCAATAGTCGCGCTACGGCCGATGAAAACCTGGACATGGAAAGGCTCGGTCGCAGCAATTTCAGGAGCCTTCGACAAAGACTCATTATCAACCGGCACCTGACGGAAACCGATGAATGTCTGGCCTTCAGCAGCAATGACTTCCTTGATGATTTCTTCGATATGCGCACGCAATTTTGCATCGCGCGGCATGAAGAGATAGCCTACGGCATAATGGCCCGGCTGCGGCAGGTCGATGCCCTGACGCGCCATTTCTTCGCGAAAAAAGCGATCTGGAATCTGCACCAGAATGCCTGCACCATCGCCCATCAGAGGGTCTGCGCCAACCGCACCACGATGGGTGAGGTTTTCAAGCATCTTGAGGCCGTTTTCGACAACCTGATGCGACTTCTGACCCTTCAAATGCGCAATGAAGCCAACGCCGCAGGCGTCGCGTTCGTTGCGTGGATCATAGAGACCTTGGGCGGGGGGAGTACCCGCCGAAGTTCGCGTTTTTCGGGTTGCGTTGGTGGAATTGGTCGCAGCTTTGACCGTTCCGTTCTGACCGTTGTGTAAATCCACATGCGATACAGATGGCGTCAAATGCGGCATCGTCATTCCCTCCAGTGAGCGCGCAACCCTGCGCGATACGATAATGAACCGGAACGGCTATTCGTTCCGAACTGTTTTAGTCGCGCATCTCATCCGAAAACCGCTTCGCACTTTTCGGGATGCGCTGTGTCTCGCCGTGCGTCTGATCCAAAAACCGCTTCGCACTTTTTGGGACGCACTTTAGTCTATGTATGGAAAGCCTTATCGAAAAGGCGTTGGACGACGTTCCGGGGCCGATGGCATAGCCATCGAAAGGAATATTGTTTTGGCGCCGTAGTCTTTCAGGCTCGACAAGCGACCTCGGCCCGCATTGCGGCGCACCAAACTCCCCTGTCTCATTAAGCATCGCATTCTGCCGGGTTATCCCGATCCGCGCGGCACTTTCTTTCTGCAACTGACGGAAGCTTTGACAAGAAACCTGACGATCACAGTGATGAATTGGACAGCAAGGGTGAATTAGTCAGTATTGCTGTCCTAATCACGTATGACAGAATTCAAATTCGCTCACAAGATGGAAACATGATTTTTTCGAGCCAATTGCGAAACAAAGTGTCGCAGACATTCACTATTGCATCATTTAATTACGTTTGATGCTAGTTGCGTCAGTTTGGCGCGCCTGGCGCTCCTCACGGGAAGCTCTAAAAAGTGACACATGCTGCTCGCTTTTTAGCGTCAACAGGCCTTACGCCTGTTACCGAGTCCGGTTATAGACCTTTGCTATAAGGTCCTACCGCCAGCGGAGAACATCGTGCATTTTGCTTCAGACAATTGGGCAGGCGCCCACCCGAAAATCGCTGAAAGTCTTTCGCTTCATGCAAACGGATTTGCTGCAGCCTATGGCGCCAGCGAAATCGACAAACGCGTTGAACAGCGTTTCAACGAATTGTTCGAGCGTGAAGTCGCGGTCTTCTTTGTCGGCACAGGCACGGCGGCCAACTCCTTGGCGCTCGCCAGCGTCAACCGTCCGGGCGGCGTTTCACTCGTGCATCGAGAAGCGCATGTGATCGAAGATGAATGCGGTGCGCCTGAATATTTCACCGGCGGCGCACGTCTGCATCCGATTGATGGCGCAATGGGCCGTATTGATCCTGAATTGCTCAAGCGCGAACTCAAGCGTTTCAATCCAGCTTTCGTCCATGCCGGTCAGCCGATGGCGGTCAGCATCACGCAGGCCACGGAAGTCGGCACGCTGTACCAGTCTGAACATATCGCGACGATCTCGCAGATTTGCCGCGATGCGGGCCTGCCTCTGCATATGGACGGCGCACGTTTTGCCAACGCGCTTGTATCCCTTGATATGACGCCAGCCGAAATGACGTGGAAACAAGGCGTCGATATTGTTTCCTTTGGCGGCACCAAGAATGGTTGCTGGTGTGCGGAAGCACTGGTCTTCATGGACCCGGCCCGCGCACGCGACCTGCCTTTCATCCGCAAACGTGCGGCACAGCTTTTCTCAAAGACGCGCTTTATTGCAGCACAGTTCGATGCCTATCTTGCAGACGATCTCTGGATTGACCTTGCAAAGCATTCCAATGCGCTCTCCGCGCGTCTCGCCCGTCACATCGATGCATCCAGCCAGATGCGGCTCGCATGGAAGCCGGAAGCCAACGAGGTTTTCGCGATCATGAAACAGTCAGTCTATGACCGCCTGCGCAGTGCGGGTGCGATCTTCTATGACTGGAACCCGCCGCATTCGGAAGTCAACCGCATCAGCGAGGGCGAAATCTTCGCGCGCTTCGTCACGAGCTTTGCCAATACCGAAGAAGAAGTCGATCAGTTCGGCAAGCTTATCGCTTAGAGCGCGTATCCCAAAAGCAAAAAAAGCGGCGCTTAATGCGCCGCTTTCTTTATATAGGCTTCAGCAGAGATTAGTGGGCAGTTTTCGTTTCGATCTGCTGGGCTTCACCAACCGATGCTTTGCTGACTTCTATCTTGCGCGGCTTCATCTGTTCAGGGATTTCGCGCTTGAGATCGATATGGAGCAAGCCATTCTTGAGGCTGGCGCCAGCAACTTCAACAAAGTCTGCAAGCTGGAAGCGGCGCTCGAAAGCACGCGAAGCAATGCCGCGATAAAGCACTTCACCGGTTTCAGAAGCATCGTTCTCGGCCTTCTGGCCCTTCACGGTCAACTGATTGCGATGGGCTTCGATTTCGAGTTCGCTTTCCGAAAAGCCTGCAACGGCCATGGTGATGCGATAGGTGTTCTCACCGGTCCGCTCAATATTATATGGCGGATAAGACTGCGAACCTTCTGGCGATGCGAGCGTGTCGAGCATCGAGGAGAAGAGGCGGTCGAAACCAACGGTGGAACGATAGAGCGGGGAAAAATCAACGTGACGCATGTGTAAGCCCTCCTTAAGAGCGACATAATGCATTGGTTTGGCGGCAGAACTCCCATTCTGGCGAATCCTTCGTGCCGGCGATCCCGTTATCGGCGACCGCAAAACTTAATTGGGAATGCCCCTTTTTCATTTCAAGGCTGATTTTATTGTGTCTTGCATAAAACGCTGTCGGGGCCGCGCGTGAAAGCCGAGAATATAGTTACACGGCTTATCACTTAGCGTAACAACTCCTGATCGCTTGGACCCCGGAAATTGGGGGTTACGCCATCCAATGAACCCAAAATGAACATCATCTTCGGCGAGCGTTCAGATGCTTGGGGCTATTGTCCCACTATGCCTGCTGAGAGGCGGGTTCACCAAAGGATTACGGTTATGAAAAAAGCTTTTCTTGCTTTTGCCGCACTTGCCACCGTCGCAACCGGAATTGCGACTACGTCCCATGCAGCTGATAACGGCCTGCGTGTTCAGGTTCAGTATTACGACGATGATGGTTATCGTCCACCAATGCCGCCACGCGGCGGACCACGTCCAGGTTGGGACGGTCCAGATCGCGGATATGATAGAGGCCCGGGTCGCGGACCGGGCTGGGGTGACGGCTATGGACGTCCGGAAACACTCGGCCCACGCCAGATTTCGCGCTCACTGCAGCGCCGCGGCTATGATGTCGGTGATATGCGCCGTGAACGCGGAGCTTATCTCGTCAAGGCAACCCGCCCGAATGGCCGCCGCGTAATCGTTGTGGTCGATGCATTCAGCGGCCGCATCATCGATGAACGCCGCGTTGGTCGCGGCTGGTAATATTCTCTGATTTGGAAAGATCAGCCAGTGTAACGTCCCTTGCACTGGTTGTTTCCTGAACCGGAAGTTTGCTTGCAAACTTCCGGTTACTTTTTATCATTCTTTATCCGACTATACTGGTGTGTGATTTTAATTGGGGCCGCAGTTTGAATGCCAGAATTTCTTTTTGAAACCGACGCGAACCCCATTCCCGCAGGGACAAAATCAGGACAGTTCAAATCGAAAGATGGCCTGGATCTGCGCTACGCCATTATGAGGCCCGAAACAAAACCTTCGCGCGGAACCATTATTCTGCTGCAGGGCCGCAACGAGTTTATCGAAAAATACTTTGAAACCATCTCGGATCTGGCCAGACGCGGGTTCACGGTCGCAACGCTCGACTGGCGCGGCCAGGGTGGTTCGCAGCGGCTGCTCGAAGACCGGCTGCGCGGCTATGTTCGGAATTTCAGCGACTATACTGACGATCTCGATCAGTTTCTGACCGAGATCGTGCTGCCTGATTGTCCGCCACCCTTCTATGTGCTGGCGCATTCGGCAGGCGCACTGATTACCTATTCATCGATTCACAAACTGGCATCGCGCGTGACGCGTATCGTGCTGTGCGCGCCATTAATGGGATTGCGTCCATCACAATCCGGCGACACCAAAATGCGCTTCATGGCAACGACCTTGCGCTGGCTAGGAATGGGTCGGAATTATGCCGCCGGTGGGCGCTTGCGCGGTGAAAGGCCCTTTGAAAACAACCCGCTGACCAATGATCCGGAACGCTTTGAACGGAATGTGGCTGTGGTGCGAAAACATCCAGAACTGGCGCTTGGCGGGCCAACGATCAACTGGATCGGCAATGCGCTTGCGGCCGCAGCCCGTATTCATCAGCCCGGTTTCTATGACGGGCCGACAGTGCCTGTGCTGGTTATTGCTGCAGGTGCTGACAAGGTCGTCTCGACCACAGCTATTGAGCGCTTTGCTGCGCGCACGCGCAACGTCTCGCTCGTCGTCATCGACGGCGCTCGCCATGAATTGCTTCAGGAAGCCGATTTCTATCGGGAGCAGGCTCTTGCCGCTTTCGACGCTTTCATTCCCGGCACATCGGAAATTGAAGCGCTTCCAGAGAGCATAGAGCCTGCAAATCCAGACAAGGCCTGACGATCAGCTGTTCAGCAAATCAAGAGCGGCCTTGTGCAGTGCTGGTGAAGCTGCGGCAACAACATCACCGCCCTTTTCTGCCGGGCCGCCGTCACGCTGCGTGACAACGCCACCCGCCTGCTCGATGATTGGAATGAGCGCCACGATATCATAGGGCTGAAGGCCCGCTTCCACGACGATATCGGCAAAGCCACTTGCCAGCATCGCAAAGGCATAGCAATCAACGCCGTAACGCGACAGACGCACCGCATTTTCCAGTCGGTCAAAGCCCTTACGCAGATCGCCCTTGAAAAGTGCCGGCGTGGTGGTGAACATGGTCGCATCTTCAAGCTTTGCCTGAGCGCGCACAGAAAGCCGACGTGGTTCTGCACCTTCGCGGAGGAGATAAGAACCATTGGCATCGCCGTAAAACAGCTCACCCGTGAAAGGCTGGGACATCATGCCAGCCTTTGCATCGCCATCGACGGTCAGGCCGACCAGCGTTCCCCAAACAGGCAGACCAGAGATGAAAGCGCGGGTGCCATCAACCGGGTCGATCACCCAAACATGACTGCGATCGATATTTTCAGGGCCATATTCTTCGCCAAGAATGCCGTGATCTGGAAACTCGCGCCCGATGACTGCACGAATCGCGCGTTCCGCAGCACGGTCGGCTTCCGTGACCGGATCAAATCCCGAAGTATATTTGTTGTCGATCTCGTTGAACTGGCGAAACCGTGGCAAGGTTTCAGCAGCTGCGACCGAAGCGACTTCGGAAAAAAATGCCTTATCAATCAGCAATCCCAATCTCCCGTTTCCATAAGATGATGCATTGATGTGCATCTCGTCCTAATATTGCTCACAATTTGAGCTGTCTATTTTTTAGCACAAAAAATATGCGTAAATCCTTGACGCATAAAGCTTTGCCGCGTAACTTAAAGGTCAGACAGGCTGTCCTGTCGGTGCCTTTCGGGGCATTTCCTCCCTAGTCTTTGGCCGCGCTTTCTTCTTGGAGCGCGGCTCTTTTTATATGCATTTGATGTTAGATTTCTGTGCTGCAGCATAATTCCTGAAACCTGAACCAGTTTAAGGTGAGATTATGCTGTAAATATATAGTGTTAGAGCACCCGACAGCTATTCAGCTGCGAGCGGCCGCACGACCAGAAGTTCATCCGGCAAGGACGTGAGATCGCTCAGGAACTGATAGAGATCGGCGCATAGCGCATCGAAGCCGGCAAGCTTCTGCAAGGTCTGCTCATTCATATAGAGACTGCGATTGATCTCGATCTGCAACGCGTAACAGGCTGCAGCAGGTCTGCCATAATGCTCCGTGATAAAACCACCTGCATAAGGCTTGTTATGTGCGACAGTGTACCCAAGGCCGCGAAGCAACTCGATTGCCGCCTGCGTCAGCTGCTCGCTGCAGGATCGACCGAAACGATCACCAATGATGAAATCAGGCCGCCCGCCAACATCGCCGGAGCGCGTGCCGCCCGGCATTGAGTGACAATCGATCAGAACCGAATAGCCAAAGCGCTCATGGGTCGACTGAAGCAGACCATCCAGCGCACGGTGATAGGGCTTATAAAGCTCCTCAATACGATAATAGGCCTCTTCAAGCGATATGCGGCCAGGATAAATAAGCTGCCCCTCGCCGACCAGACGCGGCACAGTGCCCAGACCGCCCGCAACACGCGCCGACTGGCTGTTCACGTAAGGCGGCAAAGGCTCCGCAAACATTCGCGGGTCAAGCTCGTATGGCTCACGGTTTACGTCCAGAAAGGCGCGCGGGAAGTGGGCTTTGAGCAACGGCGCGCCAAGGCGAGGCACTGCTGCAAAAAGCTCATCGACGTAGCAATCTTCGGAATAGCGAATGGCGAGCGCATCCAGCCGCGATTCTTCGAGAAATGAATTGGGATAGGCTCGACCGCTGTGGGGAGAATTAAAAACGAAAGGAATACGCTGCTGCGCAGGTGCACAGACCTCGAAAGGGGGCATCAGATGAAAATCACGATCCAGACTCATACTTAAACCCGTTTCGACTGCCTTTAGACGACCGACCATACGATAATTACGCTTTTAAAGCAGTATCTTATAATAATAGGGCGCGATTCAATATCCAATGTTTGAGGGCCAACCTTTCCTCCCTTTGGCAGGCCGTTCAAACGATGCAAAGCTGTAACACATATCAGCTTGTTGCCAAACACTGGCCATAACAATTAACATTTGCGAGAGCATTCATTTCATATTTACCAAAAAAGCGTTTTCTAGTGTGAAAACTGAGTCGTCATTTGTGCCAGAAGGCACGAACGGGCGGCGCGAAATTCGGACGGACCCATGAAAAGAATTCTGCTAGCTGAAGACGACAACGATATGCGTCGTTTCCTCGTGAAGGCGCTGGAAAAGGCGGGCTATCACGTTACTCATTTCGATAACGGTGCCAGCGCCTATGACAGACTGCGCGAGGAGCCATTCTCGCTGCTTTTGACCGATATCGTCATGCCAGAAATGGATGGTATCGAGCTTGCACGCCGCGCAACTGAAATCGACCCTGATCTGAAAATCATGTTCATTACGGGCTTTGCGGCAGTGGCCCTCAATCCCGATTCGGACGCCCCGCGCGATGCGAAAGTGCTTTCCAAGCCTTTCCACCTGCGCGATCTTGTGAACGAAATTGAAAAAATGCTGATCGCCGCATAAGGCGACCAGCGACTTTCCCGGCCTTTGATAAGGTATTCAACAAAAAGAATAAAAAAGTTCAAAAAAGGGCATTGACGGACGCAACGCTATATGGTGTATGCGCCACATCGAATGGGCGTATAGCTCAGCGGGAGAGCACTACATTGACATTGTAGGGGTCACAGGTTCAATCCCTGTTACGCCCACCATTCGAACTCCAAGCCTTAAATTTAGTATAACGCTCAAGTGCTTAGACGTTTTTCGGCTTTTAGCTTTTTCTCAGGCACATCATTCGGTTCAGGCTTTTCCTGGCTTGCGCAACATCTATTTATTTGCGGACACCACCCAAATATTTCGGAACAAAATTGCATCTGCTGCGTTAGTGCGCCCGGAGAGGTGCGTCTGAATTTTTAGCTTTCGTACACTCCAGACTTAAGCGGAGTGAATTTCTTCAATGTTCCATAAAGTGACGTCGGGGCGATATTGGCGATTAAAGTCGGCCACCGATCCTCATCATAATCGAGTCGACGCGCTGTGCAGCGATCTGTCCATGTTTGGTTCAGAAGCTTCCTACAGAAATTATTTGCAGGCTACGCTTGCAAGTCGCCTTTTACTGGAATCGATGCTTGAAACAAGCCACATCGAAGCTCTTCTACCGCAATGGAACGACCGCAGGATTGAGCCTGATCTTACCCACGATATAAATGACTTCCCCGATTGTCTCCCACCCGAGACGTTGAAGTTCAAGCGCGCGACCGAGCCCGTCGATCTACCCACCATCATCGGGACGCTCTATGTGCTGGAAGCATCCGCCATTCGGGTTCAGGACCGCGCCGAGCAAGTCGCCAAACTCGGTTTCACGAAAGAGTTCGGCGCCAGACATCTCGACAGACAAATGGCGAATTTGCGTTCATGGCAGCAAACACTTAATTTGATCGATATAACGCCCTTCGATGACGATGACGAAGAGCGCTGCAAATTTGCCGCCATCGCAGCATTCGGTGCATTTGAGTATAATTATCAAAAGGTCTTCAACTATGTCGCCAGACAGCCCGCTTGATCAGACTGCCTGCGACCGCGAACCAATTCATATACCCGGATCTATCCAGCCGCATGGCATGCTACTCATAGCAGAACTGGCGAGCGGTCTCATCGTCGGCGGCGCCGGGCAATTGGAGGCCTATTTTGGGGAGACATGGCCCGGCCAGAACCTCGATGACCTTTTGCAATTCGATGCACTGGCGCTCGCCACAGAAGCGCCGCGAGCCGACGAAATCATTCTGGGTAAACTCATCATTGGGGAGGAAACTTTCGACCTCCTCGGCCATATCCTCAGCGAATATCTGCTGGTCGAAATAGAACCCGCACTGCATTCATTTGTTACGCCTGAGCAGTCTCTTTCTGGTCTTGAGGCGGTGGCTTATCAGTTTGAAGCAGCACCCGATATTAGGACTCTTTTTCAGAAAGCTGTGGTGGCATTCCGCAAACTGACCGGTTTTGATCGCGTGATGATCTATCAGTTTCTCGAAGATGCGTCCGGCGTTGTGGTAGCTGAAGATGGCAACGACAATTACCCTTCTTTTCGCAACCACCACTTTCCTGCCAGCGACATTCCCAAACAAGCAAGGGCGCTTTATCTTCGCAATCGCGTGCGCGTCATTCCAGACGCGTCCTATGTTCCGGCTCCCCTGAGATGGTACAGCGAAGAACCACAGCAGCCGCTGGATTTGAGCGATGTAGCCCTGCGTAGTGTTTCCCCCATTCACCTCCAATATCTGCAGAATATGGGCGTTGCCGCTAGCGCATCTGTCTCGATCATCAAGGACGGCGTACTCTGGGGCCTCATTGCCTGTCACAATGTGGTGCCGCTTGCTATGCCATTTGCAACACGCGCATCAGCCCGTGCGTTGGCCGCAAGCCTCGCCCGACAGATGAAATCGAAGGATGAGGCAGAAAATGCCCGGGAGCGGTTGCGGCTGCGTTCGCATGAAGATCGACTGGTCGAAGCACTCCTGATTAACGCACCACTCGAAGAACGCCTTGCGGAAGCCGCCGACAATCTGCGACAGATGATGATTGCGGATGGCTTTGCCGTGGTTTTCAATGGAAAGATCGCGGCGCGGACCGGTGCGTCGCCCGATATTTCCGATTTGCGAACAATCCTTGATCTGATCCACGGTAGGTTCAAAGACGGCTTGTTTCATTCACATGAGATGGGGCGTGACAAAGACCTGCCGCAACATATTATCCCAATTGCCAGCGGCATTGCCGTGTTGAAACTACATTTGGATGAAGATGTGTTTCTGATCTGGTCGCGCGCGGAAAAAGTGCAGATCGTGGAATGGGCAGGTAATCCTCATAAAGACACGTCGGATTCCGCCTCAACGCCGCTCACGCCACGCGCCTCGTTTGAAGCCTGGTCGGAAGAAGTGCATGGTCGCTCACGTTATTGGAACTTCAACAAGATCGACGCAATGCATCGAATTAGCCGCGTCATTCACGAGGCCTATCAGCGCCGTCGGATAGACAAGCTGAACAGCGAATTGCAGCGCACTCTGGATCAGCAGGAAAAGCTTCTGGAACAGAAAGATTTTCTGATGAAGGAAATCAATCACCGCGTCCAGAACAGTCTTCAGCTCGTTTCGACCTTCCTTGGAATGCAAATGCGGGAAACCAGCGATCCGTTGATTACGCAGTATTTGACGGATGCCCGCAGCCGTATCGCCGCAGTGGCACTCGTCCACCGCCGTCTTTATTCCGATAGCTATGTCGGTTCCGTTGATCTTGCCCGCTATCTCGACGAACTGTCGAACGAACTGTTTCAATCGATGGGAGAGGAATGGCGCAGCCGCCATACAAGCAGGCTCTCGCATGTGCTCATCAATGCCGACCGCGCAATCAATATTGGTTTGGTCTATTCCGAGCTTGTGACCAACGCGAATAAATATGCCTATGATGGCGCACCAGGACCAACATGGGTTACGCTTGATCAGCATTTCAATGAGGCGCGCCTGATCGTAGCTGATAACGGAACGGGCAAGACACGCAGCCGCGTCGGCTTTGGCAGCAAAATGCTTAATGCCATTGTGTTGGGACTTGGCGGCGAGATGGAAGAACTCAACAACGAACCGGGTCTGAAAGTCGTGGTCACAGTCCCCATCGAGCTCTAAGTTCATACGACTGACATTACGCCAGCCGTACGATTTTCATTTTTTTCAGGTTAGAACTGGGTTGTGAGCCCCACCATAAAGGTGCGCCCGCGGCCGGTTTTGTCAGCCATTTCACCCGATACAGCTGGGCTATACGCCACATCCGTCAAGTTCTCGACGTTCATGAACGCGGTCGCGTGTTTGTTGAACTTGTACGAGGCATAGAGATTGTAAAGCGTATAGGCTTCCTTCTTCTCGGTATCGCCAAATCCAACTGCGTAGCGGCTGCCGCCAACATAATTCATCGTGGCACCGACCGTCAGAGCTTCATCAAATGCACGAACGCCGACATCGGCAGTCACATAGTCTTCCGGCAGGAATGTCGAGTCGCCATTGCCGATACCTGCGCCCCAGCCAACTGGCTGATCGTTGGTTGCATGGGTATAAGACAAGTTCACATAGGCAAACCGCGCATCATAACCGCCTTCGATTTCGAAGCCGCGTGAGTGGGTGGTTCCTGGCACATTGACCCAGATTGCCCGTTCATACGGATCGCCCGGCAGGCTGATGATATTGTTGACGATGTAGTTTTCGATATCGTAGCGGAAGTAGTTTACTTTCAGTCTCAATGCGTCGCCTGCCAACAATACGTCATCTTTAATGACATTTGTGCCGAACTCCCATCCGCGAGACTTTTCCGGATCGAGGTAGAAGTTGGAGAACTGACCACCACCAATGCCAGCGCCGATTGGAACCAGTGCCCATAGCGCTTCTCGCGCGGATGGAGGCCTGAACGTGTGAGCATAGGTGACGTAAGGCTGCAACCAATCCAGCGGCTTTGCGGAGAGAGTAATCTTCGGATTTAACGCATTTTCACTTCGTGACACATCGACATTACCGCCCGTTGGTGGGCAGAAACCGACATTGGCCGTACAAGGGCTTTGGTGCCCACTCAGGGTCCAGTAGTCGTAATTTATCCCTGTGCTAAGCTCAAAGATTCCGCTCGACAAAGTGAGGTCTGTGAAAGCACGCGCTTTTTGCATTCTGCCGGGAGGGTTTGCCCCACGATAATTATTGACCTTGTAATCGTCCGAAGAATAGGCCGCACCATATTCCCAGCGAGCGCTAACGGCGTCGGTGATGTCAAAACGGCTGGTGTTCGTGACATCGAATCCATAGCCATTGTCACGCGTCTGGCGCTGCCGATAAGAACCACCGGTCGTCGGATCGTAAGACATATCTGTGCGGTTATAATAAGCGTTGACCTTCAAATCGATCCAGTCACTATCCGGATTATAGCTATAGTTGGCCGTGTAAGTCGAGTTCGTTACGCCCCACTCATAGCCCGAAACCAGAAAGCGGTTCTTGTACCACCGTGCGCCGAGTTTCAGATCATGCACATCGTCTGGCTGGAAATGAAACTTCAACAAACCCGAACCCGGCTTGTTACTCGCATCCGGCGTATTGTAAACACCGTCTCCTCGGCGGTAATTCTCGCGATCACTATAGCTGAAAGCACCAACAATAGACGCCGTTCCCGATCCAGGTATATTGGTCCTTGCACCACCGGCAATCATGCCCGAAAGACCGAAGCCATTATTTCCGGCCTTCATGATTGTCTTGACGCCCTGGTCCTGTCCATCAAGGACCACATCTTGGAAATCAATCGTCCTGAAATTGACCGCTCCGGCAAGCGACCCCATGCCATGGGCACCGTTTACAGCACCGCGCTCGGCACCCACACCTGCTAGCAGGTTGGTATCGATATAAAGCAGTTCTCCACCGGTCGAAGCATGACCTGCAGTGTTTCTGAACATCTGCGGAACACCATCGATCATGGTATTGATGCGACCATCCGATTCAAAGCCACGAATATTAACCGCAACACCCGGCTGGCTCGATGAGATACGCGTGAAAGTGCCAGGCATGGAGCGAACGATTGCGTTTGCATCGCCACCGTATTTTTCCTGCACGATATTGCCATCGATGACGCTGACACCGCCTGGCGTCAGATAGGGCGCGTCCATGTCGACGCCTGCACTGATGATAATCGGCTGAAGCTCCACAGAGCCTGGAACCTTCTGGTCTTGTGACTTGTCGCCCGCTTCTGCACTCTGCTGTGTAGCGCTCGCCGATTGCGGATAGGCCGCGGGAATGCCCGCGATGAATGCGCTATAGGCAACACCGAGTAAAAGAATGCCGTATTGTTTTGAGTGTATTTTTTTCACTGTTTCCTCGCGAAAGTGGAAATCAGTGGCTGGCTACCTGAGAACTATTGCTTGCTGCTGATATGCGTGGTCGGCCTGCAGACGTTGCAGTTTACAGGCTGACAATTTTCAAAGGTAAAGATTTGCAATGATAACGATCACTGCAAATAAACCAGCATACGCTACCCAGAATCCATCTCCCTCGACAAATCGATGAAGCGCCGTCTTCTGACTATTTTTGTTATACATGATCTTACCCGCCGACAGGGATGCCTCCGCCGCAACCTCTATTTAACATGATAATTTGAGTCAAGTTAAATTACTTAAAAATGCTCTGCAAATTTCATATACAAAAATGTGTCGGCATTCAGCGTAGCTTGAAAAGAAATAACATCCGGCATTGCAAAATTCATTGCGGCCCGTACCTCAGTTATGAAAAGAGTGAGAAGCGCATCCTGAAAATGAGAAACCGTTTTCAGGCAAGATGCGCGTTGAAAGAGCGCAGGAATTGATGCTTTTCAGCGCGACCGCTCAAGGATATTCTGCCGCACGTAGCGACTGTTAAGGGCCAGTGAATGAACGAGAATTTCGTATCAGTCGATGAAGAGCAGGAGCGCGCACGCGTGGCCTGGCTCTATTTCATTGGCGGCCAGACTCAGCAGGAAATCGCACAACGGCTTAACATTACCCGGCTAAAGGTCAACAAGATCATTGGTCAGGTTCGCGAGTCGGGTCAGATACAGGTCAAAGTCAGCCTGCCGCTTGTGGATTGTATCGAACTGGCGGAGAAGGTCGCGGCTCGTTACGGCTTAGCTGATGCCGTAGTGGTGCCGGATCTTGATGACTATCTGGAGCAGAAACGTGTGATCGGCGAAGCCGCAGGGACCATGGCAAGCGAGCTGATTTCAGGGCGGGACATGGGGGTGGGCATTGCCTCGGGACGCACTTTAAGTTTTGCGGTTAGAAATTTACGTTCGCGTCCCAAACCTGAAAGCTGGGTCGTCAGTCTGACCGGGGGCGTGACCAGCGGCTCCTCTACAAACACATTTGAAGTTGCAACCGACTTTGCGCGAGCGCTCGGCGTTGAGTGTCATTATCTCACTGCTCCGATCTATTGCGCAAACCGCGAAAGCCGCGATGCAATTCTTTTGAGCGACGAACTGACAGACGTTCTGGCGCGCACCGAAATCGCGGATATCGGCCTTGTCTCTTGCGGCGCACTAACATCGGAAACCTCACTCACCCACATCCGCGTGGTGAAAGATAACCTCGATGCCGTCCTGAGGCTTGGGGCGGTCGGTGAATTTCTGGGGTATTTTCTTGATGCTCAGGGGCGTCCGATTGACCATTTCCTCAATGAATCAATCATTGCCCTGCCACCAGACAAGCTCAAACTCAAACCCGCATCGGTTCTGGTCTCGGGTGGGCCGAATAAAATTCCGATTATTCGGGCCATTCTGCGCGGCGGCTTTGTCAATCGCCTCGTCACCAATGAAGGCGTTGCCCGCGCATTATTGCAGGGGCCGCGCTAAACACGGCCCCTGTGCTAATTGATTAAGCTTTACCTTGAAGCGCTTCTGCCATGGCGCGCAGGGTTACGAATGTAGACGCTGCACCCGGATCAATATGGCCGATGGAGCGCTCGCCCAGCTTGGCTGAACGGCCACGACGCGATTCCATTGCGGTGGTCGCCTTCATGCCCGCTTCCGCACCATCGCGGGCAGCAATCAGTACGTCAAGCGTGGACTTGCCGGCCTTCGCAGCTTCATTCGCAGCCTCGACCGCCGGAACCCATGCATCAATCATCGTCTTGTCGCCGGGTGCAGCGCGGCCCCGATCCTGAATGCCTTGCGATGCGGCTGCAAGCCATTCGGCAATGCCCGTACCATCAAGGTTTAGACGATTGCTGACAGCCGTACCCGCACGCAGGAACGCAGTTGCATAGAGCGGACCCGACGAGGCGCCAACCGCATCAAGAAACGCCTTGGCCATGCGCTTGCAGATGGCTTCGATGGTTTCATCGCCCTGCTCGTCTTCTAGCGCATGTTGCACGGCCTTCCAGCCGATTTCCATGGTAATGCCATGATCGCCATCGCCAATCACCCCATCGAGTTCCGAAAGCCAATTCTTCTCGGCGATGATCTGATTGCCGACATTCATCATCATCGCCTTGAAAAGTGCAGGCGTCACGTCACCCTCGGTGATGAGTTTGCGCGGCGTGTCAATGGCAGCTTCCTTGTGTTCAGAACTGCGCTGCGCCTTGCGATGTGAAGCCGGTTCACGATCCGCTGGCTGCACGGCACCAACCGTTAAGGCTGGGGTATGGCATGGATGATCGAGAAGCGTCTGCAACGTCGCATCGAGTTTCATCAACGTCACCGACGCACCAGCCATTTCGAGCGACGTCGCATATTCGCCAACCCAGGAGGCGTGGATCTGAACGTCCCTGCCATCCAGGATCTGCTTCACGCGGCGGAAAATCAGGTAGAGCTCGATATGCGTGGTCGCGCCAAGTCCGTTGACCAGAACAGCAACGCGATCACCAGCCTTGAGTGCCAGTTCTTCGACAACCGAGGCCATCAGTTCGTCAGTCACTTCATCGGCGGGCGCCAGCTTCTGGCGGCGGATACCCGGCTCGCCATGCAGGCCCATGCCGATTTCCATTTCATCGTCACCGATGGAAAAGTTCGGCTTGCCGGTCTGGGGCAGCGAGCATGGGCTCAATGCCACGCCCATCGAACGGGTCGCTTCATTGGCAGCCTGCGCTAGGGCTTCAACGCGCGGCAGGGATTCACCCAAATCAGCGGCAGCACCAGCAACCTTGAACACAAAGAAATCACCGGCAATACCGCGGCGCTCCGACTTGCGATCAAGCGGAGCCGAGGCCACATCGTCCGCAACTGCGACATGACGCACATCCATGCCGTCCTGCGCGAGTTCTTCCGCAGCCATCGTGAAGTTAAGAACGTCGCCGGTATAATTGCCATAGAGCATCAGCACGCCAGCGCCACCATCCGCAGCCCGTGCCGCTTCTGCAATATGAGCAGGCGATGGGGAGGCAAACACGTTGCCAACAGCTGCTGCATCGGCAAGGCCGCGCCCGACATAGCCCGCAAAAGCTGGCTCGTGACCTGAACCGCCACCGACCACAATGCCGACCTTGCCTTCGCGTGGACCATCGACAGCCACAACTGCACGACCCGTTTCGCCTTCAACACGCAGCATGTCAGGATGCGCGCCGACCATACCTTCTATCATTTCCGCAATGATGTTTTCCGGCGCGTTGATCAGCTTCTTTGTTTTGACTTGTTCATTCATATTTCTGGCTTTCTAAAACGTGTCAGGTCGTCAGATCAGTTGGCATCCCGGCGCAGATAACGACGCGATATGGCATCGAACGAGATTGCCAGCACGACGATTGCACCTGAAACAATGCCCTGCCAATAGGGGGAGACACCGAACAGAACGATAATGTTTTCAATAATAGCGATGATACCTGCACCAAGGATCGCACCAATCGGGCTGCCTATACCGCCCGTTGTGGCAACGCCACCAATTACGGATGCAGCAATCGGAGCGAGAACCCAGCTGTCGCCAATGGACGGCTGTGCCGTTCCAAGACGCGCAACCATCAGCACGCCTGCAAGACCTGCAATTGCACCGGCCACACCGAACACCATAAGACGCACACGGTCCACGCGAATGCCCAGCATACGAGCACCATCACGATTATTGCCGATGGCATACATATAACGACCGAACGGGGTTTTCAGCATCACGAAAGTCGCCAGCAGCAGTGCAACAAACATGATGATGAACGGCACTGGCACGCCGAACAAATCACCACGGCCGAGATATTGCACATCACGCGGAATGCCGGTGATGGCAACACCGCGGGTCAGCACCAGATTGGCACCGCCGAAGATGCCAGCCGTACCAATTGTGAGCACCAGTGAATGCAGGCGGAGGAACGTGACGAGGAAGCCGTTGAACAGACCAAGGCAAAGGCCAAGCAGTATTGCCAGCAACATTGCTGAGTAAGGCTCAAAACCCATCCGAACCATAAGAATGCCCGAAACAACGCCGCAAAGACCACCGATCACGCCAAGCGACAGATCCAGCTCGCCAAGCACCATCAGCATCGACTGTGCGATGGTGATGAGACCGACAAAAGCGAGACCGCGCGCAACAACCGACAGATTGTAAGGTGTGAGAAAGTAAGGTGACAGGATGGCCGAAAGGGCAAAGATCACCAATAGCGCCGCAAACACACCGGCCAGCGGCGTGCGGATGAGATTGGAAAGGGGATTAGTTTGCATCGGCTTTTACCTCTGTTCCAAAGATCGCGCCCACGAGTGTTTCATTGTTGGTATCGGTGGTGGAGAACTCACCAGTGATATGGCCGTTATGCATGGTGATGATACGGCTTGCGCATTTCTGCAGTTCGTTGAGTTCCGAGGAGACGAGGATGACACCGACGCCTTCTTCGGCGAGATTTTTCATGATGCGATAAATCTCGGACTTGGTCCGGATATCGATACCCTTCGTCGGCTCATCAAAAATGAGGACGCGCGGACGCGTGGCCATGGCGCGACCGATAATCGCCTTCTGCTGATTGCCGCCCGAAAGCTGCGAGATGCGCTTGCCCATGCCAGATGTGCGGATACCGTAATCATCGATAATTTTTTGCACGATATTGCGTTCACGGCGGTCGGAGATACCCAATTTGCCGCTGGTCAGCGACAATACCGAAATGCCGATATTCTCACGCAGTGACAGAAGTGGCAGAATGCCGTGATGTTTGCGTTCTTCCGAAAGATAGAGCATACCGCCGGAAACCGAGCGGGAGGTATCATTCAGTCCCCAGCTCTCGCCCTCCACCTTCACCTGGCCCGATTTGGCTTTCAAAAAGCCAAAGATCGTCTGCATCACTTCGGAGCGTCCAGCGCCTACCAGGCCGGCAAAGCCGAGAATCTCGCCTTTGCGCAGATCAAAACTGATGTCTTCAAAGCGCGAACCGGACAGTCCGCGCACTTCCATGATGGTTTCAGTGGTAGGCTTTAACGGGCGGAAATGCTCATCGAAAGAAAGATCACGCCCAGACATGGCGCGGATCAGATCGGCTTCGGTGACGTCCTTGATATGACCGCTTTCAATCTTCGTGCCATTGCGAAGAACAGTATAATCATCCCCAATCTGGAAGACTTCTTCCATCTTGTGACTGATGAAAACAATCGCATGATCGCGATCAAGCAGGCCACGAATAACCTTGAAGACACGCTCGACTTCAACGCGCGTCAGCGAAGATGTCGGCTCATCAAGGATCAGCACCTTCATCTGCTCATTGGTGCAGGCACGCGCAATTTGCAGAAGCTGCTGATCGGACACAGAAATATTGGCAACCAGGTCATCCGGCTGCGCTTCTATGCCGAAACGGTCGAGATAGGATTTTGCCTCTTCCATCAACGCCTTGCGGTTGACGAGAAAGCCGCCATGGCCGGTTCGGCTGAATGGCATGAACAGGTTTTCAGCCACGCTCATCTGCGGGAACAGCGTCAGCTCCTGTGGAACATAGGCGACGTTTTTATAAAGCGCAGAATCGGCAACCGGATCGCGACCATCAATCAGTACCTGACCGCGCGAAGCGCTGTCGGTTCCGGTCAGAATTTTTACGAGTGTGGATTTGCCGGCGCCGTTTTCGCCAGCAAGAATATGCGTGCGACCCAGCTCGATTTTCAGGTCAACACCATCCAGCGCGGTTACGCCCGGAAAGTCCCGGCCTAATCCGCTTGTTTCAAGATAAGCCATGATGGACACCTTGGAAAACTATCGGTATGTCCGGCAAGCCGCTGGTCAAAGCCGATAGGACAGGAAAGAATGGAGCACGGGAGAACCCGTGCTCCTGCAACAAGACCAGAACGGATCAGTTGCCTACGTTTTCCTTTGTAAGGAAAGCATTGCCGGTGTCGATATAGCCAGGAACCGGAGCGCCGGTTGCCTGTGCCCAGAGCGTCATCACCGACCAGTAACCCTGCAATTCAGGTTGCGATGCGGATGAGCTGTCAGCCACGCCATTGCGGATCATGTCGAGCATTTCCGGCAGATTGTCGAGGCCGACCAGCGTGACCTTGCCCTGCTTGCCGGCTTCAACAATAGCCTGACCGATACCGATCGGACCAGCCGCATCCGAAGCAACCCAGCCCTTCAGGTTTGGATTGGCCTGCATGATGGCGGCTGCCTGCTGCTGTGCGATTTCGATGCTGTCATTGTCGATGCCTTCAGCAACAACCTTGATACCCGGGTGTTCTTTGAACACTTCGCGATGGCAATCGGCGCGGATCGAATGGTTTGGTGCGGTAGGCACGCCCATCATGATTGCGACTTCGCCTTCACCACCCAGCACTTCGACCAGACGACGGGCAGCAATTTTGGCCTGCTCGCAGAAATCTGAACCGATGTGCGTGATGGTCATGCCTTCAGGCGGCACGGAGTCAAACAGCACGAGAGGAATCTTCTGTCCCTGTGCTTCTTCGAGCGACGCACGATTGCCCGACGGATCGAGCAGATCGAGCGCAAGACCATCCGGGCGGGTGGCAAGCGCGCTGTCGATAATCTGATTCTGCTGAACAACGTCTGCACTCTGTGGTGCCGAGTAAACGATTTCAACATTTGCGCCAGTCTGTGCCTTGAGCGCAGCAGCGGCCTGCTGTGCGCCTTCATTCACCTTGTCAAACCACGGATGCACAACCTTTGGCACGATGACAAAACGATAGCTGTCTTTTTTAACAGTACCAGGACCGTCCTGCGCCATAGCAGCAACAGGCAACGAAAAGGCAGCAACAGCCGCCAGCATAGCAAGCTTATTCATTAATTCCTCCCTTGGAAATCAGACGAAACTTCCTCCCGCCTGACTGCTTGAAAGATCACCCGGGAAGGCTCCTCTGCCTCCAGCCCATAGCGAACTCTCATTCTGAATACAGATGTATAATTAAAATTACAAGAGTAATTGTCTGCCTATTTGGGGGGTGTGGATAGCCATCCGCACAACTTACCCGACAGAGCCGCAGAAAAGCGGATCGCTCAGGAAGAGGGCTAGGGAGGCGAAGACATGCAAAATAGGCGACAAGCTTCCGCCTGCCGCCTATCAAAATTCATGCTCTTTTGTATGGGATTAGCTGGTAAAAGCGCCGGTCTTTGGTGCAGCAGATTTAGCCGCAACACCAGCATCGCTTGATCTGATGACGAGACTTGCACCGACCAGAATTTTCACTGGTGGCTGCGATTCAGCGGTATTGATGAGATCATCGAGAATGGTTACGGCGAGATTGCCGATCTTGCGCTTGGATACTTCGACCGTCGTCAGCCCCGGCTCCATGGTCGCACTTTGCGGCAGATTATCAAAACCAATCACCGAAACATCATCAGGAATACGAAGGCCCTTGCCTTTCAACGCCCGGATGAAGCCATAGGCGATGATATCATTGGTGCAGAAATAGCACTCAGCCAGATCAAGACCCGAATGCAGCATTGCGCAAGTATCTCGATGCGCACCCTCATAGGTTGATTCAACCGAAAGAATGTCGTGTTCCTGAACGGTTAGGTCCAGACGCTGCATATTCTTGAAAAACGCATCGCGCCGAAGGCGGAAATTCGTCGTTTCTGTATGACTTGCGACAAAGCCGATGCGCGAAAAACCAAGCTGTTTGAAGCGTGAAAGAACTTTGAAGACTGCATCCTCATTGTTCATGTCTACGAAGTTGGCTTCGATGACCTCATAAAACGTGTCGATAAACACAGTTGGCAGGCCAAGCCCCTGTATCATGTGGATATCTGCTGCCGAAAGCTCGGTTCCCAGAGCAATCACACCGCGCACCGGCGCACCGGCCAGCGATTCTGCCACCGCACTGATCGGTTGTCCTTCAAAGCTTACCACTTCAAGCGTGTAATTGCGGCGCGTAGCCTCAGACGACATGCCGTCGATATAGTCGGAGACAAATACGCTGTGGTCGCGATTTACCGTCTCGCCATGCTTGGCGATCTTCAGAAAGCGGATTGTCTCACCGCCACCAGATCCAGTTTTAGCTGCGCGCGGCACATAATTGAGCCGGGAAACCGACTCAAGCACGCGGGCTCTTGTCTCTCCCGAAATTTCGCCTTTGCCGTTCAGAACGAGGGACACTGTAGCGGGAGAAACACCCGCATTTTCGGCAATATCTCTGATCGTAAAAGACTTTTTCTTTTTCATATTTTCCAAGCGGAACTTCGACTTTGATGGGGGAACTGCGTTGTAGTTTAGTAAACAGAACCACTGCTGTTTAAAACGATTAGGGTAATTCCCCCTGTTAGGCAACCATAATTCCCTGATATTGCGCTTGACAAGCCCTAACCTCTTGGTCATTTATTTAGTGAATAACAGTTTTGTTTACTAAACATGGTAGGAGGAGACCATGCAGAAGACAAGCAATCAGCTTGCTATGCTAGTTGTCATCAATCTCGGACTGCTCGCGCTTGGCGCGTATATTTCGGGTGGATCTTTCCTATCCCTGTTCAATCTGCAGTCGATGGCAGGCCAGGTGCCTGAAATCGGGCTGTTGGCAATCGGCGTGATGCTGGCAATGTGCGCTGGCAATGGCGGGATTGATCTTTCAGGTATCGCTTTGGCCAATCTGGCGGGCGTGCTTTCCGCAGTTATCGTTTCGATGTTCTTTTCCAGCGCCGAAAACCAGCTTGGTTTTAGCCTAGCTTTCATCGGACTGGCACTGGTGATCGGCCTTGCAGGCGGTATCATCAACGGTGTGCTGATTGCGCGCTTCAATATCACGCCAATCCTTTGCACGCTCGGCACGCAGATGGCGTTTACGGGGCTTGCGGTTGTCGTGTCCGGTGGCCGTGCCGTCATGGTTGGCAGCCCGGATCTCCTGTCGCGCATCGGCAACGACATGTTTATGGCCGTTCCGATCAGCTTCCTGATCTTTATCGCAGTCGCGTTGTTGATTGCTGCTGTGGTGCGCTTTACGCCCTACGGTTATTGGCTAATGCTGATGGGAACCAATCCGAAAGCCGCTGTTTTTGCAGGTTTTCCGCGCAACGGCGTACTCGTTGCCACCTATGCAACCAGCGGCCTGCTGGCCGGGATTGCGGGCATCATCATCGCGGCACGCAACGTCAACGTGAAGTTCGATTATGGCAGTTCTTACCTTCTGGTCGCAATTCTGATTGCCGTCATGGCTGGTGTGAAGCCTGAAGGTGGCTATGGCCGCGTGATCTGCGTGGTCCTGAGCGCAGTGGCCCTGCAGCTCATGTCCAGCCTGCTTAACTTCGGCGGTCTTTCCAATTTTGTCCGCGACTTCGCTTGGGGCCTGCTGCTGCTCGCCTTCCTCGCAGTCGGAAAATACGACATCGCGGGATTCTTTACCCTCGGCAATCGCCAAAAGGGAAATATCGGTGCTCAACCCTCAGGCACCCGACCATAGACATTGGGGGAATGTTAGCGTGGAGGAAATCATGAAATCAGTAACGAAAAAACTGCTCGCCGGCACTGTCATTGGCGCAGCAATTGTCGCGGGCAGCGCGGGCACGCTCGTCGCACAGGAAAAGCCAGTTATCGCAACTGTCGTCAAGATCAGCGGTATTCCTTGGTTCGACCGCATGAACACCGGCGTTGAAGCCTATCAGAAGGCAAATCCTGATGTGGTTGCAACGCAGAGCGGGCCTGCAACGTCTGACGCAGCACAGCAGCTCCAGATCGTTCAGGACCTCGTTGCCAAGGGCGTCAATGCGCTTGCAGTCGTTCCTATGGATCCAGCTGTTCTGGAAGGCACCTTCAAGCGCGCCATGGAACGCGGCATCGTCGTTGTAACCCATGAAGCCGACAACCAGGTCAACACCATGGCCGATGTCGAAGCCTTCGATAATGCCGATTACGGCACAGCGCTCAACGAGCGTCTGGCAGAATGCATGGGCAAGAGTGGCAAGTGGACGACTTTCGTTGGCTCGCTCGGCAGCCGCACGCACATGCAGTGGGTTGGCGCAGCGGAAGAAAACGCCAAGAAGTACGCTGACATGCAGCTCGTCGATCCGAACAACGAATCCTTCGACGACGCCAACGGCACCTATGAAAAGGCCAAGGAAATCCTGCGCAAGCATCCTGACCTGAAGGGCTTCCAGACCTCTGCCGGTAACGACGTTCTCGGCGTTGGCCGCGCTATCGATGAAGCTGGCCTGAGCGGCAAGGTCTGCCTGGTTGGCACCGGCCTGCCAAACCCTTCGGCTGATCTGCTTGAATCCGGTGCGATCACAGCAATCGGCTTCTGGGATCCGCAGAAGGCTGGCATGGCGATGAATGCGCTCGCCCGTCTGTTCCTTGAAAAGAAGGAAGTCAAGGACGGCACCGATCTTGGCGTTGAAGGCTATAACAGCGTTCGCGTGAAGAAGGGGGCAGGCGAAGGCCTTCTCGTGATCGGCAACGGCATGGTGATTGCGGACAAGGCGACCTACAAGGAACACCTGTTCTAGGCGTTACGCACAGGTAGCCTGACCATCGTGTTCGGACATCGTTCAGCCTCGCGCGATGGTTTCAAAAACCCGGATGCAGCCCCCGCTGCATCCGGGTGCCTGGACCAACAAAACAGCCATAAAACAAGACATTAGCGCCCGATAATTACCGTCGGTCGATCCTACAGCCAGCCCAGTCATTTTGGCGAGCGGTGCGGCGATAAAGGAATTTAACGTGTCAACTACAACGACGAATGGGACGAGCAACGACCGGTCGCCGGATCGCTTTCTCGAACTGCGCAACATTCATAAGCGGTTTGGTGGCGTTCATGCGCTGCGCGGCATCGACCTGACAATCGATCTTGGTCAGGCCTACCACCTGTTGGGTGAAAATGGCTGCGGCAAGAGCACAGTCATCAAGATCATGTCCGGCGCACACGCACCCAGCGAAGGCGAGATCATTCTCGATGGCAAAACATATGCCTCGCTGAACCCAATCCAGTCGCTGGCAGCCGGGATCGAGACCGTCTATCAGGATCTGTCGCTTATTCCCAATTTGACCGTCGCTGAAAACGTAGCGCTGAATGAGCAGCTCGTTGAAGGCAATGGCCGACTGTTCCGCAGCGTAAAGCTTTCTCAGCTTCGCGAGACTGCAGAACGGGCATTGAGCACGGTTGGCCTGCCAACCGACAAAGCCTTTCTGAACACAATCGTTTCCGAGCTGCCGCTCGCCATGCGCCAGCTGGTTGCCATTTCGCGCGCAATTGCAACGCGCGCCAAGCTTGTCATCATGGATGAGCCGACCACATCGCTGACCCGTCGCGAAGTGGACAATCTGATTGAAGTTGTTGAACGCCTGCGTGCTGACCGCGTCGCAGTGCTTTTCGTGACCCACAAACTCGATGAATGCTATCGCATCGGCGGCAATGCGGTTGTCTTCCGCGATGGCCAGTGCGTGGCACAAGGCCCAATCGAAAACTACACCAAGAAGCAGCTTTCCGAGCTGATGATCGGCCGGGAAATCGATGCCGAACGTTATCGCACGGCACAGCCCGGCGATGCCGAACTGCTTAAACTCGACGGCCTTACCGCATCGGGCTTCGAGGACATAGGTTTTCGCTTACGCAAAGGCGAAATCCTCGGCATCACCGGCCTTGCAGATTCCGGCCGCAACGAGCTTGCGATGGCAATCACCGGCGTTGTGCCTGCGCATTCCGGTTCAATCCGCCTCGAAGGGACTGTAAGCGAGGTTAAAAGCCCTGCGGAAGCCATTGAGCGCGGCATAGGCTATGTGCCGGAAGACCGGCTTGCAGAAGGCCTTTTCCTCGACAAGTCGATCTTCCAAAACGAGATCGCACTGATCTTCCGGAAGATCTGCAACAGCCTTGGCATGGTCAACCAGAAACAGGGCCGCAACATCGCCGCCTCGCTGATGAAAGAGATGCGGCTTAACACAACCAATCTGGACCTGCCTGTTGGTGCGCTTTCGGGCGGCAATCAGCAGCGCGTTTTGATCGGTCGCTGGCTGAGCATTGCCCCCAAGCTTCTGGTGCTGCACGGCCCGACCGTTGGCGTCGATGTCGGATCAAAAGACACAATTTACCGCGCAATTCAGGCGCTGGCCGAAGCTGGCATGGGCCTCATCATCGTCAGCGATGATCTGCCGGAGCTTCTGCAGAATGCCGACCGCATTCTCGTTATGAACTCAGGGAGCATCGTCGCAGAACTGGATGCTGCACAGGCCACCGAAGATCAGCTCTATCAAGCCATGATGTCGTCGCAGAAGGAAGTTGCCTAATGAGTGCGTCGCAGTATCAACAGGATCTGGGTCGAGGCCAATCCTTCAAGTTAGGTGATTTCATTCGCAGGCGCCCGGAATCGATCACTTTCTTCCTGCTCGTGGCAATCTGCACGATTGTCTCGATCATCAACCCTGCATTCCTGCAAGCCTCGACATTGATCGATATTGGCCGGGCCAGTGTGGTGATGGGCCTGTTTGCGCTTGGCGTCTTCATCATTCTCGCCGCTGGTGGAATTGATGTTTCCTTTACGGCAATTGCCGCCACCACAGTCTATTCGCTGACGCTTCTTGTGCAGTCCTATATGCCGGAACTGCCGATCATCTTCATCATTCTGATGGCGATTGCTGGCGGTATTTTCCTCGGTGTTCTCAACGGTCTGCTGGTGCATTACCTCAATGTGCCGTCATTGATCGTCACCATCGGCACGCAGTATCTCTTCCGCGGCTTCCTGCTGGCTTTTGTCGGCACGGTCTGGATTATGTCGCTGCCGCCGACAATGGGGGCTTTCGGTCGCCTTCCGCTGTTCCAGTTTGAATCGGCAACCGGTGCAACCATCACCATGCCATTCTATTTTCTGGTGCTGCCTGCGGCTGCAATCCTGACCTGGTGGATATTGAACCGCACTTTAATGGGCCGCGCGATTTTTGCGATGGGTGGTAACAGCCAGATCGCAAGCCGCCTCGGCTATAATCTGCGCACCATCCATATCTTCCTGTTCGGCTATGCAGGTGGTCTGGCCGGACTTGCAGGTATCATCCATGTCTGCGCCAATCGCCAGTCGAGCCCTTTCGACTTTGTTGGCACAGAAATTGCGGTTATCGCCGCTGTGGTTCTCGGTGGTGCACGCATCACCGGCGGCACCGGCACCGTCTTCGGCACCCTTCTCGGTGTGCTGCTCATCACCGTCATCAACAGTGTTCTGGTGCTCGTCGGCATCCCCAGCACATGGCAGCGTCTCGTCGTAGGCTGCTTCATCCTGCTGGCCGCCGCCTTCTTCGTCACCCGCCAACGCAAGAAATAACCCGATACTCTCAAGAGGAAATCATGAAGAAATTCCTGAACGATCCCGTCAATTTCGTGGATGAGATGCTCGAAGGCATCTATCGGGCACATCCCGAGCTTACCTTTGTCGATAATGACAAGCGTTGCATGGTCACAGCCAATACCAAATCCGGCAAGGTAGGCATTGCAACAGGCGGCGGCTCCGGCCACCTGCCGTTGTTCCTCGGCTATATCGGCGAAGGCATGATCGATGGCGCAGCTGTCGGCGGCGTCTTCCAGTCGCCAAGCTCGGAGCAGATGTATCAGGTCACCAAGGCCATCGATCAGGGCGCAGGCGTGCTCTACATCTATGGTAACTATAGCGGCGACATCATCAATTTCGATATGGCTGCAGAACTTGCCGATCTCGATGGCATCGCCGTCAAACAGGTTGTCGGCAATGATGATGTGGCGTCCTCAGTTGTCGGTGAAGAACATAAGCGTCGCGGCGTCGCCGGTATCTTCTTTGTCTACAAAGCAGCCGGTGCAGCAGCAGCCAACGGTCTGTCGCTAGATGAAGTGACACGTCTTGCTGATAAGGCACGCCTGCGCACCCGCACCATGGGCGTTGCTCTTTCGAGCTGCGTGGTACCGGAAATCGGTCACGCCACCTTCTCCATCGGCGAAGATGAAATGGAAATCGGCATGGGCATCCATGGCGAACCCGGCATCAGCCGCAAGAAGCTTGCCAGCGCGGATGCAGTCATCGACGAGCTGATGGGACGTATTTTCGCCGAGCAGGCCTATGCCAACGGCGACGAAGTAGCTGTGCTGGTCAATGGTCTTGGCGGCACGCCGCTTGAAGAGCTTTACATCATGTTCCGACGCGTTTCGCAGCTGTTTGACGAGCGTGGCGTCAAGGTCAAGCATGTCTGGATCGGCGAGTTTGCCACGTCCATGGAAATGGCTGGCGCGTCAGTTTCCGTGCTGCATCTTGATGAAGAACTGGAGCCACTGGTTGCCGCCTCCGCAAACACCCCGTTCTTCAAGCATTTTGCGGGCTGAGGTCAGATTATGAACGTCATTACAGCATCTGATCTGATCAATCTCTTCGACAGCTGGAAGCAGCTTTTTGCAGAACAGCGCGAATTCCTTATCGCGCTGGACGGCAAAGTTGGCGATAGCGATCTCGGCATCACCATGAGCAAGGCCTTTGCAGCAGCTTCAGAAACTGCCCATGCTGAAGGTGAAGCTGCAGGCATCGACAAGCTTCTGCGCACAGCTGGCGCCACCATGGCACGCGTCGCGCCATCAACCATGGGCACGCTGACCGCAACCGGCTTCCTGCGTGCAAGCAAGGTCTGTGATGGTATCGACGAGCTGGGAACCGCAGAGATTGCCGCTTTCTGGCGCGCATATCGTGATGGTATTGCCGAGCGCGGCAAGGCAAAGGTTGGCGACAAGACGCTTCTCGATGTGCTTGATCCAATCGCCGTAACGCTTGAAGCACAAGCCTCAGCGGGTGCCTCGCTGGCAGATGCGCTTGCAGCCGCCGCCAAAGCTGCTGAAGATGCTCTTGAAGCGACTAAAACGATGGTTGCTCAGCATGGCAAGGCCGCAGCTTTTCAGGAAAAGACCATCGGTCTTCAGGACGCAGGCGCAACTGTCGGAATGCTGCTGATTACCAGCATGTCGGCTTTTGTTTCTGCAAACTAAAAGCGAATAGTTCTCAAGACAGAAGAAGCCCCACGCTATGCGTTCGGGGCTTCCGCTATTCCGTTGCGGATGCGCTTGACGACAGTGAGGATCAAAAGCGCGCACAGCACAGGCTGCAACCAGAACATCCATTGTGGCAAAACGCCATCAATGGCGACCCACGCACCAAGCACACCAAAGACCACGGCGCGGTCGCTCTTGCCCATTGGACCGTCATAACGGCGGCTTGATCCGAGCGAGGCTGCCGTCACGCCGACAAACTCGGTCAGCGTGGCAATAAAGATAATCGCGAAAATCCACAGCGCCGAGAACGGCGCGATGATCGCAAAAGGCGCATAGAGCGCCGCGTCGGAAATTACATCGCCGATCTCGTTGAGGTAGGCACCCAGCATGGATTTCTGACCATGTTCGCGTGCCAGCATGCCATCAACAGCATTGAGCGCCATGCGCAGAAAAAGCCAGACCGGCAGCAGCGCAAACCAGATCGCATTCCCGTTCAGCCCAAGAAAAGCACCAAGAACAATTGAAGCCAGTGCAGCTGCAATCGTGACCTGATTGGCCGTCACACCTTTTGCCGCAAGCTGCACGACAAGAGGTCTCAACAAGTTCTGGAAACGGGACTTAAGTTGATAAACAGACATAAGAAACTTTCGGGAAACTTTTGGAAATGACGATTATGTAGAAATCAGCTATTTGCGACCGGCCTTAGCTCGTTTATTCAAACATTCTATTCTACTCAATAGTAATTGGGTGGAATAACTTGGAGTTCATCCCGAAAAATGGGAGAAGGCCTATTGAGAGGAGAAATGATGAGCCAGCGCACAGAATTGCCGGGGCATGAAACGGCGTCATATCGTGAACCGTTAGAATCCCATTTCGTCACCCATGACGGCACTTCGCTGTTCTATCGTTTCTGGCCTGCCCGCTCTGAAAAGCCGAAGGGCGTTATCGTTTTGCTGCATCGCGGTCATGAGCATAGCGGACGTGTGAGCCATCTCGTGGATGAGCTCGGCCTTGATGATTATGCATTCTATGCCTGGGATGCGCGCGGCCACGGAAACTCACCTGGCGTGCGAGGCTTTTCGCCGTCCTTCGGAGCATCAATCCGCGATCTCGATAGTTTCGTTGCTTATATCCGCAATGAAACCGGCGTAAGAAACGAAGACGTGGCGCTTATTGCGCAGAGCGTCGGCGCCGTTCTGGCGAGCGCATGGGTACATGACTATGCGCCCAATATCCGTGCGCTTGTCATGGCGTCGCCAGCCTTCGACATCAAGCTTTATGTGCCTTTCGCCAAAGAGGGCATCGCGCTCTGGCAGAAACTCAAAGGCACGTTCTTCGTCAATTCCTACGTCAAACCGCAGTTTCTGACCCATGATCGGGAGCGCATTGAATCCTATCGCACCGATCCGCTGATTACACGGCCAATCGCCTCGCATATCCTGCTTCAGCTTTATGATGCGGCAAAGCGCGTGGTGGATGATGCGCGGGCGATTACCGTTCCGACACAGTTGCTCATTTCCGGCAGCGATTTTGTCGTGCGGCCAACGCCACAGCACCGCTTTTTTGAGAACCTTGGCAGCCGCATTAAAGAGCGCCATGTGCTCAAAGGTTTTTACCATGACACGCTGGGCGAACGGGATCGCAAACCGGCACTCGCGCTGATCCATGATTTCATCGAGGCGCGTTTTGCGGAGGCACCACAACGCGCCGATCTGACCGAAGCGCATATTGCAGGCCATACGCGCGATGAGGCTGACAGACTATCAAGTCCGCTACCGCTGCTTTCACCGCGCGGCCTTTACTGGGCATCGACGCGCGCCTCTATTGGCTTTGGCTCGCTTTTGTCGGAAGGTCTGAAAGTTGGCCGTCGTACCGGTTTTGATTCAGGCTCCACGCTCGATTATGTCTATGAGAACGAAGCACGAGGCTTGGGTCCCGGCGGCAAGCTCATCGACAAGCAGTTTCTGGAAGCCATCGGCTGGCGCGGCATTCGCCAGCGCAAAGTGCATCTTGAGGAACTGATCAGACACGCCATCAGGCGGCTGGAAAGCGAAGGTCGATCGACCAATATCCTCGACATTGCCTGTGGGCATGGCCGCTATGTGATTGATGCGGTGGTTCGTGCCGGCGAATTGCCGGACAGCATTCATCTTCGCGATTACTCGCCGATCAATGTGCTGGCTGGCCGCAAGCTCATCAAGGAGCGTGGTCTTGAAGCAATTGCTCATATGGAAGAAGGCGATGCGTTCAATGAAGAAAGTCTGGCAACGGTCACACCACAGCCAGACCTTGCGATTGTGTCGGGGCTTTATGAGCTTTTCCCGGACAATGCGCTCATTAATCGGTCGCTTTCGGGTCTCGCTCGTGTGCAGAAGCCGGGCTCACTGCTCATTTACACCAACCAGCCATGGCATCCGCAGCTTGAAATGATCGCTCGCGCGCTCACGTCACATCGCGGCGGACAGGCATGGGTGATGCGTCGCCGCACACAGGGCGAAATGGATCAGCTCGTCGAAAAGGCGGGCTATCGCAAAATCGAACAGCGCACCGATCAATGGGGCATCTTTACCGTATCGATTGCCGAACGCATCGGAGACGCTGAAGCGTGACCACGCAATTGACGGAACTTGATGGTTTCTCGCGGCGGCCTGTAATCCGCCGCGCAATCGCTTGGCTTCTGTTTCTTGGACCGTTTTTCTATCTGACCTATGGCACCGCCAACTGGCTTGCATCACTCCATGATGACGTGCCGAACCTCGCTTTCAACTGGGAAGGCTATGTTCCCTTTATCGCGTGGAGCATCATTCCCTATTGGTCGGTCAATCTGTTTTACGCGATAGCACTTTTCGTAAATGATAGCCCGGAACAGGTGGACCAGCTGGCAAAGCGTTATCTCACCGCGCAGATTATCGCCGTTCTTTGCTTTGTTGCCTTTCCGCTGACAGCCACATTTGTCAAACCTGAGACCTCCGGTCTGCCGGGTTTCATGTTCGATGTGCTGGGCGGGTTCGACAAACCATTCAACCAGGCGCCGTCGCTACATATCGCGCTTTTGATCATTATCTGGGATCAGATGCGCCGTGTTATGGGCGATATAATGCGTGTGATCTGGCACGTCTGGTGCCTGCTGATCGGATTATCGGTGCTAACCACCTATCAGCATCACGCCGTCGATATTCCGGCAGGCGCTTTGCTCGGGCTGTTTGCGCTGTGGCTTTTCCCACGCAACACGCCATCGCCTTTGGCAGGTTTTCTGCTCACATCAGACCCAAAATCCCGGCGGATCGGCTTGTATTATCTGGCGGTGGCGACAGTTTTTCTTGCGCTGGGTGTTCATGGTCTGAGCATCACCGGCTATGCGATCTTCTGGTTCTGGCCTGCAACCGCACTTGCACTAGTGGCGCTTGGTTATCTCGGTGCGGGTGCTGGCATTTTCGAGAAACAAACAGACGGTATGGTCAGTCTCGCCAGCCGCCTGTTGCTCTGGCCTTACCGCTTTTTTGCCCTGATTAATATCCGATACTGGACGCGCAAACTCCCAACCCATGTCGAACTTGGCGACAATGTCTTCCTCGGACGCTTCCCGAAGGCTAGAGAACTGCAATTTTTCTCGACTGTCATTGATCTTGCATCCGAAATGGTGCCACCCCCTCACTCTATCGATTGGAAAAGCTACGTCACGATTGATCTCATCAAGCCTCCCGCAGAAAAGCTACGGCTTGCATCGGATGCGGTCGAAGTCGCACGCCATCACGGTCCGGTGCTCATCTGTTGCGCGTTGGGCTTTCAGCGCAGCGCCACGGTTGCAGCCCATTGGCTCATCAACACGGGCCGCGTGAACAATCAACGCGAAGCCGAAGAGCTGATCCGCGCAAAAGGCTGGCCGGTGCATCTACACACAAGCGAGGTGCATGAATGAGCGCGCAGGCATCAAGCATCGCGGCAGGTTTGCAGCGAAATGCCTATTTCGGCATTGCACTAGCCGTATTGATACTGGCTGTCGCACCGTTTTTGCGCTTCGTGCATGACCTCACCTTCTGGCTGGTCTGGCCGGTCCTTTTTGCGAGTAGTTTGGTCATTCTCGGAATTGCCGCGCACCTGCTTTTCGATGCAGCACTTTTCCGGCTGGTTGCCGCAAATCCCATTGAAGAGGCGGGACTGATCGAACTCGACAGAACGCTCGAAAAAATGGGCCTGAGTGAAGCTATCTGCCCCACCCGCCCGCTCCTCGAACGGATCGCCGGTTCCCGGCGCATCATCGGTCGTTTGCGGTTTTTTCTGGCACTTGCCATTGTGCTATTCATTCTGCTGGCCTTCGTGCCGCATGGTCAGGGGCTTTGATATGCGGGTACTGGTCCGCCATCAGGTGCAATCGATTTTCGGCTCGTTTCTGGCGATCCTGTCACGCGGGATTACCGGCGTGCGGCCCATCTGGAGCGGCACCGGACCCTCGCGCGATCAGCGCATCTATTTTGCCAACCACACCAGCCATGGTGATTTCATTCTGCTTTCCTCCTGCCTCAATCAGGAAGAACGTGCGCGCACCCGCGCCGTCGCTGGTGCTGATTACTGGCGGGGCAATGCTGTGCGCCAGTTCATGGCCGAAGTGCTGCTGCGCACCGTGCTTGTGGAACGCAACTGGGTGGAACGCACACAAGATCCGATGGAAGTGATGCTGAAAGCGCTGGCCGATGGTCATTCGCTCATCATCTTTCCCGAAGGCACACGCAATATGACCGATGAGGCGTTGCTGCGTTTTCGGTCCGGCATCTACAATCTTGCGCTGGCGCGGCCGGATGTTGAACTGGTGCCGTGCTGGATTGAAAACATGTCACGCGTGTTGCCAAAGGGCGCGATGCTGCCCGTGCCGCTTCTTTGTCGTGTAATTTTCGGTACGCCGGTTCAGCTTCACGAGGGCGAGAACCGCAAGGAATTTCTCACGCGCGCGCGCCAGAGCCTTCTCGATATTCAGCCTCAGAATGGTAATCACCCATGAGCGAAACGACCCAACTCTTCCTTGGCCTCATGGGCGTTCTGGTCACAGCCAGTGCCGTTGCCGGTATATTGTCATGGCGTGCGCCAAAACCGCTTTCATCCACACTGGTCAACCTCAATGCCCGCATCAAGGCATGGTGGATCATGGTCGGCGCCATGTGCATCGCCTTCCTGTTCGGCAAAGGCGGCGTGAACGTTCTGTTTGCGCTTATTTCGTTTGCCTCATTACGCGAATATGCGACGCTTACACAAACCCGTCGCGCTGATCATCGCGTGCTGCTTGGCATGTTCCTGCTGGTCATTCCGGTGCAATATTATCTGATCTGGATCGACTGGTACGGTCTCTATTCCATCTTCATACCGGTCTATTGTTTCCTCGCCATGCCGGTGCTGACTGCCCTTTCCGGTGATACGTCGCGCTTTCTCGAACGCATCAGCGAGCAGCAATGGGGCATCATGCTATCGGTCTATTGCATCAGCCATGTGCCTGCGCTGATGACGCTGGATATTCCAGGCTTCGAAGGCAAGAAGCTGCTGCTGATCGCATTTCTGGTGGCAACCGTTCAGGGCAGCGACGTGCTGCAATATGTTTTCGGAAAATTGTTCGGCAAGCATCGCATTGCGCCCAATATTTCTCCATCCAAAACCTGGGAAGGCTTTGTCGGAGGGGTCGCGAGCGCATCTCTTCTGGGGGCTGGACTTGCCTGGCTTACTCCGTTTTCGCCATTGCAAGCTGGTGCGCTGGCCGCGACCGCTTGCGTCATGGGCTTTTTCGGCGGGCTTGTGGCATCTGCCATCAAACGTGACCGCGGGGTCAAAGACTGGGGACACATGATTGAAGGGCATGGCGGTATGCTCGATCGTGCCGACAGCCTCGTCTTCTCGGCCCCGGTATTCTTCCACATTGTGCGGTATTTCTGGGCATAACCCCCGGTTCCGAATGTGACGAAACAAAGCCTTGGAAACCCCGGATACAGTAAAAACTTGTTACCCGGTTTTGCAGGTCTTTATTTCGCGATGCCTTTTATGACCTTTAAGCCTTTCTAGGCGGGTTTCGTTTCACCGGACCCGCTCTATCTGTTTGCTCGGGTGGAAATGCAATAGAACTGAAAGGTTGAAACGATGAAAACTGCAGGTATCTGCGCTTTTATTCTGGCATCGGTCACCGCAGGCGGCGCTATGGCGCAAGGCCAGGCCACGCAGCAGATGACACCGGAAGCGCTCTATAAAGCAGCACAGAACCAGCTCGGTATCGTCGAGTATTGCAAGGACAAAGGCTTCGCGACACAGGAAGACATCGACAGCCAGCAGTCCATCATGAAGATCATGCAGGCACCAGCCGACAAATCTGGTCTTGAAGAAGCACAGGCAGCCGGCAAAAAGGGCGTAGTCCAGTCAATGGGGCAGGAAACCGACGTTGAAGACTATGCCAAGACATCTGGCAAAAGCGTCGAGCCTTTCTGTCAGCAGGTCACAACGGCCATCAAGCAGGCCGCGGCCCAGTTGCCGAAATAAGCCATTGCTTCCTTTGTCGCTGCGGTGGAGTGCTCTCCATCGTTGCGGCTATCGGTCAATTTTGCTGAAATGCAACAGCATTCACATAAGATGAGTATATTGGTCATATATTATTGCGTTTGCACAAGCGCCTAACTATGGTGCCGCCAAGAAAATGTGGTGCCTGCCTTGGACCAATCTGACAAATCCAATCTGCCTTCGGCTTTTCCTCTGCAGGAAATTGCAGACATTGATGCAGCTATTACAGATTATTACGACGAACTGTGCCGCGCAGTCCGTCGGCGTGGGCACGTATCCTCCAATGCCAATGAAGTCGTCCACGATCTTTATGTCAGGCTGAAAGACCGCAGGACCGATCTGCAAGGCAAATCGTCGTTACGCGCCTTTCTTACGCGCGCTGCGATTAATCTGGGTCTTGATCGGTTTCGCCGCGAACGCTTTGAAGCAAAGCTCTTTTGCGGCACTGACGACGAAGCCGCAAACATTGCAAGCAAGGATGCAAATCCTGATCTGGTGCTGGATATGCCACGCCGCCTCGCCTGCCTACGTGATGCGATCATGGAACTGCCCTTGCGTCAGCGCCGCGTGTTCATTGCCCACCGGATCGGCAATCTATCCCCAGATGAAATAGCCATACGCTTCGGAATTACGCGCAATATGGTGGACAGGCATCTGCGGAAAGCGCTTATGCACTGCCTCTTGCGGCTCGACGAACTGGATCAGGCTTAATGCGCGCGACGGCAAAGAAGAACGATAAGGCTGAGCGCCAAATCCAGGAACAGGCTGTCGACTGGCTGATGCAGTTGCAGGCATCGCCCAGAGATCTGGAGGTTGTCGAGTCTTGTGCGCTATGGCGCGCCAGCGATTCCCGACACGAGCTAGCATTTGCCAAAGCTTCGCGCGTTTTCAGCGATACGCGCTTTCTGCTGCTGCAAGACACCGACTTTGCAAAAACTGCAGCCAGAAAGCCGCGCTACCCTGTGCGCGCGGCCGTCAGTTCCATGCTGTTGTTCGCGGCCCTCGGGGGCGGATTCCTTGCCTTTGACGGGCCGATGCGCCTGCGTGCTGATGCTATATCGGCGAGCAGCGAGATGCCGGTCATTGAGTTAAGCGATGGTTCGACCGTTCAGCTGAATGCCGGATCAGCAATCACTTTCGATATTACGAATGATGGGCGTCAGGTGCAGCTGTTGCGCGGCGAAGCCTATTTTATTGTGGCCCCAGATCCACAGCGCCCCTTCACGGTTAAAGCCGCAAATGGCGAAGTGACGGCCCTTGGCACCCAATTCGATGTGAAACTGAAAGATGGCGGCGCAGATGTCATTGTTACCGAACACGCAGTTCAGGTGCAGACCAGCGCGTCATCATCTGCCTTCAGCCCGCTCGATACGCTGCGGCTGGATGAGGGACACAGCGTTTCATACGGCAGCCGGAATGGTATAGGCCAGGTTTCGATGGTTGATCCGGAACTTGCAGCATCCTGGCGAAGCGGTCGCCTTGTTTTCGAGGGCCAGCCGCTTGAGCATGTGGTCGAAGATATTGCGCGCCACCTTCCGGGTAAGGTGATGATCGCAAGCAGCGACCTCGCCGAACGCCGGATCACCGGCACCTTCGATCTCTCCACGCCCTCGACAGCACTTGATGATTTTATCAAGGCATTTGAGCTCAAAGCAGTCCGTATCGGGTCATTGCTCACGGTGCTGCATAATTAATTTTCGTCCAAATGTCCCAAACAGCTCAATTCATTCGTCCAGTTGGTGAAAGGCAGTTTGCGCACCCCGCGCGAGTGCCTCAGCCACCCAATGCCCGACACCAACGCCTTGAACGTTGAGACTGGAAACGACATGAAAAGCCCTTCCTCGCGCATTCTCACTGCCTGCGCCCGCCCGCTGTTTGCTTCGCTGCTTTTGAGCGGCACTGTTCTAAGCCCGTTTATGACCGCGCCAGCAATGGCACAGACAACATCGCGAGCCGTCAGTATCAATATTCCGGCAGGTGCGCTTTCAACGGCACTTAATCGCCTTGCAGTTCAGACAGGTCTGCAAATCGCATTCGATGCATCCGTCACCAGCGGCCTCAGGACATCCGGCGTCAGCGGAACCATGGCTCCAGCCGACGCACTTTCTGCATTGCTGCGCAACACGAATATCCAGTATCGTTTCACCGGCAATCGCACTGTACGCCTTGAGCGCGAAATGGCTGCAAACAATGCAGCCGTGCCTGCTGTTGACGGAGCAGTGCAACTCGACACGATCAGCTTCTCCCAGATTACCGGCGTGAACTTCGCTGATCTCGACCCGCGCGTCTCTCAGATTACGCCTGAACAGATGCAACAGGCACAGGCCTCAACAATTCCCGAACTCATCAAAAAGACGCCCGGCGTAGCCATGCTGGGGGGCGTCCGCACCGAAGGCCAGTCGATTTCGATCCGTGGTTTCTCGCGACAGACTGACGTTCGAGTTCTGCTCGACGGCGCGCCGAAAAACTTTGAAAAATACGATCAGGGCACCATTTTCGTCGAGCCCGAACTTCTCAAGCGCGTCGAGATTGAAAAGGGTGCAACCTCGGTTCGATATGGCAATGGTGGCTTCGGTGGCACCGTGAAGCTTGAGAGCAAGGATGCCGCCGATATGCTGCGCGAAGGCGAAAGCTGGGGTGCATGGGGTAAAACCGCGTATCAGACAGCTAACAAGCAGTTTCTGGAAACCGGCGCGGTTTATGGCCGCTCCAATCTCGGCACCGGCATGACGTTTGACGGTATTGCCAGCCTGACTTGGCGCAAGAGCGACAACATGCGTGTCGGCAGCGGCGAGACCTATAATTACTCAAGTTCTGAACTCACTTCATTCTCCGGTAAACTTTCCGGCGAATATGGCGGGCACAAGGTGAAGGCCTCGGTTCTTTATGGTGAAAGCGCCAATTGGGGACCACTTGCAGCCATTCGCGGACAGCTTCAGCCAACCAGCAACAGCCTTGTTCCCGGCACACCTGCCTATAAGGAAGCAATGCGCAGGCTGCTTGCATGGCGTGAGCTGAAAGACTTCACTTCGGTATTCGAACACACCTATGACGGCGACAGCGACCTCGTAAACACCCGCATCATGGCGAGCTATTCCTCGACCGACATGCATGCTGAACGCGCAACCGGCGTGAATGGCACGGCATCGCTTGGTGGTACCGAAAACGATGCGAAATATTCGGATTTTCATATCGAAGCTGAAAACACCTCCAACTTCGAGCTTGGCGGTATTGAACACAGCCTGAACTACGGTGTGCAGTATAACCACCACATTCGCGATGTGACGATGTTCGACATCACAAAGAAGAACGACAAAAGCTATAATTATGGCTATTACGCCCCATGGATCATGCCCGGCGGCAAACAAGACGTAACATCCTTCTTCATGCGTGATCGCATGGCCATTACCGACAAGCTGACCATCACGCCAGGCGTCCGCTATGACTATGTTCGCTCCGAAGGCGAGCCAAATGCGGCTGCGATCTATAACGATCCAAAAGCTGGACATGACTATTCGTCAGCATCTCACCATGGTTTCACACCAGCGATCAGCGCATCCTATCAGATAACACCCACGACGCGCCTGTTCGCCGACTGGGCTTATGCCATGCGCGCGCCCAATATTGACGAAATCTACTCGGTTCAAAGCGGACGCACGCAAACCTCCGGCACAAGCAGAGATCTGGCAGTCGAGCGCAACAACACGATCAATATCGGCGCGGATACGTCGTTCAGCGGTATCTTGACCGATTCCGATGTGTTCATGGTGCGCGGCTCGTTCTTTAACAACCACGTCACCAACCCGGTGGCGCGTCGCGTCGGCAGCGCAAACAAGGTTGGCCTGAAAGACGGCGAAGTCCCATTCTACTGGAACATGCCTTCCTATTATTCGCGTGGTGTGGAACTGGAAGCGCATTACGAAAATGACTTCATGTTCGCCGATGCAAGCGTCACCTACATGATTGGTCGGCGCCATGGCACGGTCAACAATATCTATGGGCAAGATAGTTATATCAACGATATCATGCCGACAACGGTTGTAACGACCCTCGGATACAAGCTGCCGGATCAGGATATCAATTTTGGCTGGACGGGGACCTTTGTCGACAAGCAGGACCGAACCTCCTATGTCAAAGGCGATCTCAGCTACAATCGACCAGAAACGCCGGGCTATGCCGTGCATGACCTGTTCTTCAACTGGACGCCGACCAAAGGCTTCATGAAGGATTCGGAATTGCGTCTCGCACTGGAGAACGTGTTCGACAAGGAATACGAACCTTATCTGACTGACGGCATCACAGCCATGCCAGGCCGCAATCTGAAGGTCTCTTTCAGCCGTAAGTTCTAAATTATCAAAGGGCTGGAAATTCGTTTCCAGTCCTTCTTTTATCGTCTGTTGAATTTGACTGGCGCGGTGATCGTCTTGTTGACGTCTGGTGGGGGAGCGGGAACCGGTGAAGCTCGCTGAACCAGCGATAGCACCTCATTATCAAGCTCCGGCCAGCCAGAAGATCGCGCAAGCGTCGCAGAAAGTACCTTGCCGCTATCATCGATGCGAAACCGAACATAAACGGTGCCCTCTTCCCGACGCGACTTGGAACCCGATGGATATTTCTTGCGGCGCTCCAGATGTGCCATTAAACGCGATTGCCAGCGCGCCGGTGTCATAGAGGATGCAAACAAACCGGAAGCTGACTGTCTCGCTGCGTTGCGACTGGACTGCGTGACCTGTGCCTGTGCCTTCACTGCTTGCTTGGCCGATGCCTGTTCGCGCTGTTTCACCGGCTTCTTCTTCGGCTCATCCTTCTTGACGATTTCCTTTTTGGGCTCCGGCGGCTTAGGTTTTGCGACAGGTAGTGGAACCTCAACCTTATCGAGCTGCGCTATTTCTTCCCGAGGCTCTTCCTCCACAGGCTCCGGCTCGTCCTGAACCACTTCCTGCTCGAGTACAGGTTCATCGACAGGTTCTTCAACCTTCTCGGCTGCAGCGCTTGCATCCGACATCACTTCATCCGGTGATAGCTCGTTTTCTTCGGTTTCAGTTGCTTCAGGCGTTTCCGCCAGCTCGATCATGATAGCGGCCGGCGGCGTATCATCGGCCGCCATCATGTCCGGCTCACGTAGAAGCCACATTGCGGCTCCCACATGCAAGGATAGTACGAGAAGGCTTGCCCCCGCCCAGAGCGCAAGCTCGCTAAAGCTCTCGCGCACCCCGATACTATCCGTTGGACCATTCATGACGCGCCCGCCCAGGCAGGCACATCCGTATATTCGCTTCTGCGGCGCAGCTCAGAGAGCATTTGACCGTGGTTGATCAGATTGCGCAGATCGCAATCAAGACAAGCCAGGCGACCGTCACTGGTCTCAATCGCAAGATCTGCAATGGTGAAATCATCAAAAGCCGCCACGAAGGACCGCAAGGCTGCCTGCAGCAACATGCCGAATGCTGAATCTGATCCAGACTGCTTTGTCGCCTGTTCATCGAAACCCGGCTGCATCAGTCGCAGAACTGTTCCGACATTGATTGTCTTTGCCGGGCGCGCAAGACGGATGCCACCACCGCGCCCGCGTGAGCCAACCAGAAAACCGTGATGTATGAGATCCGAAACGATCTGCGCGGCGTGATCTTTTGTCGTGCCTGTGGCTTCTGCCGCTGCACGGGTGGTCAGCGCAGTCCCATCTGGTGCTCGCTCGCAAAGAACAAGAAACTCAATTGAAAGCTCTGCCTGTCGGGTAAATCGCATTGCAAACTATCTCTATTCTGGAACGAATTTCACTTCTCGATATTGCGGGCCGACAAAAAGCATGAGGCCTGCAAACAGCATTGCATTGATTGCCAGTTCCACCCCGAAGAGATAAGGGTTCAAAACAACGGCTGCCAAGCCGATTGCCGTAACCAGACTGAGCAGGCACAGCCTGAACAGAAAGGGCAGAGCACCGAGTGCACGCCATGCATCGATGACAATGCGTGTACTTCTGTTGGTTTCCAGCCAGCCTAGAATACTGGATGAAAGCTGTACAAAGCAAAGTGCTGCACCAAAGACAAACAGGGCTGAAGGCATCATAGGTATCTTCAAACCAATCAAAGCTGCCACGACCAATAACAGCCCCAACGCGAGATAACCTGCGCGCTGCCGCTCATCGGGATAGGCGAATTGGGCGGCCCCGTTATTCGCAGTCGTCAGGTTAGAGACGGTCATGAAAGATTTTCCGCACCAGTACATGGACACGGCGGAAAGCAGCTTCCGCACCAGCGACCACGCGTTCTTCCTCAGCGTCAGAAAGCTCAATCTCATCAAGTGCCGCAGTGAAGGTCCGCCAATGCAGTCCGCGACCTTCAGGAGCACCGGCCAGATGGCGCGCACCAAGCTCTTCAGACAAGCCCAGCTTCAGCGCTTCTTTGAGCAGAAAGGCCGCACCGAGGTTGGAGCCTTCAGCCACATAGAGCCAGCCAAGTGCGGTCGGCAGATCAATGTCACTTCCGGCAGGGAAGGCAGGCGCGCCATCTGCTGCAGGCAGCTCGAAACCGAGATCGATCATGTCCTGACCAACCTGCTCAAGGCGACGGCGCCCGTTTAGATCGGGCAGCAACGCATCCAGCGCGGCATCATCGTAAAGCGCATTAATGTCACGGTGGAACTGATACTGCACCTCAACGAACAATGCATAGCTTTCGCGGCTGGCAAATGGTTTGCCCGCCATGATGGTCTGATCAAGACGTTCGTGAGTGCCCGTCGTTCGCGCTTTCAAGCGCTTAGAGCGGGGAAGAGCAACGGGGTGCTCAAGTGTAGCAACATCAGTCATTTCGAATATCCCTATTGATAGACGGTGTTCTCAGCGCGTAAAGCCGATAACACCGCTCTACTAATTAAGACGATTGAGGACGCAATTTTTTGCAATGCCAAGGCAAAAAAACTTCACCCTGGCCAAAATGTCGCACCTAATCCCAATTAAAAGTGGAAATTGAGGCCAAGTTTCACGGTGTGTGTATCCAGTGAATTGGAAGCTTTGCGGCCATTGGCGATATTCGAGCTGCCAGTGTGGTCGGTATATTTATAGACCGGTTTTTCGGATGGATCGCAGTAGGGATCTCCCAGAATTTCACAAAGAAATGGTTCGGGAGGTGTAATTTCCACACCTGTCTGCTCTCTGGTCGTGTAGTTGCCCCCTGTTCCGGCACGCGCATTTTCAAAGCTGAAGCTGCGGTTGCCAAAGCGGCTATAGGTATAATCGGCCATGACCGACCAGCGATCGTTGATTGCATATTCAACACCGCCGCCAACGGTGACGCCCGTTCGCATTCCCGACAATTGATCGACGAAGAACAGGCTTGAGCTTGCCTTGCCCATGATATCTTCAGAATAGCGGTACTGGTCGCGGGTCTGCTTCTCATGCGCGAAGGCTACACCCGCCGTTCCATAGACAAGCCAGCGATTATCCAGCGCATAACCAAGGCGACCGCGAATGGACCCCGTCCAATCAATGTCGTAATGCGTGTTTGCCTGAATACCGGCAATGTCCTTTTCAGCAGCAATCCAGTCTTCCTGCATGAAGGCCGCCTGCGCGCCCTTCAAACGCGTTTTGCTGACATCGGCTTCGATACCAAGTACGACCCGGTTGCTGAACTGGTGGTTATAACCCGCCTGCACGCCGAACAGGGCCGAATTGCCAAATCCACGATCCGCAGATTCACTCGCCGATATCGGATCAACCGTGCCATCAAGCGCAGTCGTATTGCCCCAAGTGCGCCCGGAAGTCATACCGGTATGAACACCGCCGTAGAAGCCGGTCCAGTCGATTCCCGGTGCCCCACCCTGTGACCGGGAGAATGGCGAGAGTTGCGGCAGGCGCTGATCGCCGCCGAAATTGCTGGTAAGGCCCGCATAGAACGTCCGGCCCGGACCAGGCTGGTTCACCAAGCCAAGCGGATCGACGTAATATTGATCCGTCAAATTTTCAATACGAGCTGTCGCGGTCAGGCTGTCGTTGATCTTATATTCGGCAAAGACATCGATGAGCGTATAGGGCTTCCAGCGTGTCAGCGAAATAAATTCACCAGCACCCACCGCTGTGACATCACCATGACCAATCGCACGCGGACCGACGTAAGAAACACGCCCGCCAAGCGTCAGCCTGTCTTCAAGCATCTTCTGCGAGAGTGTCAGATCCACGCTGTATTTCGGAGGCACCTGGTTGGTCGCATAGTCACCATAAAGCGACTTGGCTCCACAGGTGTCAGAGGTGCGGCAGAATTGTACATCAAGATAATAGTTGGCCGAGAAATCGGCAGTAAACCCGCCGGCCTCGTAACGGTTTGAGAATTCAAGACCTGAAAAGCGTGCGCGATCAATGTTGTAGACCTGCATACCGCTGTAGACAAATTTTCCGCTGTTATCGTAGAAATCGCGGAATGCACGCGCAACATAATCTTTAACGTCCCAGTTAAAGTAGCCAAACTTGACCATGCCGCGATCGTCATCATTCAACAGACCATCTCGCGTGAAGTTCGCCCCAACTTCCCAGTTGCTGGAACGCTCTGGCCGCAATCCGGCATTGGGAATGACGGTGAAGGCTGAAACCGATTCAAACAGGCTCGGATAGCGTAGCGCGTTGGAATAATTGACATAAAGTTGGCTGCCATCGAAAGGTTCGACCGTCACGCCGACCGATGGACTGAAACCACCTGAATCGCGGTTGGGTTCCGGGTTTAGCTGTACAGCAGAGTTGGCCTCAGTGCGGCGGTCATGTGACCAGTAATGCGAATAACGCAGGCCAGCATTCAATGTCAGCCAGTCGACTGGCTTGTAGGCTGCTTTGGTGAAGACGCCAAGTTCGTCACGATAAGCGTCACGCAGGTTTAGCCAGCCCTCAAGTTCGTTAGTATAAGCACTCGGACGCGTATCTTCCCTGAGATAAGACACACCATAATTTAGGTCGAGATCGCCATAGTCGCCAAACGAAAACTTCGACGTATTGGCAACATCGCCGCCCCACATGATCGTATTCGATCCAGTGCGGAAATTCGGCGAAAGGCCGAGAGATTCCAATGTCGGTATCATGTTACCGCGACGTGGATTACGCAGTTCCAGTTTTGTAACCCAAAGATTTGCTTTCAGATCAATGAGTTCATTGTCATCCGGGTTCCAATAATAGCGCAGGGTGCCGGTATCGAGCTTGGAACCAGATGTCAGCTCCTGCTGAACAGGTTGATTTCTGTCCCCTGTGAAACGGGATGCAAGAAGATCGCCAGCCTCCCCACGAAAACCAGTATAGCCCAGCTTCAGCGTATGACCGCCATCAAAGCGCAGCGTCGCTTTCGTCAAGAAGGATTTGGTCTCAAGCTGCGTATTGAGGACTTCTTCGCCAGCACGATAATTCGTAAGGCCGCCGTTTTCGACATATTCAGGCCAGTTCTGACACCAAGAACCCGATGTATTGCAGGTCCTGGCAGGGCCGATATTCACCGGATCGGCTGACGGGCCATGCTTGCCCGCATGATAATTGCCGCGCTTGCGATAAGCATAGCCCGCAAAGAAATCGTAATTCTCTTCCTTGATCGCAGCGACAATACTGGCAGAGCCATTGGTCGGTGTAAGGAAAGAAGGACGGTTCATACCGTCGGGCGACCCAACGACTTCCGGGACGTCACTCGGCGAATAGGGCCATGCATACCCACCCTTGGCGCCCGCATGCGGTGATGAGGAATTCGAGCCATATTCACCTTTCACACGCATACCCCAGTTATCGCCTTCCTTGACGATATCATCAGCATCGAGTGTTCGAATGGCGACGTTGCCCGCGATACCACGCGAGGATGCGTCCGAGCCTTTGTTGATATCAAGGCCCGCAATCAGATCGGGATCAATGTAAGTACGATTGGAAAGACCTTGATAGCCCTGATAAACGGTCACGCTGTTTTCAGCGCCATCAATCGTGGTTGCAACACGCCCCATGCCCTGCATACCGCGAATATTGACATCGACCGAGCCCGCACCGTTACGCGCTTCACCGGACATCACCCCCGGCGTACCGCGGAAAATATCGGCAGGGCTTGAGCCGCGGAAACGCTCAATGGTTTCGGACGAGATATAATTGGTCGGTGCTGCCGTTTGATACGGTGCTTCTGCCCCCACCACGCCCGCACCGCCGGTGACGGTAATCGTATCAAGCAGTGTGGTGCCGTCAGGGGTCAATGGTGCCTGCGCGGCCGCCGGTTGCGCGGCCAACGCAACTGTGTTGCTACCCGTGAAACGATGGGAAATACCAGATCCCGCAAGCAGACGCGAAAGTGCATCTTGTGGCGTCATCATGCCCGAAACGGCGGGAGCCTGTTTAGCGGAAGCGATCTGCGGCTGATAGGTCACCTGCATTCCAGCCTGCCGACCGAAATTGGCGAGTGCTGAAGACAGTGAGCCTGCGGGAATATTGAAAGAAACCTGCCGAGCAGTCTGCGCTTGCGCTTGAAAAGCTGTCGAAAGGGATAAGGCATAAACGCATGTAGAACCCAGAAGTGCTGCTGTCAGAATTTTCGTCCCCAAGCGCTGCACAACACTTTTATTAACCCGACGCCCCATGTCCAACCACTCCATCTTTTGGTGAAAAGGCGGTTGTATGGCAGCAGCTAACGTCCGACCCTGATGCTTACAACGAGCGGGGCTTTAGGATTTTCTCCCCTTGCATCAAAAAAATATCAGATTGACGAAATGACCGTCAGCCAAGGCGATATCTGCCGAACTTTTCCGCCATAAGGTTCAACCACTGCTTCCAGCGCGGCAATCGGTTGGTTGAGATCGAACACACCACTAATGCGTTGTGTGCCAAAGCTCGATTGAGCCAGCAGCACCCGGCCTGATTGCCAGCGTGCAATGCGCGCGACAACTGACGCAATCGTATCGCGCTCGGCCACCAGCATTCCCTGACGCCAGGCTGCAATTTGGGAAACGTCACGATTACCACGCTCGAAGTCATGGCTTTGCACATTGAACGACAGCCAATCGCCCTGCCCAAGTGGTGTCACAGTGTCGTTCACACCGGTCGGCCTGACGGCGACCAAACCATGACCCACCGAAACCGAGAGATAACCCGCGTCATTGCTCACATCGAAAGCAGTACCAAGTGCGGTCGCGGTAAGCTTTCCGGTCTGCACACTGAATGGACGTACAGGATCGGGCTTCACATCGAAAAATGCCATTCCAGCAAGAAGCTCGACGCGGCGCTCATTCGGGCTAAATCGTAGTTGGATCGCACTATCAGGACCAAGCATTGCACGACTGCCATCCGGCAGCGGTACATCCTGCAACTGAGCGGAAGCGGTCATGTAATCCGCTTGTGCCTGCAACATCAGCTGCGGCCCAAAAAGTGCCCCGACTGCAACAACGGAAAGCCCAGCTGCTCCGACCGTGAGGATCGAACGGCGGGATATTTTCGGAGCTGCCGTACGGCGCTGATCATGCATGACTTTACCCGTCATGCCATAAATTTCCATCGCCTCACGCCAGGCGGTTTCGTGTTCCGGTCCACGCGCACGCCAGCGGTTGACCAGCTCTTGGGCCACAGGATTATCCGGATCATCCTGAATGCGGATGACAATATCCAATGCTTCTTCGAACAGCTTTTCGCTTTCCGATAATTCGACATCCATGCAGCATCAGCCTCTTTAATTCAGCCGTTTCTCACCGCCGAACTGCTTCTCTCAAATTATGTCCTATTGAGTATAACGAATGAAGGGAGGGAATTTTCTCTTTTAAAGACTGCCAGCCGGATCTTCATTCAAACACGCTCTCAGATGCACGTAACCACGCTTGATCAATGTCCATGTTCGCGAGACGGAAAGCCCCAGTTCGCTGGCCACTTCAGCAATCGTCTTTTCATCGAGACGATGCAGTTCAAACGCACGGCGTGTTTGTTCAGGCAACTCAAGCAGCGCCTTTTCAATAATCAAGAGGCGCTGTCGGTCATAGACGATAGTTTCTGGCGTAGGTGTCGTATCGGCAACGCGGCGCCATTCTTCGTCAGGCATATCGACATATTCAACGATGCGCTCGCGGCGGTAGAGATCAATGGACAGGTTGCGTGCTACCTGATGCAGATAGGCGCGCGGATTATGTTCATTGGCTGATGGTGTTGCCGACATCACTCGCACAAACGTATCTTGCGTCAGATCGGCCGCCGTCTCTGCATTGTGCCCTCTGCGCCGGAAAAAGCGATGCAGCTCCCGCGCATGGTTCTGGAAAAGGCGTTGCAGATTCCACATCAAACGAAGCTCATTCGGAATAGCTAAATGCCATAGCACCGATCCTCTCCAGACCGGATACACAGTCCCCTGACCTGCCTATAGCAGCAGAGTTAGCATTTACTGTAATATATGACTATAAGAGTCAACTTATTATTGCATTGTTGCCATGATCGAACGTAGCGGCGGGAACAGGACGGCCAAAAAGCCAACCTTGCCCTATGGCATCCGGATGTAAAGCCCGCACATAATCCGCCTGTTCTCGCGTCTCCACGCCTTCAACCACCAGCTTCAACTCGAGCCGCCGTGCGATATTGCAAATGTTCTCGACAATTTCGGCACTGACAGCCTCGGTTCCGATCGCTTGCGTGAACATGCGATCTATCTTGATCCCGCTGATCGGCAGTTTTGCGAGATAGGCGAGATTGGAATAGCCAGTGCCGAAATCATCGATGAAAAATTCATAGCCCTTTGCGCGAAATGATTTCATCGCTTCAATCAGGCGTTCATGGTTAGCTGTCGAGCGCTCCGTGATCTCAAGCATAACTCTGAGCGAAGAAAGCCCATGGCGCTTGACCTCCTGGTCCAGAAAGACGAGCGTGTTCGGATCAATAACATCATCGACCGCAAGATTGAGGCTCAGATAAAGATCTTCATTTGCATGTAAGCGCATGTTCATTTGATCAAGCGCTTTGCGCACGACAATCCGCGTAATATTCTTGATATCGCCCTGCTTCTCCGCAATCGGAATGAAAACATCCGGCGGAATTGGCACACCATCTTCGTCTGACAGACGAGCAAGCACTTCCGCTCCAATCACTTGTCCGTCACGCAACCGCACCAATGGCTGAAAGACGACATCGACACGGCCTTCCGCAATGGAACGTTTGATCTGCTGCGCGAGCGATGCATGGCCCCTACGCCATTGAACCCCTGCTGCTCCCAGTCCGCCACCGGCCAATGCACCGAAGACTGCGAGTGCCATCAATACGCCCGGCGATTGCTGGAAAACGCTGACATTGGTCATGGATGCCGTCACACAGACATCGATGTCATCGGCACATTTCGAAACCAGCCGATGCGTGCGCAGATCATACCATGGCAGCTTTTCCGGCGGCCGTTCCGCTATCTTTCTCGTATCGCCAAACGCTCGGTAAATATATTTGCTGTCGCGGCTAACAACCAACGCGCTGAGGTTAGGTTCCGTACGTTCGTACAGGGCAAAAGCAACGGGCGACGTAAAAACAATCGCCGAGCCTTGCATGATCATTTCCACCTTTGTCTGGTGTTTTCCGATCTTTTCGGCATTTGCCCATAATCGATGCCCGCCCTCCACCTCACGATCCCATTTCGGCAGATCCGCTGGCGGAGACAGACGCCCCCATAAAGCAGTACAAACAATGCGATTGTTCAAAACGCGGCCAATATCGCGCAGATAATGCGCCTTATATGCCAGCAGTCGCAGCTCGGTCAGATTTTCATCCGAGCAAAATTCCTGCATGGTGCTATTCACCACTGCAAGTGTATTTCTGCCAGATTGTGTGACATTTATCGAATGGGATAAGAGATTGTCCCTGTATTCGTTAAGGCGAATATAAGCGAGCCGAACCAGTTCCAGCTGACCTAAAAGAATTGTTATGGCGATGCCTAAACAAGCGACGAGCGCAACAAACCACCGATCCCCGTTGGTACGCAGCTTTATCATCAGGATGAATGTCCCCAAGCAGCAAATCAACGCCCCCCGTTGTTTGCGCGAAATTACACAACTCAAGGCTGGAAGCCAATGCTTAACATGCTGAAATTATCTCGAAATTAGACCATCCTTAAAATAAACTTTAGAAAAAGCTCACGCGTAGACGTTGCAGAACTCAGTTCCAATCGGGATTTAACTTTAAATCTGCCCGCAAGGTTGACGTTAATTATCGGGGCCGTAGATTACCTGACCATGACAAATATTGCGATTGATCAAAATTATCTCCTCGAAAAACTGGGCGCGCTCCTGGCAATCCCAAGTCCAACCGGTTTCACAGATGAGGCAGTGCATTTCGTTGCACGTGAACTGGAGCGCCTCGGCCTTGAAGTCATCCTGACGCGGCGCGGGGCGATCCGGGCACGCCGCAGCGGCAAATCGAGAAAGCCCGCGCGCGGTATCGTCTCACATGTCGATACGCTTGGTGCACAGGTCAAATATCTCAAATCCAACGGGCGGCTTGAGCTTGTTTCAATCGGCAACTGGTCGGCACGCTTTGCAGAAGGTGCGCGCGTTTCGATATTTTCTTCCAAAGGCACCTATCGCGGCTCGATCCTGCCGCTGAAAGCCTCCGGCCACACTTTCAATGAAGAAGTAGATACGCTTCCCGTTGGCTGGACCTATATCGAGTTACGCGTCGATGCGCTTGCCCGAAACAAGGAAGACCTCATTGAGCTTGGCATCGATGTTGGCGACATTGTCGCCGTGGATCCCATGCCGGAATTCATCGATAATGGCTTCATCGTCTCGCGCCATCTTGATGACAAGGCAGGCGTTGCAATCATGCTGGCATCGCTCGAAGCCATGCAGCGGCTCAATGTCGAAACGCCGGTCGATACGTACTGGATATTCACCATAGGCGAAGAAGTCGGCGTCGGCGCTTCTGCAGCCGTTGTGCCGGATATTGCTTCTCTGGTAGCCATCGATAATGGCACCACGGCGCCCGGTCAGAATTCGTCTGAGTTTGGCGTAACACTTGCCATGGCCGACCAGACCGGACCTTTCGATTATCATCTGACCAAGAAGCTTTATGAGCTTTGCGGCGAGCACGATATCCCGGTGCAGAAAGACGTTTTCCGCTATTATCGCTCTGACGCGGCATCTGCGGTAGAGGCCGGTCACGATGTTCGCACCGCGCTTCTGACCTTCGGTGTCGATGCCTCGCATGGCTATGAACGCATTCATTTGAGCGCGCTCACATCGATTGCAAAGCTCACTGTTCACTATGCAATGAGCGAGGTTGAGATCAAGCGCGATGCCGAGGAAACCACGAAGGGTCTCAAGGGCTTCACGCATCAGACATCGACGACGGCCGAGCAGGACCTGAGGCCTGAAGACAGCCCGACGGAATAGCTGAAGACGGCACAGAGGATTTGAAGGCGGGGTCATCCCGCCTTTTTTTGAGCGCATCCCCGAAAGCGTAAAGCGGGCGCAGCGACACAAATTAATTATGATAATTTGTTGATATACGTCATTTCCTCCCTATAAATTATATCCTGACAGATTTGCAGGCATACATGGCCAAACGAAAGGAACCGCTGATGAAGAGGTTATTTCGCGCCGTTTTGACAGCGGCCACTTTGGTTCTGGGTTCAGCGACATTTCACGCTGGCGCGCAGACACCGCCCGATGTTCTGATCGTCGGGCAGATTGCGGAACCGCAATCGCTTGACCCACACACGGTCACGGCAACCAATGATTTCCGCATCCTTGTGAACATCTATGACGGTCTGGTCCGGTATAAGGATGGCACACTGGAAATCGAGCCGGCGCTTGCTGAAAGCTGGACCATTTCAGACGATGGCAAAACCTATACATTCAAGCTTAGACAGGGCGTGAAATTCCATGACGGTTCGGATTTCAACGCGGAAGCGGTCAAATTCAACTTCGAGCGAATGCTGAACAAAGATCATCCGTTCTACAATACCGGCCCGTTCCCCCTCTCCTTCAACTTTGAATCCATTGAAAGCGTCAATGCCATCGATGCAAACACAGTCGAGTTCAAGCTGAAAGAGCCGTTCGCGCCCTTCCTGTCAAACCTCGCCTATCCGACCGGCCTCATCGTTTCGCCAGCCGCTGTCGAACAATATAGCGCTGAATTTGGTCGCCATCCGTCGGGCACTGGCCCATTCAAATTTGCAGAATGGCAGTCTGGCCAGCGCGTGGTGGTCGAGCGTAATCCCGACTATTGGGATAAGGCTCCGACCTTGAACGCGATTGTTTTCCGTCCCATCACCGACGCCAATACCCGCGTTGCTGAAATGATGGCAGGTGGCATCGACATCATGGTTGAGGTTCCGCCGGATAATCTCGCAACCTTCAAGCAGGATGCAAACTTCGCTGTCACAGAACAGGCGGGACCTCATGTCTGGTTCAGCATTCTCAACACCAAAAGCGGACCGTTCGCCGACAAGAAAGTCCGCCAGGCTGCAAATTATGCAGTCAACAAACAAGGTTTGGTCGATAATGTCCTGCAAGGTTCTGCAACTGTCGCGGCTGGTCCCGTGCCACCTGCATTCAACTGGGTTGATGATAAAACCGAGCCTTATCCTTACGATCCGGAAAAGGCCAAGGCGCTGTTAAAGGAAGCAGGAGCTACCAATCCTGAACTCACTTTCTATGTGACAGAAGGGGGCTCGGGGATGCTTGACCCGCTTAACATGGGTGCAGCTATTCAGGCGGATCTTCAGGCCGTCGGCTTCAAGGTGAAGATTGAAACCTACGAGTGGAACACCTTTCTTGGTCGTGTGAATTCCGGTCTCGATGGCAAAGCAGACATGGCTGAAATGGCATGGATGACCAATGATCCAGACACGGTTCCATTTCTCACGCTTCGCACCGAAGCCCTGCCGGACAAAGGCGGCTTTAACTCGGGCTATTATTCCAATCCGAAAGTCGATGAATTGCTGACCAAGGCCCGCACATCGACCGATCAGGCAGAGCGCGGCAAGCTCTACGGCGAGATCCAGTCCATCGTCCACGACGATGCGCCATGGCTCTTTGTTGCCAACTGGAAACAGAATGCTGTCACAACAGCTGCAGTTCAGGGCTTCAAGCTCCAGCCGTCATTCCTGCTGCATCTCAAAGATGTGACCAAACAATAAAGCTTTGCGCCAAAGGTCCGAGGCCGCTGGCGCAATTTTGCTTACGCATTTTAAGCAGAAGCGAAACCCGGTTTTGCAAGAAATGCGCCCTAGCTGAAGCGGAGGAGGGCCAATGCCAGCCTATATCTTCAAGCGGCTCATCGCAGTCGTTCCCGTACTTTTCGGGCTGTCCATCATCGTGTTTCTGGTGATGGCATCAATTCCCGGCGATACTGCCACGGCCTTGCTCGGCTCTTATGCGACGCCGGAAAATGTCGAGCGTATCAATCGCGATCTCGGCCTCGACAAGCCACTGGTCCAGCAATATTTCATCTGGATCGGCAATCTGTTGCACGGCGATTTCGGTCGCTCCTTCGTGCTTAATCGTCCTGTTATCGATGAGGTGCTGGAACGCTTTCAGGCAACGCTTATTCTGGCGGGCGTTTCTCTCGTGCTCTGTTCGATCTTCGGACTTTTCGCAGGCATTGTCTCAGCCGTTCGTCAGTTTGGCTGGGCAGATCGCACCATCACCTTCATCGTTCTGGCAGGCATTTCGATCCCTTCATTCTGGCTTGGCCTTCTGTTGATTTATCTCTTCGCGGTGCATTGGCGCATCCTTCCGGCATCGGGCATGTATGCAGTCTATGGCGGCGGCGATCTTAAGGATCTGATCTGGCATTTGATCCTGCCTGCATCGACGCTTGCAGTCGTTGCTGCTGGTGTGATTGCCCGGCTGACGCGCGGCGCAATGCTTGAAGTGCTGCGTCAGGATTATATCCGCACCGCACGGGCCAAAGGGCTCAATGAGCGTCGCGTGATTTACGGCCACGCCTTTCGTGCAGCCCTTGTCAGTGTCATTCCCGTCATCGGCATTCAGGCGGGCTTTGTGCTGGGCGGTGCAGTCTATATCGAGACCGTGTTTCAATGGCCCGGTATCGGCGCCATGCTTGTGAAGGCAATTTCGACTCGCGACATCCTGCTTGTGCAGGGCGGCGTGCTGATCGTCGCAGCCAGTTATGTGCTGTTCAATCTGCTCGCCGATGTCCTTCAGACCATGCTTGATCCGAGGATACGCCCATGAGTGCCCTTCCGGAAACCTACACCCCAGCCGCTCCTGCACGTCTGTCGTCATGGCGTCTGCTGATGAGTAATCGTCTGGCAGCTTTTGGCTTTTTCCTGCTTGCGCTAATCTGCGTGCTGATAATACTTGTGCCAGTCTTGCCATTGCCCAACCCGGATGCGACAGCACCCGCAAACCGGCTACAACCGGTCTTCTCTGCAGGTCATCTGTTGGGCACAGACCAGCTTGGACGCGATATTCTGAGCCGCCTTCTCTGGGGCTCACGTGTCTCGGTGGCGGTTGGCTTTGCAGCCACGCTGATTGCCGCCGTGATCGGCTCGGCTATCGGCATCGTCGCAGGCTATGCAGGCGGGCGCACCGACAACCTTATGATGCGCGGCATCGATATGCTGATGGCCTTCCCCTATATCCTGCTGGCTCTTGCAATCGTTGCTGCGCTGGGACCGGGATTGATGAATGCGCTTTATGCCATTGCCGTGGTCAATATCCCGTTCTTTGCACGTAATGTGCGCGGCACAACACTCGGCCTTGCCAATCGCGAATTCGTGGACGCTGCCCGGCTTTCCGGCAAAGGGCACATTTCAATCCTGCTTACCGAAGTGTTGCCCAATGTATTGCCGGTTATCGTCATCACCATGTCAACCACGGCAGGCTGGATGATCCTTGAAACGGCAGGCCTCAGCTTTCTGGGTCTTGGTGCGCAGCCGCCACAGGCTGATCTTGGCTCGATGCTCGGTGAAGGCCGCGCGCAGATGTTCACGGCACCGCATGTTTCCATCGTGCCGGGCCTGATGATCTTTCTTATTGTCATCAGCCTCAATGTGCTGGGCGACGGCATCCGCGATGTGCTTGATCCCCGTTTACGCTCCGGTGCCCTTGCCCGCCCCGGCTCAGTAACGGCAATCGCCAAGAACAGAACCGCGCCCAAGACGAGGATGATGGATGCGGCCCTCGCGGTCGAAAAGCTCGAAACAGGCTTCGTCAACAATGGCAACTACACGCCTGCGGTCAACAGTGTTTCCCTGCATCTTAATCGCGGTGAATGTCTTGGCCTGATTGGCGAAAGCGGCTCAGGCAAAACCGTCACCGCACTTTCCATCATGGGGCTGGTGGCCTCACCGCCTGGATTGATCCGCAACGGCGCCATCCATCTTGACGGCGAAGACGTACTCGATATGAGCGAAACCGAACTGACCGCCACGCGCGGCAGCAAGGTCGCCTATGTATTTCAAGATCCTTTGACCACGCTGCACCCGATGTACTCAATCGGCAAACAGGTGGAAGAGGCAATCGCTGCGCATAAATCGATCAGCGCATCCGAACGCCGGGCAGAAGCCATCGCCTTGCTGGAGAAAGTGGGTATTCCGGATGCAAAGGAGCGTGCAGATCATTACCCGCACCAGCTTTCAGGCGGTCAGCGTCAGCGTGTCGGCATAGCCATGGCACTTGCAAATGATCCCGACATCATCATCGCCGATGAGCCGACCACCGCACTTGATGTGACCGTACAGGCGCGCATTCTTGAGCTTTTACGCGATCTGCAGCGCGAACGCGGCATGGCGCTTTTGTTCATCACTCATGACTTTGGCGTCGTTTCCGAAATCTGCGATCGCGTTGCCGTCATGAAAGACGGGGTGATCGTCGAGACAGGGACCGCCAGAGAGGTGCTCGCCTATCCGCAACACAGCTATACCAAGCGGCTGATTGCCTGCGTGCCAGAACTTGGCCACGGCAAGGACTTCTATGAGCGCGTGGCAAAGCTGTTCAGTCGCAAACAGACGGAGGCCGCAACATGAGTCAGGCTGCAATCAGTGTCCACAATCTGAGCAAAACCTTTGGTGGCGGACGCACATTTTTCGGCAAACAGCGCCATGCTGTTGAAGCGGTCAAGTCTGTATCGCTCAATCTCGCGCGCGGCGAAACATTGGCAATCGTAGGCGAAAGCGGCTCAGGAAAAAGCACCCTGGCGCGAATGCTGGTGGGGCTGACAGAGCCGAGCGACGGCACGATGAAAATCGCCGGACGGGATGCCAGCGCACTTCGTCGCTCTGGTCCACAGGCTTTTGGCAAGGTGATCCAATATGTGTTTCAGGACCCCGTGGCGTCGCTTAATCCGCGCAAGTCCATCCGGCAGATACTGGAAACACCCTTAAAGCTGCTCGGTGAACTTGATAGTCAAAAGCGCGAGACGCGTATGGAAGAACTGCTCGATGCCGTGCAGATGCCAAAAGATACTCTTCTGCGCTACCCGCATGAGTTTTCCGGCGGGCAGGCTCAGCGTATCGCCATTGCCCGCACACTTGCAGCAAATGCCGAAATCATCGTGCTGGATGAGCCGGTAAGTGCGCTTGATGTGTCCGTTCAGGCGCAGGTGCTGTTGCTGCTCGATGAGCTTAAACAGCAGTTCGGCCTGTCCTATCTCTTCATCAGCCATGATCTTGCGGTGGTGGAAGCCATCAGCGACCGCGTTGCCGTCATGTATTATGGGGAAATCGTCGAGGAAGCGACCGCCGAGGACCTTTTTGCGAAGCCACAACATGCCTATACACGTCAGCTGATAGACAGCGCGCCGCGTATGAAAAGAGAGTAGCAAGGTATGGCCCGGAACAGCCGCAGCAAATCGGACAATGCTTCGCTGACCAGATCAAAGCGACGGCCTGAGGTCATTGCTGACCGTATCAAAGACGTGATTCAGACCGACCATCTCAAACCCGGTGATCGGCTGCCACAGGAAAAAGACCTGATCGACCAGTTCAAGGCGGCCAAGGGTACTGTGCGCGAGGCGATGAAGGCGCTCGAAACCCAGGGCTTGCTCTTCACCCGCACCGGTCCCGGTGGCGGTGTTTTCGTTGCTGAACCATCTACGCAACATGCGATGGAAATGCTCGGCAATTATTTCTTCTTCGACCAGCCAAGCCTTCAGGAAATTTATTCCCTGCGCAAGCTGCTGGAGCCTGAGATCGCTGCCTCACTTGCCGGCAGATTGAGCAATGAAGATCTTACGAAACTGGAGAGCACGATGCGGTTTTACGACCGCCCTCCGACCAATCTGGACGACCAGTTTCAGCAGCGTGTGGCAGAGCTGGATTTTCATACACAGCTTGCACAACTCTCCCCGGACCGGCTCCTGGGCTTCATGTGTGGTCTAACGCATAATCTGCTGCGCAACATGCCTGTTGCCCGCTCGATCTATGCCGACCCGACACCCGCATCCCGCGAAGAAGGCCTGCTTTTTCAGCATCGCCTTCTGACAGCTCTGATGGAAAACAGGGCCGAAGATGCACGCAAAATCGCACTGGAACATATGATTTCCGCCGAAAAATACATGCTTTCCAAAGAAAAAGAGCTAAGAAAAGCACCAAGCGCATAAAAATCAGAAATTTCGGAACCATCCCGGCGTGCGTGCATTAGCCAATATGCAGGCCGCCGCCATAACTCATGCGACGGCCTTGCTTGTTGTGTTTGATCATGGAGGTTTTGACCCTTTTTATGTGTGGAATTTGCGGAGAAGTCAGGTTCGACGGTGCGACACCGTCGGTTTCGGCAATCTCGAAAATGGCAGACATTCTTGCCCCCAGAGGGCCAGACGCTTCTGGCATCGTTGTGCGTGGCAATGTCGGCTTTGGACACCGGCGATTGAGAATTCTCGATCTGTCGGAGAAATCCCAGCAGCCCATGATCGACGCCGATCTTGGCATAAGCGTTGTCTTCAACGGCTGCATTTACAATTTCCGCGAATTGCGCGCTGAGCTCGAAGCCAAGGGCTACCGCTTCTTTTCTGATGGCGACACAGAAGTCATCATCAAGGCATGGCACGCCTGGGGCGAGGAATGTGTTTCCCGCTTTTACGGCATGTTCGCCTTTGCCATCCATGAGCGCGATACCGGCAGACTGATCTTTGCCCGCGACCGTTTTGGTATAAAACCGCTTTATCTGGCAGAGGTCAGCGGCGCTTTGCGCTTTGCCTCGTCGCTGCCTGCCCTTGTGAAGGCTGGCGGTGTCGATACCTCAATCGACCGCGCGGCACTGCATAATTATATGAGCTTCCACGCTGTGGTTCCACCACCGCGCACCATCTATAACGGTGTGCGCAAGCTGCCTGCGGCGACGATCCGTGTTTATCATGCCAATGGCGAATTTCGTGATCGCATCTATTGGCAGCCGCCGCATAGCCGTCTGGCTGGCGACAGCACTATCAGCCGTGAAGACTGGCAGGAACAGCTCCTCGACATGCTGCGCGTTGCCGTCAAACGCCGCATGATTTCTGACGTGCCGGTTGGCGTTCTTCTGTCAGGTGGTGTGGATTCGAGCCTGATTGTCGGTCTTCTTGCCGAAGCAGGCCAAACCGGTCTCATGAGCTTTTCGGTCGGCTTTGAAGAAGCCAACGGCGAAAAAGGCGATGAGTTCGTCTATTCCGATCTGATTGCCAAGCATTTCGGCACCGATCATCACAAGATTTTTGTGCCGAGTTCTGATTTGATGGATGCGCTTCCCGGTACGATTGCCGCCATGTCAGAACCAATGGTTTCTTACGACAATGTCGGCTTTTATCTGCTATCGAAGGAAGTTTCCAAACATATCAAGGTCGTGCAATCCGGTCAGGGTGCCGATGAGGTCTTTGCGGGCTATCACTGGTATCCGCCACTGGTCGACTCCAATGATGTGGTCAGCGATTACGCCAAGGCATTCTGCGACCGCTCGCATGATGTGCTTAAAACCCAGCTGTCGCCCGACTGGATGACGGATCGCGACTATAGCCGTGAACTCATCGAAGAGCATTTGTTGCGCGATGGCGCTGATACACCCGTTGACCGCGCACTTCGTCTCGACAGCAATATCATGCTGGTCGATGACCCCGTCAAACGCGTCGATAACATGACGATGGCCTGGGGGCTGGAAGCCCGCGTTCCGTTTCTCGACCATGAACTCGTGGAACTTGCAGCGCGTATGCCGCCAGAAGAAAAGCTGCGGGATGGCGGCAAGGGCATTCTGAAGGATGTCGCCCGCAAGGTTGTGCCAAGCGAGGTGATCGATCGCAAGAAGGGTTACTTCCCGGTGCCGCAGCTCAAATATATCGCTGGCCCCTATCTAGACATGCTGCGCGATGCTTTGTCATCTCAGAAGGCACGCGAACGCGGGCTTTTCCAGCGCGATTATCTCGACCGGTTGTTCGCAACTCCTTCCGAACACATCACCCCTTTGCGCGGCTCGGAGCTTTGGCAGGCCGGACTGCTCGAAATGTGGCTTCAAACTCAGGAAGCATGAGGTTGGGAGGCCCAAAATGAAAAAGACAGGTGAGGTTGAAATGACCCGGCAGAAAGCAAGGGGCAGAAATGCTTTCTCGCACAGGCTCACGCGACTGCGCACACCCGAAAGTGCGGGCTTTTATCAGGAGCATCTGCACGGTTACGCGCAGGAAGATGAACGTTCCGCCAACCGCAATATCGTGCTCGACTGCGGTTGGGGGCGGTTGCTTTTCGCACAGACGTTCGAGAGCAATGAAGGGATCATCGAAGCATTGCGCGCCGAGGCTCCTTTAAGCCGCGATATCCTGTTTTATGTCAGCGATCCGCATGTGCTTCTATCGCAGGCACCGCAGGAAATCTTTCTCGATCCCTCGCACACCTATCGACTTGAACTTTCCAATTACCGCGCCGGTGGGCGTCGCACACGCGGCATCACCATTCGTCGCGCAGTATCGGAAATTGACGCGGATGGCATCAATGCGGTCTATGCCGCCTGTGGGATGGTCCAGTTGCGGGCTGATTTCTTCTCATCAGAACGCGATAACCGTGCCGTCACCTATTTCGTCGCGCAAGATGATGCGACGGGCGAAATTGTCGGGACAGTCACCGGAATTAATCACCAACGCCTGTTCAATGATCCTGATCAGGGTGGTTCGCTCTGGTGCCTGGCGGTGCATCCGCAGGCGCGCCAGCCCGGCATTGGTGAGAAGCTGGTTCGCAAATTGGCCGAGCATTTTCAGGCGCGTGGGCTCAACCATGTCGATCTGTCGGTGCTGTATGACAATGACAATGCAATCCGCCTCTATGAGAAGCTGAAGTTTCGTCGCGTCCCGCTTTTTGCGATCAAACGCAAAAACGCGATCAATGAGAAATTTTTCGCCCAGCCGATCAACTCCCTTGATGCGCTCAATCCTTACGCCCGTCTCATTGTGGACGAAGCGCTGCGGCGCGGCGTGCATGTGGATATAACCGATGCAGAAGGTGGCTTCTTCCGCCTCTCCCATGGCGGACGCTCGATCCATTGCCGTGAAAGCCTGTCTGAGATGACATCAGGTGTCGCCATGTCGATCTGTGACGACAAGGCAGTCACCCGCCGCACCGTCGCAAAAGCCGGTCTGAGCGTGCCTGAGCAAATCGCAGCCGATGCAGATGATGAAACGCTGGAAGCCTTTCTTGCAAAACATCAGAAGCTTGTTGTGAAGCCCGCGCGCGGAGAACAGGGTCGTGGGATTTCTGTCGGTGTCACCAAGATGAAAGACTTGCGTGCCGCCATCAAGCAAGCGCGAGAGGTTTGCAATCAGGTGTTGCTCGAAGCCTGTTTTGAAGGTGAAGATCTGCGACTGGTGATTATCGATTACAAGCTGGTTGCCGCCGCGGTGCGTCGTCCCCCACGAGTGATCGGCGACGGCAAATCAACGATCAGACGCCTCATCGAAGTTCAATCACGCCGCCGTATGGCTGCAACGGGCGGTGAAAGCCGCATTCCAATTGATGCCGAGACAAAGCGTTGTCTTGAGCAGCAAGGTCTGATACTAGATGATGTGCTTACAGACAGACGTGAAATTACCGTTCGTAAAGCAGCCAACCTTCATACCGGTGGCACGATCCACGATGTAACGACTATCGTGGAACCGACATTGGTTGATGCTGCGTGCAAGGCAGCACGCGCTATTGATATTCCGGTTGTGGGCATTGATTTCATGGTGAAATCACCCGAAACACCAGAATATGTGTTCATCGAAGCGAACGAGCGTCCTGGCCTTGCAAATCATGAACCGCAGCCGACAGCCGCGCGTTTTCTTGAATGTTTGTTTCCTCAACTGGGAACCAATATTCCATAATGGAAGTTTGTTTTGCACTGAAAGTGCCATTCACAATCCGGTAGCACAAACGTGACATCGGATTGTCGTGGATTTGGTCTATATTGCGACCTTCGCCCAAGATTCATCATTCGTGGAGCAAAATATATGCTGGCAGAAGCCAAAGTAGAACAGCTGGGTATTACGATCGATGTATATCAGCGAGAAGCACGTCACTGGATTGCATCCGGTGTATTCGATGGAAAGCATATTGTTGTAGAAAATGTGACGCAGGGAACTGCCGTAAGTGCGTGGAGAGACTGTGCCCTGGCATTATCAAACCGGGCGGCCTAATTATTTATCTTCAAATTACTGAACTTAATTACTGAGCGGCTTCTGCGATAATCGGTATGGCAGGGGTCTTTTTCTCAAGCGTCATCGTCTTGAGATTACCTGAAAATAGAATGCCGGTGATCGGCAGAACTGGCTCCGCAGGCAGTGCTTCATGGTGGGTGCTGTCTTTTGGAACATGAAGCTTATGCTCGGTGCCTTCATCGGCAGCGGACATGATAAGCGATACATTCCCGCGCGCTTCCAGCAATTTTGTCCCGTACAGGAACTCGAAGCTCAGCATCGAAACGAGGAATTTATAGGTTCCGTCGCGTACGCCACCTTTCATCATGGCGGCGCGATGGACCTCCTCGCCGATTGCTACATCAAGCGGCGGAATACGGGGATCACAAACATAACCAAGCGCAAGAAGTTGGCCGTTATCAACCTCAAAGAGCATTCTGTCTGCACCAAGATCGAGAGCAGAAATTGAAAAGCGGCGGTTGCAATATTGAATTGGCACGCGTCCCAACCGCTTGCAAAGCTGTTCGCCACTCAAGGCGCGTGCGTTGGCGAAGTGGTCCGGATCAATAGCAAAGGGCAGCGCTCTTGGGCGATGCTGCATAGAGAAAGCTGGTTCGAGAACATCAGCGATCAAGTTGGCTACAATCGTCGTTGAAACAGGGCGCGCATAATGACCCTGATCGAGATAGAAAGCCGGATTGCTTACGACATCACGGCCATATTGCTGCATCAGCATCCGCGAAACATCGACTGAAATGGTGCCATACCATTGCGATATATAATTGATGCCCGCATCAATTGAAGGAACAGAATTCAGGAACGAGCCATTGCGTGCGCCAAATACAAGTGTTGCGACCCGCAGGTTTGGATTGCGTTCCAGCGCGTAACGAATGATCCCTTCATAAATTCGTGCCCAATGGCGAAACGGACGCCGTTCATCACCGTAAACAAAGGCATCATTGATCGCATATTCGATCAGCAGCAGCTCGCAATCTTCGAGCTGTTCAAACTGCTTGAGCTGATAAAGGCCAAGCGCGCTCGTGGTGCCGCCCACGGCAAGATCAGCAACAATGTCCAGTTCCACGCCGCGTTTTGCCATCGTACCCAAAAGGGTTGGTAGGTAGCCGGGCAGCATGACGGTGTTTGAACCACCGATGATTACAGTCTTGAGCTTCATTTCGTCACCGTTGCAGCTTGGCCTGCCGGCGTCAGCGAACCGCAACGCCACACTCCGTAAGTGCTTGCATCCCAATCAAAATAATAAGCGGCTGCGATCTGGCCGCTATCCATCATCTGACGAAACCGATCGCGTGCCTTCTCGACCAGCTGTTCGCGGTTGTTGTCATTGGCCGGGCAGGCTTTGGAGGTATTCGCAAAACCCCATTCGGTGATCCAGCATGGCTTGCCATCGGTACCACCGCAGAATGACAGCGCACTGGTGATGTGTTTCGCGCGTGCAGCCCGTGTGCCGCTGCTTCCCGGATAAATGTGAATGCCATAGCCGTCGGCCACATCATTGAGACCATATTTCCTGAGAAGATCCGTAAAGACGGCTGGATCAACGCTGTCTATTCCGCGCCGGTCGGCATCAATGAAAGGAATATCGGACAAACCAGCAGATACAACTTTGGCTTTGGCGCTTTGCTTGGTCTTTGCAAGCTCCGTCCTGACAATGCGCAGAAGATCGACGTATTTTTCTGCACCCTTTTCGACCAAAGGCAGTTCTTCCATCTCATCCAATGAACGTGCGGTCTTCATCTTTTCCTTGGGTAGAATGGCAAGATCGCCATTATAGGCACCCCAATTGATCTCATTGCCGGGTTCCACAGCAACCAGAGACACTCCAATTGCATCAATCTTTTGCAAGGCATCAGCGATCGCCTGCTGAAAGCGATCCGGCGATATATCTGAAAGCCGATACATATCCCAGATGCGCCCGCGACCGGATCGGGGCTTTGTTCCTTCAGGATAGAAATCCGCGTTATTGAGCGAGATTTCGAGCAGGATGGCCAAACCTTTTTCATGAGCAAGACGCACCGCATCGATACTCTGATCCACTGGTCGCGTGAGGGACAGCCGAACTGCCACCACGCCATTATCCACCATCTGATCGAAAATCTGCTCACGCTCTGCTGGCTTGAGCCAGGCCATATTGACCCGGTTGACGCCGAAGCGCGTATCGGCAAGAGCGCTTTGAGGCTGGAGAGCCAACGACAAAGCTCCCACAAGCGCTAACATCGTCACCATCTTGCCCCTGATGCTCTTGCCGCTTGGCATCATCTTATCCCGATATCCTTGAGTGCGCCGTTGAAATTGGCTTCACATTCCGAATAGCGATTGATGGCAGCAGGCACATCGATCTTGGAAAGGAAGTCACGCAGATAGGCCTTCTTCTGCGGCTCACGGTTCCAGATGCTTGCATCAATATGTGGAAAGCCGACGAAGCCGAGCATTTCTCGCATTCGGTCATCGACCGCGATCATCAGCCCCGGAACACCCGACTGCATACTGATGATCGTGCCGTGGAAACGACGGCTTAACCCGAAATCCTGGCTGGAAATCCAGCTGCGCCATTTATGCGTATCGAAAAACACCAGCAACTCGTTTTTGCGCTGCCACTTTTCCATGTGCTTGTAATCGACAGGTGCGGTGATGCGGCTTGCAGCCTCATCGAAAGCTTGCGCATGATCTTCGCCTGCGATGTTCATATTATAGACGATCACCTCGTCCTGAATGACATAGCTTGCAACGCTGTCTTTTTCGAGCAGCGCATGTGCATCGACAATCGTATCGGCGACACTCCCGAGATAGCCGCCGAATGAGATTTTTTGCGCATCCGCAAGGCTTGGATCAGCAAGACGGCTCAGCGATAGCTTCATCTGCTCTGGCCGATAGTAGAGCGAAGGGCAGCCAGTCGGACGGACATATTTCATGCCCGCATCTTTTAGAAACGCTTCCGTGAAATGCCCGCGTGTGAGGAAGAAACTTTCCTTGCGGCGCAGAATTTCCAAAAATCGGCGCGTGCCTTCCGGCAATTCGGCTTTCAGATTTTCCTTCTTCTGAATGCCGATGCCCATGACGACAATCGGCATGTTCAGCTTTTCAAAGACGAAGGATTCGGTTGTTGCAGCATAACCGGGACGCAAAAGATTTGCCGATGCAAACAGGCAGAGGTCAAAGCTTTCATTGAGCTTTGCATAGGTGTCAGGTGAATTGAGGCTGTTGGCCAGATGCCAGAACGGAACATAGGTCACATCATGGCCGCGGACGGCATTGGCAGCGCCTTCACCAATGAGGTAATTGCCGGTATTGGCAATCTTTTTGACCTGATCGATTACATCCTTTTTGGTGCGGATGGGCTCGAAATAAGGGCGGTGTTTAACGCTTGCACCCGAAACGCTTTCGACGGTCCGCATCAAATAGGACGGAATGCCGGTAATCATTATGCGCATGGTGATCCATCTTCGCTTAAATTAAAGAAAATTGCTGGATTTGGATTAGGCGTGAGATGCCCCAATGCCGATGTCTGAAAGCACGCTTCGGAAATTGCGTTCGCGAGCCGAGTATTTTTCAACCACATCAGGGATGTTCATTGCTGCGATATGATCGCTCACGAAAGCGCGCCGGTCGTTGGCTGCATTGAGATCACGGGCATCGATCTTTGGCAGACCGGAGAAATTGAGCATTTCACGCATGCGGTCATCAACGGCGACCATAAGGCTTGGTACGCCCGCCTGCATGGAGATGATATTTCCGTGGAAGCGGCGACCGAATGAGAAGTCCATCGTCGAGCACCAGGCACGCCATTGATTGGTGTCAAGGAAAGCGTGAACGCTGAGCTTCTTCTTGAGATCGCTTGAGCCTTTGTAGGTCAGCGGCCCTACCAGCTCGCCAGTCGTTGAATCATAAGCACGGCCATTGGTGTCCGATTCAAGCTGCATATCGAAATGCAAGAGCTCATCCTGAACCACATAGGCTGAACGACCGTCATCCGAACTCAGCGCATTCATGTCGCCGATGGTTTCAAGTTCTGCACCCATATAGCCTGTGAAAACTGTGCGGCCTTCACCTACTTTGACCTGCGGTAGACGCGTAATGGCCTTGCGCATATTATCAGGACGGAAATAAAGCGACGGGCAACCAACCGGACGCACATAGGAAAAGCCCTGATCACGAAGATAGCCGGCTGCATTTTCACCGCGGGTAAGGAAATAATGCTCGCGGGATTTAAGCACTTCGAGAAGCTTCTTCGTGCCAGCAGGCAAACCGTCTTCGCCTTCAATATCAGGGCGGTTCTGGATACCAATGCCGAGCATAACCACCGGCATATCGAGCTTGGATAAAACCAGCGCTTCCGCATCTGCTGACAGGCCTTTGCGCAGAAGGTTTGCGCATGTGAAGACGCAGATATCGAACTCCTTATTGATCTCCTCGACACCTGTTCCATTGTTCACGCAATTATAGAGATGCCAGAACGGAATATGCTTGGCTGACGGCAGAAGAGCCGTCATCGCGCCCTCGCCGATCAGATAATTTCCGGTATTGGAGATGTTTTTCAGTTCCTGGATAAAATTATCCCTGGATTCTGAGTCCTTCTGCTTTTCTGAATAATAGACCTGCGCTTTGTCTGCGCGATCAATGAGACGTGTCAGATGGCTCGGAATGCCGGTGACAAGAATTCTTGGGTTGGTTGGGCGGCTCATAGGTCGACCTTTCTGGTATAATCAGGCAACTGCACGGCCGGGGAAAACGGCAATCGTGCTCGTATCGTCTGCAACGTCCGGCTGGGAGGACCGGGATTTCGGATAGACCGGGCTTATTTCATTGGCCCAATCGGTAAATTCGGAGAAAGCAGCGCTCCAGGTGCGGTGGGCGGCTGACGCCAATGCGCCTTCAGCTGTACGCATCAGGGCTTCACGATCCTGCGCGAGAATGGTGAGAATGCGCGTCATATCGGCCACGATCTGCGCATCATTGCCATTGCGGATTAAGATGCCGTCGCGACCATGATTGATCAGCTCATCGACAGCACCTACCGCAGTTGCAACCGGCACACAGCCGAGCTGCTGGGCTTCGGCAATCATCAGCGGTGCGCCTTCCCAGCGCGACGGCATCAAAAGCACATCTGCCCAGGCGAGATGGTTTGCGATATCTCTGCCGTCGAAGACCGGTGGCGAGACCTTCACGCCCGCATCTTTGAGACGCGTCATCCAAGATGCACTTGGATCGTCGGAAAGGATTTCTCCACCGATGGCTTGCGCTTCAAACACAATGCCCTGCTCTTTGAGCTTGACGATTGCGTCATGTAACCGGTCGATCCCCTTTTGGCGATCAAGGCGGCCCATATAAAGCATCCGAAAGGGCTCTCCCTTGCGTATCTGTTTACGCGCCGCTGTTACCTGCGCGCGCAGCTTTGAATCAATAGAGAAGCTCGCACCATTAGGCACCGAGAATACCTTCTCAAACGGCACGCCAAAGCTGTGCAGGTAGATTTTCAACTGATCTGAACAGGTGAGAAACGCGTCATAAGCGTGTTCGAAAGCAATCGCCGCATAGGGCTGGCCCGCTTGCCTGCGGAAGACGGTTTCGTCCACCACATGCAGATAACAGGCCGTGCGTGTGCCTTCCGAACGCAGCTTGCCCATTAATGGATGCGCTGCCATGACGTGATTGTTTACCACCAGATCGAAACCGGAGAGTTGCCCCCGCAGGATGCCCCAATCAAGCGGATGATCCTCGGTTATGAAGTCCTGCCCAAGGAAGCGGTTTGTGTCGCCCCACGCCGGAATACCGTCTTTCCAGAAGTGCAAATAGTCGAAGGATTGATCGAACTCGTCGAGCACATCCATGCGCTCATTGCCAAGCACGAACAGATGCGTTTCAAACCCCTGGTTCTTGAGCTCACGACCAGCCGCATAAGCCACCTTCTCTGCTCCCCCAAACGAGGCATTGGGCACCAGAACTGCAGCCGTCTTCTTTCTTGCGATGTTATGCGCAAGCGGCAGAACTGGTCCACCGCCCATTTCATCGCGCAGCACCTGATACATTTCTGAAAGTGCTGGCAGACGACGCGGACGCCATGTCCAGCGCATGGCGGCACTTTGTTTAAGCGGGCTTGTCGCAATCGATGTCACCAGATTGAGCATCGACTGTTCGGGGCGGGAAAGCGCCCTGCGCTGTCGGACGCGCGGAAAAGGGAAGCGGACTTTCAAGCGCGCCGAGGTGGGCCATAATTGCTGCGTACCCAATGACGCAAACCAATCCAGCGCATCGTTTTCGATGATGTCTTTGATCAGTTTCGTCGAGACGAAAATCAGATCCGCATGAGGCTGGCGCGTGCCGGAAGGCATGATTTCAGTATCGATACGCCGCTCGTCTTCGACATTGGTCAGCTCAACAAAGACGATATTCGCGTGTTCAGAAAGCCTCTCAAGCCGAGACAGGATGTTTGGCAACAGCCGCGACCGCGCCAGAAGCTTCAAAGTTTCAGTGTTGGATGAAGCAAGAAATGGCGGGAAGTGAAAATTATCCGGCTCGGACACGCTACCCCAAAATGCGCGGATGGCATCATCAAATTTAAGATCAGTCGTGCCAAGGCTAAGATCAGTAAAAAGACTGACTGTTCCTTCACCTGCACGGATCACGCCATAGCGCGGACATTCCTCATGCTCGAAACCCACAAGCGTCGGGCGACGAAACAGCGCCTTATGTCGTTTGCGGAGAAAATTTATGGAGCCAGAGCGGTCGCGATTGGCTTCCTTGAAGCGGCTCTCGGCCCGCAGGCGATATTCGAAACCGGTGTCATGGCACGGCGTTCCGACGAAACCCGCTTCAATGGCCGAAAGCCAGAATTCCCAGTCTTCAAAACCATTCTGCCGGTCGTCGTCAAAGCGCACGCCGCTGCGGAACACTTCCGCTGAAATCATCGAGCCGGTATCGCAGATATTGTCAGTAATGCAGTGAATAAGCCGCGAATAGCTATCGCCATAATGCGCGCGCCAATTGACCGAAAACGTGTCGATATTGGTGTAAACCCAACCGGCATTGCTCGCGAGAAGCTTGCGATAAAGCGTGTCGATAGTTTGCGGTTGCACCCGATTATCGGCATCTACGAAATAGACGGCTTTCACATCCGGCATCTCTTCGAGAATATAATCGACCGCGCGGTTGCGTGCGCCACCGGGACCGGCATTCTCTCCGAAAATGACATGAATATTGGGATGTGCGGCCGCATAAAGCGCCAGACTGTCAAAAACTTCGCGACGCGGATCACCATCGACGGAGACGACGATCTGGGTACGGAAAACCGTTTCCGAGGCAAGAAGGGTTTCAAGCGCTTCAAGCGCAAGCGCCGCATGGCCATAAAGCGGCATGGCAACGACGATCAAATCTCTCGATCTATCGTACATTCGCAACCTCTTTGGCTAATTCCTGAACGGGGCTTGCGGCTTCGATGTGCTTGACAAGGCGGAAGTTGAAAATCTTCAACCAGGAAAAGTCGACTGAATCACCTGCAGCCTTGCTGAGCACAATCAGATCCATCGTGCGATCAATCGGCTCTTCGAGCATGAAATTGATATCGATCGGACGATTGGGTGCCACTTCCGACCAGCCACTGAACAAGACCTGTGCGCGCCGGCGGTCCATATTTGTGATCGCGTCGATCTCGTCCTTCACGTCGGACGCGAGATTGACGAGCAGCAAACCCGCCACGCATGGCTGCCCCTCAGGGTGGTCGATCACGGCACGCGCTGAAATCCGGACAGTACCGGGGGCAACAACCCGGCGGATGGCAGCGGCCGTAATACCTTCCTCAAGTGGATGACAACCAATTGCATCCTCATGTTCAAGAAACCGCACGGTTGGGAAATCCGGCGTCAGGGGGGTAACGGAAACATTGGCGACATTGCGCAGCAATTCAATCGGCAGGCGATAATCATCAACCTTGCGGCCATTGATGAGCGATGTCGGCACAATTGCGTTGGGCAATGATGCTGGCCGAACGCCCGGAAGCCCCGTAAAAATACGAAGTGCCAGCGGACGCATATCGAGATCGCCATGCGGGATGCGGGCACGAGCCGCATAGCGTTCATTGGCAATCACATTGCCCAACGAGAGTTCTGGTGGCACACCGCCGGTCGCGGAAATTCGCAGACGCAGGGTCCGGTGGCTACCATCGCAAGCCTTAGGCAGCGAGAAGAAATTCCATTCCGAATGAAGCGTGGCATAAGGCACGAGCCATTCGGCAATGCCTTCTCCATTCTCCACATAATCGAGCGTCACGATCAGCTGTCCGTTGCGATTGGCAGGCATATCGCGGAAATGCAGGGCAAAGCCCGAGACGGCATAGCTTGAAACTGGAAAGAGCTGTTCGATTTCCGATTCACGCAGCAAGCGTGCAAAACCTTCATCCTTTGGATCAACCAAAGGCGCATGGCTGAAAATCTCTGTAGAGGAATCCCAGTTGCGGGCGTGAAAGGCATCCTCGATAGCGCGATAGTTTTCGAACATCGTTTCGCGTTCACGACGCAGCATCGCAAGCTCGGCATGCACTTTGCTCACATGGCCGACAAGCCGGTCGAGGCTGTTTTCAAGCAGCTGCGATACGAGAAGCGGTATGGTTTCAGGGGACGCCTCATCAACGCGCACGACGGGGACTTCAGGAATGGTGCGCATCCGATAAAGCTGCTGCAGAACGCCATTGAGTTCTTTTGCGCCCTCATCGGAAGCAGCAACAGCAACGAGTGGAAATGTATTGGCCAGACGCAGACGCTTGCCGTCTCCTTCAACGAAAGCTGTCAGTTCGCCGAGAGAAGTCGATTCCAATGCTTCACGATCACGCATTGAAGCGATGGCATAACGGCGGGTTTTCCGCGCCGAGATCGCTGGAAGTGGTGTGCTCAACATAATCATCCATTGTCTAAGAGCCAACTTGGGAGGTTTGGCTTCTACTCTCAATGAGAAAATAATGATTATGTATTGTCAACAATAATATAACGAAGACTATATGATAATATTGCGAATATTTGGAATCTATTTAATTCAAAATTTGAAACAATATGAAAACATATTGAACATAGCGCTTAAACACGCAGAAATACGGGATTTTATATTATATCATTTGGCCTTGTATGCCCGATTGTCGCCACATAACACTCATCGGCCATCTAATACTGCTTCGATCAAGGTTTTTTGCTGTTGTAAACATTCCGACAACCGAAAGCGCGTTTCCACTGTTCTTCTTGCGGCAGCACGCATCGGCAGGCACGCATCGGGATCTCGAAGCACGTTCAGAATCGTTTCCGCCAATATGTCGGTATCGTAAAATGGTACCAGAAGGCCGTTTTTCCCTGCCCGTATCACCTCGCGCACCGGTGGCGTATCAGAGCCTATGATGAGCGCACCACATGCCATGGCCTCAATGACGGACCAGGACAGGACAAACGGGTAGGTGAGATAGATATGGGCGGTCGAGATCTGGTAGAGTTTGCGCAGCTGCGCATGGGAAATGGTGCCAGGGAAAACAATCCGGTCCGGTGGCAACTCGGTTTCACGAAGCAGATATTCGCGCCACGAACCACCACCGGGCGGCGGCGTGCCGTAGCTCACTCCATCTCCGCCAACAAACACGAATATCGCGTCGTTATTTTGCCGGATAACTTTTTGCGCCGCTTCCAGTGCCTGAGGGAAACCTCTATAGGGCTCGAGATCGCGCGCAACAAATGTAATCACCCGGGATTCACCTGCCTTGAGGACGCGCGCGCCCGGCAGTTCAATTGAAGCGTGCCGGTCTGGATAAAACAATTTCGTATCCACGCCCTCATGCACGACAGCAATCCGCTTCTGGGCAGATTTGGGGTAAAGGCTCTTCTGCCAGTGCGTGGGGCTGAAACCGCCATCAATACCGTCGAGCGTAACAAGCTGGGCCATATTTCGCAGGCGCAGCCGCTTTCGGGTTTCCATATCCGGCCTGTCATCAGGCGCAAAGCCGACATCCGCGCCATGCGCGCGGTAGAAGAATTCGCAGTAACCCAGCGCGGGTGTGGTGGGCAGTACGTCTTTGACGAACATCATACTGCCCCAACCGATGTGACCGATCACAATGTCGGGCGCTTGGCCATGACGTGCCATGGATTCCAGGGTTTCAGCCACCCGATACCCGATCCTCGTATGATGATCGGGTATTTCCAGATATCTGGCCATCGCCCCATTTGGGCGAGGACCAGATTCTACTCGGTGGCGGATGACGCGGACCGCTGGGAGGCGACGGTCCACTGTCTCACAAATCAGGCTGACATCATGTCCACTGGTAGCCAGATTCTCGGCTAACGCAGCAAACTGGCCGAAACCGCGCCTGTGCACAAAAGCTATACGCATGTCACAAAAAGTGTCCGGTTATCGGTCGAAAAACCGCGATTCAGCATCAAATGCCATAACGCGCGGCATTGCCCCACACGAGCTCAAGCCGGTGCAGAGTCTGGTATGCGATTTCGAGATTTCGAAGATCGTCGTCATCGCGGGCAAGCACATGGCTGTAGGTTCTGCTTGCATTTCGCAAGCTCGTACACAGCCGTTCACCCTTGTCAGTCAGACGAATACGAGCCGATCTTTTATCCCTCTGAGAGGCAACGCGATCGACATACCCGCCGTCTGTAAGTTGTTTAAGATAATAGGAAATGTTGGAACCGACATAGTGCCCGCGATCCAATAGTTCACCCACAGTGAGCTCGACATCGCCAATAGCCATCAGAACCAAAGTCTGTGCTGGGCCAACGTCTTCCACGCCCAACTTGGTAAGCTCCGTTTTCAGAAGGCTTACAAAGCGACGATTCACTCTTTCTATCATCCGGGCCAGCTCGAAATGGGTAATTACAACTGTATGAACCGGATGTCTGTGTTCCTGTTTTTCGGCGGTAACTTCAGGAAAGTCGACGGAAGTAAATCTATCGACTGATGTCTCGACTTCCACTCCCTCGTGCAGAAGTTTTTGCATCTTTAGCTCTCCATTTTTCAATTTTACTTCAAATTTTGAAGAAATTTGCAGTTATATTTATTTGGCTCCTTTCACATTTCCCCGCCAAAAAACTTTTTTCTGTCACATTCTCTGCAGTATTACTTTACTGATCTTGAGAACTAGACCACACTTTTTAGGGATATCCGCCACCTGTGACCATTACAAGGCAGATCGCGTATGAATGATACTCGCGAAAACAATCCAGTTGGCAAGAGCCCAGCGGATAAAAAAAGGCTCGACGATTCTGTAACTACGTCCAAAAGCCTTATTTTCAAGGCTCGGCGCGTTTTCCTGTCAGGCCTGCTTTATGCGGTGCTTTTGAGTGCCTGTATCAATTTGCTACAACTCACTGTGCCCCTCTATATGTTGCAGGTTCATGATAGGGTGCTGAACAGCCGAAGCATGGACACACTGACCATGCTCACGATTCTGGCCGTGGGCGCGATGCTCGTATTCGGCGTTCTGGAATACATTCGGGCACTTTCGTTTCAGGCCATGGGCAGCGCACTCGTTCGCCGGCTAAACTTGGCAGTGCTGACTGCGGCCGTGCAGGCATCGGTCAACCAAGGCCTGCCAAAAGCCACCCAAACGCTGCGCGATCTAACTGAACTGCGCAGCTTTCTAACCTCACCCGCCATCAATGCGCCGCTTGATGCGGCTTGGTCGCCGATCTTCCTTGGTGTGCTGTTCATGCTGCATCCAATGCTCGGCCTGATCGGTCTGGTCGCAGTTATCATTCTGGTCGCCTGTGGCGTGCTGACAGATCTTTTGACCCGCAATCTCATACAGGAAGCCAATCAGGCCAATGTCGAGGCTGTCGCCAAAATCGGCAGCAGCCTGCGTCATGCGGAAGCCATTGAAGCCATGGGCATGTTGCCCGCTTTGGCACGCCGCTGGCGCACCATGCAGATGCAGGCGCTTGAAGTGCTTGATCTGGGCGGAACACGAGCCCGCGCTATGTCATCCATTGCGCGAACGGCACGCTTCATCGTGCAGATCGGCTCACTTGGCGCCGGCACGCTTCTGGCGATGCAGCAGGAAATCACGCCGGGCGCAATGATTGCTACCAGTATCATCATTGGTCGCCTGCTGATGCCATTTGACAGGATTGTTGAGAACTGGCGTCAGTGGGTCAGCGCAATTGCAAGCTGGAAACGCGTTCAATCCCTGCTTTCCGAAAACCTTGCTGTGCGTCAGACAATGCCCACCCCCCGCCCCAACGGTGATCTGGTTGTCGACAAGCTGATCTATGCGGCACCCGGCGTCGATGTGCCGATCATCAAAGGCATTTCATTTTCGATCTCACCGGGCGAAGTGCTTGGCGTCGTCGGCCCCTCGGCTGCTGGGAAGTCTACGCTTGCTCGCTTGCTGATCGGTATCGTTAAGCCAACGTCCGGCGGTGTTTTCCTGGATGGCAACAATGTCTATCTCTGGGAACGCGGCTCTTTTGGCGAAATTGCCGGCTATCTGCCGCAATCGGTATCGCTACTCGACGGCACGATCAAAGACAACATCGCCCGCATGGGTGACAGCGATCCGCAGCGCGTATTGGAAGCCGCACGCCTTGCTGATGTGCACGAGATGATCGGGCGTATGCCACTTGGCTATGATACGCCTGTTGGTGACGGACGACTGACACTTTCGGGCGGTCAGCGCCAGCGAATCGGATTGGCACGCTGCCTCTATAACCGTCCGCGCATCATCGTATTAGACGAGCCGAACTCGAACCTTGATGCGGTTGGCGAACGCGCCCTAATGCGTGCTATCGAACACGCGCGCGACGACGGTGCCATTGTTATCATGATCGCACACCGCCCGTCTATCATGCAGGTCGCAGACAAGCTGCTTGTGCTCGAAAACGGTCGGATTTCGCAATTCGGCCCACGAACCGATGTGGTCTCCACACTCACCCCGGCCACGACTGGCCCTAAAATGGGAGCAGCAAGCGCATGATGGGCAAATCCGTTATTCCGCGTCGTGTTTCCAGCCTGCTCGCCCCGCGTGCAGAATCATCCGACAACAAGTCGTTGACTCGATTTGGCTCTGTTAAGCCAGAATGGGCGCATGATATCGAACAGGAAGATATGAAATCGCCGCTGCGCGGGCTGATTATCGCTGGGCTTGCAACAATCGGCGTTGCCTTTGGCGGCTTTTTTGCCTGGGCCTATTCCGCCAATCTTGGCAGTGCGGCTGTGGCACTGGGTACGGTTATTGTTGATTCCAAACGCAAAACGATCAGCCATCTCGAAGGCGGCATTCTTGATCGGCTACTGGTGCAGGAAGGCGATGTCGTCAAAGTTGGTCAGCCGTTAGTCCGGCTCGATGCAACAAAGGCGCGATCCGAACTTCAATCACTCGAAAGCCGTCGGATCGGTCTGATTGCAAAACTTGCGCGCCTGCGTGCAGAGCAGTCTGGTGCAAAGGAAATCACCTTTCCTGAAAAGTTTGCTGAAGGTGGCGAGAATGCTGAAAACGCCGTTCGCGCGGAGAACATCTTCTTTCAGAAGCGCCTCGCCCAGAAGCTGAGCAAAATCGACATTCAGCAAAAAACCATTGAGCAATATACCGAGCAGGAAAAGGCTTCGACTTCACAGATTTCCGCAACTGATCGCCAGATCGAACTGATCACTGAACAGCGCAATGCCATCGCAAGTCTTGTTGAGAAAGGCTTCGCGCAGAAATCAAAGCTCACTGAAATCGATACACGTTTGAGCCAGCTTTCCGGTGATCGTGGTGAATATGCTGGCGACAAGGCAAAGGCTGGACAGGCAAAAGCCGGTGCCGAATTTGCACTGAGCGCGATTGAAAGCGACCTTCAGTCAGAAATTGCTGGCGAGATTACATCAAGTCAGGTCGAATTGTCCGATGTGCAAGAAAGGATCGTGGCGGCCAAGGATGTCATGCGTCGTGTCGAAGTAAATTCACCACAACAGGGCATTGTTGCCAATATCCGACTGCGGACGCCTGGCGGCGTTGTGGCTCCGGGTGAACCGATCATGGATATCGTACCGGAAAACGAACCCATGGTGGTGGAAATGAAGATCAGCCCACGCGACATCGATAGTATTTCTGTGGGGGCAAGCGCGCAGATCAAACTGACAGCTTACAACCAGCGCTCAATGCCACCGCTCGACGGCAGACTGACCTATATCGCCGCCGACCAGTCGCTCGACGAAAAGACAGATACGGCTTATTTCGTCGCCCGCGCTGAAATTACGCCTGAGGCGATTGTCGCCAATCCAACTGCACGGCTTTATCCCGGTATGCCTGCAGAAATCATTATCGTTCACAAAGACCGCCGCGCAATCGACTATCTCGTGTCGCCGATTACCGACAGTCTCAATCGCGCATTCCGCGAAGATTAAACTGCATCCGGCTGCGTGCTTAACACAACAACAGCCGGATAGTCGTCAAACGTAACGAAAGAGTATTCTATAATATAACTCATCCATAGGTTGAATACACTGAAAATACCTGCGCCGCGCATGTTCCAACGTGCGCGGCTTCATCATATTGAAATATATTAATTTTTCTATTCGAATCGATCCAGTTCAAATTTTGAAGTAAATTGGATTTAAATATAATATAAATAGAAATTATATTGATATTAAATATACATCATATTTGTGTTTACAAAAATGTAATATAAATTATTCGTAATAATTTGTTACTTACGGATGCCAAAATTGCAACAATTAATAGTGTTGCAATCCTTATTGATGCGGCGCAAACTACTACAAGCATGATGGTCGGTTTATTCCCGGCCTTTTTGTAACCCATACAGGAACACAAGGAGAAGCAGATGGCCACTTTAGAAGGCGGCGCCTACGACGACGTGTTGTTCGGTTCCCGCTTTGACGATTTCATCCGCGCCCATGGCGGTGATGATCTCGTATTCGGAGGTGATGGCAATGACACCATCTTCGGCGATGACGGGAATGACATCCTCTTCGGCGGAAATGGTGATGACCTCCTTTTCGGCGGAAACGGAAATGACATTCTGTTCGGTGATGCAGGAAACGACGTCCTAAGCGGCGGCGATGGGAACGATGTGCTGTTTGGCGGCGCTGGAGACGATGTTCTTCAAGGCGGTGCAGGCTCGGATCTTCTCTTCGGCGGCGAAGGGAATGACGTTCTCTTGGGCGGCGACGGCAACGACATCCTCGATGGCGGTGCTGGAGACGACATCCTTATCGGCGGTGCCGGTAGCGACGTCTTCTTGTTCAATGGCGGCGGCGGAAACGACGTCATCCTTGACTTCAACCCAGGCGAAGACATCCTTCAGATCCAGCAGGGCATCAATGGCCTTGATGTCAATTCGGCGGATGACCTCGCAGACCGTGTCACACAGGTTGGTGGCAATGTCGTTGTCGACCTTGGCAATGGCGACACCGTTACCCTCGTGAACACCAGTGCAGAAGATATACAGGCTCATCCCGACCAGTATTTCACTGTCCACTGATTAAACGATTGAGTGCGTGCCCGGCATCCTCCCGCCGGGCATGTTCCTTCTTTAATTCTTTTCAATCTCGACTTTTGGCCCGACCCAGCCTCGTTAGCGCTGCTTCAGGCCCTGCATTTCCAACAAGAATGAAAGGGCGCTCACATTGAACCTCGACCATTCGGCGGACACTGAAAGCAAAACCGAGAATCTCTCCATTTGCCGTCTATGCGCCGACGTGGCTGTGGTCATCTGGGATGTTCCCGGCCCGGCTCGCTCCACAAACAAATGCACGCTGGAAACGCCTGTGCAGCCCGTCCCACTGCTCAGTGTTGGCATTCCGCTGGAAAATGGTGGGATGCGTATGTTCTGGGCCATGCGGACCGGAACCGAACCAATAGAATTATCGCTGAGTGCAGGTTCATTGGGACCTACGGCACAAGCAATCCTTTATCCGGCCAATGAGCTTGCAGCATTCGACGTCAATCATGTCGTCGGTGATCTCACTTTGCCCGGCCATATCAAGCTTCTGACCAATATCCTCACAACCTGGCGCAGCACGTTCCGGCTGACGCGAAATCAGGCATTCGCATCCCTCGTGCGCGAGCTGACTTTCGCGTTAACGCCGGAACCCCGGGAAGCACAGCATTGTGGTGAACCTGTTTCCGGGCATCATCTTCTCGAAACAGCCGTTGATCCGATGCTCGGCGAAATCTCTGCCATTTACGGCATAACGCCGGGCAGCGTCATGGTCATCCCGCCGCGATTTGTGCTTGGTCAGCAGGGCCGCAATGCCTGGCAGGCCTGCCATCTTCTGGTTGAAGCTCCGCAGGATCTGCCTTCATCGCTCCTGCTTGTACTAAGCGGGCAGAAGGGTGTCGCGGTGCGCAAGATGGCAACCCGAACGGCAGAACAGAACGATTTCACCAAATGGTGGAGCAAATGGCAGAGTAACGGTGCTTTGCGGGAGTTTCTGGTTCGCCAACTGGGCAAAATCAATGCGGCAGGAACCGCCGTTGCCATTGATTTACAGACGCGCTCGCCGCTGCCTGTCCGTCAAATTGCACAATCTGCTTCTCAGCCGGCAGCCGAAATCGATCTGGCGCTGGCATTGGATGGGGGCCTGATCGTCGGTGGCTGGATGCATGATCCTTCGGCCATGCTAGCCGATATCGAATATTTACCTGAAGGCGGCAGCGCTCAGTCGCTCAAGCCTTATTTCCATAAGTTTGCAGGTAAAACTACCAAGCGTGAGGATGCTCCACAAAGGGACGTGACAGGCTTTGTTGCGTGGTTGCCATCGGCAAAAAACCTTGGCCCATTGCTGCAGCCGCGTTTTCAGATGCGACTTACGTCGGGCAGCACCGCACCACTGGTGCCTGCGCCACAACCTTTTGAACCATCCGCGCAGCGAATGCGGATCTTGCGTTCCGTCCCGCCACAACAGGCGCGACCGCATGTTTTTGAACAGATTCTCGCGCCCGCACTCACAGAAGTTGAAAAGAAGATCGGCGCAACGGTGCGCATCACGGAAGTCAAAGAATTTGGCGAGACGCCTGCTTCTCCTTTGGCCTCGATCGTCATCCCGCTTTACCGCAATCTCGATTTCCTGCGGTTTCAGTTTTCATCGATGGCAACTGATCCGTGGGTGATCGCCAATGCTGAATTTATCTTCGTGCTCGATTCACCTGAAATTCAGGATGACACGGAGCATATGCTTGGCGGCCTCAACATCCTGCATGATATGCCGTTCAAGCTTGCAATCATGAACCGCAATGGCGGCTATGCGCGCGCCTGCAATGCGGGCGCAAGCATCGCGACAGGCACAACAATTGTTATGCTCAATTCGGATGTGGTGCCTTCCGAACATGGTTGGTTGCAGCAGCTGATCCAGCCGCTATTCGACGAGCCTAAGCTCGGTGCAATCGGTCCGCGCCTTTTGTTTGAAGATGGCTCTCTGCAACATGCCGGGCTTTACTTTGCCCGCGATCGACAGGGCATCTGGCTCAATCATCACTACCACAAAGGTATGCCGGGCAATTATGCGCCTGCGCGCCGTGGGCGTGATGTGCCTGGCGTTACCGGCGCGTGCCTGATTACCCGCAAAGACATCTTTGACCTCGTGGGCGGTTACAGTGAAGACTACGTCATCGGCGATTACGAAGACAGCGACCTGTGCCTGAAAATTCGCCAGCTCGGTTTCCAGATTTACTACGAGCCGAGCGTTGCCCTCTACCATTTCGAGCGCCGCTCAATCCGCCGCAGCGCGGATTATATGCGCGGCCTTGCCAGCCAATATAATTCCTGGCTGCACACACAGCGCTGGAACGAAGAAATCAGTGAATTGATGGCCCCGCAACACGACGAGATGCAGCTCTCAATGCCCTCAAATGTGATCGTGGCCAAATCTGAAAGGAGCGCCGCTTGACGGAAGTGGTAATGCTGAAACAGCCAGAACCTGAAGCCAAACCAGCAATACCCGAAGAACAGATTGACTGGCTGATACAATCTGTTTTGAAGAACCGGTTTCTGCCCTCACCCGACCCGAACAGCGTGTTCGTCGGAGACGGCGATTATCGCGCCGTGGGTGCCGAGTTCCTTGGTCATTTCATCCGCAAGGGCGGGCTGAGGCCTGATTCACGCGTGTTGGATATCGGTTCGGGGATTGGCCGCATGGCCGTACCACTGACGCAATATCTCGACACGGCGAAGACACGCTATGCCGGTATTGATCCTGTGGTCGGTGGCGTTAACTGGTGCCGCCAGAACATCACTGCGCGCTATCCCAATTTCGAGTTCCGTCATCTCGACATTGCCCATGATCTTTATAATCCAAAAGGAAGCGTGAGCGGTCTGACCCTCACATTGCCTTTTGCGGATAAGAGCTTCGACTTCGTCATCATGACCTCTGTGGTCACGCATTTACCGCCTGACGAGGTAAAATCCTATCTGGAACAGATTTCGCGCGTCCTGGCGCCTGGTGGCAAACTGTTCATGACTGCCTTTGTCGTAGACGACATCGCCGCTCGCGACCGGCACGGCAAGCGCGACAAGCGCCTCTCCTTTGAACGTCACGGAACCGGCCCATGCTGGTTTGTGCCGGAACTTCCGCCCCTTGCGGCGGTCGGCTTTGAAAACGGCTTTCTGGACCGTGCGCTTATAGGTGCCAAACTGGAGCTACAAACAAAGTCCTTTGGGCATTGGCGCGGCATTGAAGCCGATCACTATCAGGATATCTTCATTGCCTCGCGCGGAGGTGGTGTCTGATGGCCCCGCGTGTACTCATCGCAGCCCACAACCATCCATCGCTGCACCCGGGCGGAACGGAAATTTTCGCCCATGATCTGTTCCGCGCCTATCAGCGGGCAGGATGTGAAGCGATGTTTCTAGGTGCAACCAACAAGGTGCATCGCGAAGCGCGCCCGGGCACGAGCTTTCAGAGCATCGGCGATGGCGGCGATGAAATTCTGCTGTGGTCCGGGCACTTTGATCGCTTCTATATGAGCCAGATCGACCTATACGGCATTGTGCCGGATATTGTTGAACTGCTGCGTGACTTCAGGCCCGACATTGTGCACCTGCATCATCTGCTGCTTTTGGGCGCAGAATTCCCCCATATCGTGCGCCGCACACTGCCCGATTGCCGGATCGTCCTGACGCTGCACGATTATTACCCCATCTGTCATCATGACGGGCTGATGGTTCGTACCACCGGCAAAGAGCTTTGTCATGGGGCAAGTCCAGACCGCTGCCACGCTTGTTTCAAAGATATTGCGCTGGATAAATTTGTGCTTCGTGAGCGGCACATCAAATCGCTGCTGAGCACTGTCGATGCGTTTGTGTCCCCAAGTGCTTTTCTTAAACAGCGCTATGTAGAATGGGGCCTTGCCGATGATCGCATTCAGATCATCCCCAATGGCCAGCCGGAACGTCCAAGATCAACGGCTGTTCCGCAAGAGCGGGCCAAACCGACCTTTGGCTATTTTGGCAATCTCAACCCGTGGAAGGGTGCAACGGTTCTGCTTGAGGCCGCAAAGCTGCTGATTGCCGAGGGATTTGATTTCGAGCTCCGTGTTCATGGAGCAGCTCCCTTCCAGAGCGAGAGCTTTGTTAGCGAAATCGATGAGCTTTTTGCCCAGACATCTCCTGTTGTGCAGCGGCGTGGTGCTTATCGCCGCGAGGATATCGCTCAACACATCCAATCCGTGGATTGCGCGATCATGCCTTCGATCTGGTGGGAAAACGCACCGCTTGTCATTCAGGAAGCACAGGGACAAAGCCGTCCCGTCATCTGCAGCAATATTGGTGGAATGGCCGAGATGATCACTGATGGCATCAATGGTCTCACTGTTCCGCCCAATGATCCGCTGGCGCTCGCCCAAGCAATGCGACGCATGGCGGAAAACCCGGACCTGCGCCAGTCACTTGGCGAAAACGCGCGGCACCCGGACACCATCGACACCACCGCAGCACGCTATCTCGATCTGATTGGATCCCTGCGCGCGGCCCGTGTCGAGGCAGCATGAGAGGTAGATCATGAACATCGCGACCAAAATTCCATCCGAAGTGGCACAAAAGCCGGTTGAAGCACAGAGCGCTTCGCCGACAGCTCAAAGGGCTGAAGCCATGAAAGGGCGCGTTGACGCTATTGAAGAAGGACGTCTTTACGGCTGGGCCTTTGATCCGTCCTATCCGACTGAGCGGCTTATCATTCGCGTTCTGTTGGACGACAAGCCTATTGCCGAAGCACCCGCCGACAAAGAGCGACCAGACCTCAAGCGCAATGGCATTGGCGATGGGCTCCACGCTTTCGAAGTGATGCTGCCGCAATTTGCTGCAGCCCGCGCTGGCGATCTGGTGGTCGTGGCAGCCAATGCCGCAGGCAATGAGCAAAAGCTGCGCGTTCCAAAGCCTGATGAGCAAGCGGCCGAAGCGCTCATCGCAGCACCGATGACCCGCATTCTCGATAAACTCGATATGCTGATGGCTGCACAGCGGCAATTGCAGGTCAACCAGCGGTCATTGCAGCGCGCGGCACCCACCATCGACAGTTCCGGCAATGCGGCACCAGCAGAGCTTCTCGATATCGCCGGTTCGGTTGATGCGCTGCGCACCGATCTTCACCAGCGCATGACCGAGCTTGATGTTCATATCATGCGCATGGATGGCGTGGTGGCGGGCCTTGAACAGCGCATGGAAGACGTGCGCAAGAGAAGCAGCGGTGACATCAAGGTACTTTTCGTGCTGGCTGCCGTTTTGACCGGCTTTGTCGCAGGCGCACTTCTGACGCTTGCAGTGATGCCGTAAGGACAAGCCGTATGGTGCAAGACGAACGTCCGAATTCAGCCCCAAAACAGCCCAGAACACCAGACCGCCCACCCATGATGATGGAGGGTGAAATGGTGGTCGGCAGCGTGATTGAGGACACGCTGGTTTTAGTGCTGGGTATTGGCAGTGCGACCAATGATCAGGTTACGGCCTTTCTGAACGGCGACCCGGCAATGAGTGTGAAAACAAACCTCATTACCTGGCCGCTAAAAGAACCTTCGTCTGCCGGAACGCACGGTTTTGTGGCAATTGTTCCGACCAATGTACTGCGTCGAGGCGTGCTCAAAACAATCATGTTCCAGCACCGGGCCAAGGTAGGGCGCTATAACTTTGCCTCACGATCCGCCTCCATTGCGGATTTTGTTGCAATGATTGCTGATCTGTCGGGTTCGGCTCTGCCCGGCGTCATTGACGAGCTCGTCGAAGGCCTGATTTCAGGACCAATCAGCCGGAAGAAGCTTTCAGCGATCACTGTTCTCTTACAAGCAGGAGCGCGTTCGGATGGCTGTATCGAATTGATCGGCGCTAGCGATGAAGGCGAGATTTTCGTTCAGGGCTGGGCACAGGATTTGATACCCAGTGTCACGCGACTGCTTATCAGCGGCAAAAATTCGTCGCTCGCCGAATGTGCGATCAGTGTTTTCGCCCGCCCTGACCTCAACGAACAAGCATCCGGTTTTGCCGGACTGCTGCTCTCCAATGAGCCGGTTGAAGCCAATGATATTGAGCGAATTCTGTTTCGCGGCAGGCGCGGCTGGCGGTTTACAGAAGTGTATGATCGCAGACTTTTGTCCGGCTCCCGCGAGACGCCGGCCCATATCCGCGCAATCCTGCCGCGCGTTAGAAGCTCAACAGATATTTTGTTAAGGCTGCGTTCGGCAGCCAATCGCTTTGACGGCACCGACACTGTTTCGGCCCTCCCGTTTCCGGTCCGGATTGGCATCGACAATGTTTTCCGCGTTGAAGGCAGTGGCCTTCTTGTTGCAGGCTGGTTGCTCGATCCCGACAGCCACGTCGAAGGTGTAAAACTGCGTCGTCATCGTGGAGAAATCCAGATCGACACAACATGGACGCGCATTGATCGTCCGGATGTGACGCGTGAATTTGACAATCAACCACCGTTCAATGCTGGTCTTGATCCAAGCAGACATGCTCATGGCTTTGTGGCATTTGCTGCGGAACTTGATGGTGACAGTACGTCACCCTTCTACCTAGAATTATCCATCAGCGACGGGCGGCGTGCCTTCTTTCCGCTAACGCCGACGCGCGTGACCTCGCGCGATGCAATCGTGCGGCAGCTTCGCGCAACGGACCCCAACGCCTGGGCATTACGCCACATCGTCGATCAGCAGCTGGTGCCGCTGCTGCGTGGCGTTACCCGCCCGGCACCTGAAGTATTCGGTGTGGTTGATTTGGGACCGTTTGAAGACGCAATAGGGCCAGCAATCATCATCGGGATTGACGAGCGCGTCGAAGAGATCGAGCCATTGCTTGCGCTGCTTGCTCTTGATCCTGAAACGCGAATAGCACCGATTGTGATCGCAGCAGCAACCGAAATCATAGACCGCGTCGGCGTTCAGATCAGACGGCTCGCTGATTTCTATCGCCTGCGCATTCGACTTGTTTCGGCCAATGGCTCGGAAGATCTTTATGACGCGCTGGAAGTCGGCGCGCGCACTGTTACCACCGATCAGGTTGTCTTTCTGGCAGGCTCCCTGCTGCCACGAAAGGCTGGCTGGCTCAACAAGCTGGTCAATGCATATGAAACCCATAAAGACTGTGTGCTCTCTCCGACCCTTGCCTATGAAGATGATTCAATCCGCTGGGCAGGGACGTGGGTCGCAGGACCACAATCGGATCGCGCCCTCATCAGTCGCTATGCGGGCTATCCGATCGACGCCATATCCGGCATGTCGCTGACCGAAGTGGCAACGGCAACTTTTGAATGCTGCATCATGCCGCGCGAAGCATTGTTTTCAGCCGGAGGCTTCACACGAGGCTACCTCGGCACGCATGAAAAGGGCTTGGACCTTGGGCTCAAGCTCAAACAATCGGGCCTGCGTTCCTATTGGCTGCCATCAGCACAGATGCTCGGTGCGGATGATACTTCTGTCACCGACAAGGCCTCAACGATTGCTTTAATTGAACGGATCGACCGCCAGGTTTTCGACGCCCGGTGGTCGGCCATTCTCGCTGGCAAGCGCAAAATACAAATGGAGGAACCCGTATGAGCGAGAAGCTCCGCGTTCTGGTCATTTCCCACGCCCATCCGTCGATCTCACTCGGCGGTGGTGAAATTGCATCCTATAATCTGCACAGGGGCTTAAACACCATTCCCGACGTGCAGTCAGTCTATCTGGCACGCGCGGCACACCCCATCCCCCGGCATGGGACGACTGCACTGATGAGTATGCGTCGCGCAAGTGACGAAATTCTCTTTCATGCTGACGAGTATGATCACTTCTATCTTTCAAACAAAAACACCGACGAAATCCGCCGCGATCTGCTGCGGTTTGTGCGCGATTTCGACCCGGATATAATTCACTTTCACCACGTACTCGGCCTCGGCCTAGAAACGCTTTATGCTATTCGCGAGACATTGCCGGATCGCATCATTTTGGTGACGTTTCACGAGTTCCTCTCGATCTGCAACAATGACGGGCAGATGGTAAAAGCAGGCACCTCGAAGCTCTGCAATGAAGCGTCACCAATTGATTGTCACGCCTGCTTCCCGCAGATACCGCCTGCCCGCTTTTTAAAGCGCGAGCGTTTCGTGCGCGGGATGCTGGAACTGGCAGACGCTTTCGTGTCGCCCAGCGAGTTTCTGGCAAACCGCTATCGCGAATGGGGTATAAATCCTCAGAAAATGGCAGTGATCGAAAACGGGATCGCGATCACACAGACAACGCCGCCGCGCGAGCTTACGGGACCGGACCCACGGCGCAGTCGCTTTGCCTTTTTCGGGCAGATCAACCCGTTTAAGGGCATTGACGTGCTTGTCGATGCGGTGTCACGCGTTCCCGAACAGGTATGGGGCGAGGATTCCCGCCTTATGATCTTTGGCGGTAATCTCGAAAAGCAACCGCCGGCATTTCAGGCACGAATGCAGAAGCTCATTGAAGAAGCAGGACCGCGTGTCCGCTTTTACGGCGCCTATCAGAATGCTGAAATGCCGCGGCTTATGCAGTCGGTGGACTGGGTTGTGATGCCTTCGATCTGGTGGGAAAATTCACCTATCGTCATTCAGGAAGCATTGCATCATCGCCGTCCTGTCATTTGCTCGAACATTGGCGGCATGGCCGAAAAAATTCGTGACGGCGAGGACGGCCTGCATTTCCGCGTGCGAAGCGCCGAAGATCTGGCTGATCGTTTTACTGAAGTGCTGAGCGATCCGAATATCTGGAACCGTCTTCATCAATCCATTCGCAAGCCTGTTCATTATGTCGATTGTGCAAGAGAGCACCTCGATCTCTATCACCAGTTACGGGAAGCCTATCCGCGCAGGCTAAAGCCTGCCGTGGATACAACCGTACTTTCACAGGCCAGCTGAGCCTGGCTCGCCTGTATCTGTTACAAAAGAAGGAATAGCCTATGGCACGCGCCCTCGTCATGATCCCCGCAGGAGAAGTGTACGATCACGACAATGTCCGCTGGTATCGTCATACCGACGTGCAGGGCAGCATCAATCACTATCACAATATCGGCGACGCCTTTGTTTTTGAATCTTCGCTGAAGCTGATGAATTATGAAAAAGCTTCCGAGCTGCCGATCACCAATTTCTCACCGGAGAAAATCGATCAGCTGCGGGAAGAATATGATTATGTGATCCTGCGTGGCTCAAACTACATAAACAAGGATATGAACTGGCGCGATACGATCCCTGTTTTGCAGCGATTGAAGTTGCCCGTCATCGCTTTTGGTGTTGGCGCACAAGCGCCGGTGCGCGGTGAAATCCAGCTATCAGAGGAAACAAAGGCGGTTCTGCGCATGATTGCAGATTCAACCGTCTCTGTTGGCGTGCGTGGGGCTTATACGGCTCAGGTACTCAACGATATCGGAATTCAGAATGTCCGTATCATCGGTTGCCCGACGGCGTTTCGCCGTAACAATCAGCATCTGCGCATCAAACTGCCACCGCTTGAGGAAGTGAGCCAGGTTGGTGTTACGGTGCGGCGCGAGGTTTCACCGGCTTACGCGCAGGATATTGAACAGTATCTGACCCGGCATCGCGATCTGATCCGCACAATGGCCGCACGCTTTGACGTAACGCTCACGGCACAGGGCGAAATTGAAGAAAAAAAGATGGTGTTCGGCACGGCTGAACAAAAGGAAGAGGCTATCGCCGCCCTCAAAGCGCATCGCTGGACCGCTGACTGGTATTTCGATGACACAATCGAAAACCTTTATCGGCATCGCATGTTCTATTCGGATGTTGTTGCCGACTACGAGGAATTGGTGCGCAAGCAGCAATTGGTCCTGGGCTATCGCCTGCACGGAAATCTGATGGCGCTCGCTAACGGCATTCCATCGATCTATTTCACTTATGACAGCCGCACTGCGGAATTTGCCGAAACCTATAAAATCCCAAGTTATGATGTTTTCAGTGACAAGCAATTCCGTTTGGAAGATTACTGGGACCAGTCATTATTCGACAAATACAACCGCGCCTGGTTTGAGACCTATGCCGAAATGAAGCAGTTTCTCGATGAAAATGGTGTCGATAACAAAATGACCGACACCGGTCTGCCAATTGGAGAATTAAAGGTGGCCTGACGCTTATTGCGGCTTAGCCGGATCACTGGTTTTAGGCTCTTCGGGTTCTGGCTTGCTCAGATGCACTTCAAATGGAGCAATGAGCTTCTTGGGCTTATCGCTTGGCATATCTGGCGTGAAAGGTGGAAAAGCTGCACCAGCGGTCGGAACTTTCAATGCTGCAGCATCGACGAGATCGTCGCCTGAACTTTCCACGAGCTCGACATCAGAGACAGCTCCATCCGGCGCCAGATAAAAGCTGATCTTCGGTTTGAAAACACCATCCAGTTCAAGAGGGCGGAGTTCGCGCGACAGAAGAACCCCATAGCGTCGGAGGATGCGGATGACAGCGCTTTGCCATTCAGTCTGATTGGTGATCTGAGGCATTTCCGCCTCAGATGGTGCGGCCGGTGCCGTAACGCGAGGCCCTGTCTGCGCAACAGATGGCAAACTGTAGGACGTCACGGTCAGCAAAGAACCAAACATCATGAACAGGCGCCAACTCGTTTGATTTTTCATTTTCATGATCCTCAATGTTTGGTCTTTTACCCTTGAAAGCACCGATCATTCTTATCAGCCACGTGACCGGGAAAGACGTTATTACTATCCCTGCAATCCAAAAACCGCGTCAGCAATATCGGATTGGCTTACCTTTTCAAACTTCTCACCAATATATTCGGTCAAGAGAACGCCAACTTCTCCGATACCCAGATCATCAAGCTGATCTGGTGTGCCGAAGCCATATTCCATATGCCCACGCCCAATGATGCCGACGACAAGCGCTTCGGGCTTTTCTTTGAGATATGCCGCGATGTTGCAGGCAAAGGCCCGATCCCAGGTTTGCTGCGCACGAACAAAGCGGTCAAACTCAGGTGCGTCGGCAGGTTTTCCCTGCATGCTCGGCGGCCCGCCATTGGTCAGACGCAAAAGATGTTCGCGATGCGCAAGGCTCGCCGGACGTGCCGGGGTCAGGCCATCACGATCTTCTTCCGCAATCGCTTCCCAGCCTTCTTTGCCCACACGGGTCACGAGATCGCGGCGACAATTAAGCGCCAGCATCTTGACGTTAAACTCGCGGCAGAAGTGGAAAAGCGGCCAATAAAGATCTGCATCAAAGCCCCAGACCTTGCCCCATTCAGCTTTCTCCAGAAACTGCTCGGCCTCAAGCTTGCCTGCCACCCACTCATCAAGCACTGGCTGAAGTCTTCTCGGAAACATCTCAAAGCCGACGGCAAGCTCATCGCGAAGAGCAAGAAGAGACGCAGAAACATTCACCTGCCAGCGATGAATATCGTGCCGATCATGCTGTTCGCCGAGAAGCACAACGCGCTTCTTGGCCATTTCATGCATAACCGATTGATGCGTGCGAACTTCTGGCGATATTGAATCAATCCATTGCCCCGGCTTGTACCGATAAAGGCTCTAAGCTCATCGAAACGCATCCTTTTTGCCCGACACGACGAGACCCGTTTGCTGACCCGCCTCATTGAGAGCATAGAAGCGATACTCATCCCCTTCTTCTACCTCATGCCAAGAAGCAACGTGGCCCGCTTTGAGATGCAGATGAAAATCCGGTTTCATCACATTGATAAAGCCGCGGGACGGACGCACGTCGGGCATTTCGCCCGACCATTCCTGCTTGAAGGCTGGCAAGTCGAGCCCAATGCGCACCTCTGCCTTATTGCGCTGAGCTGCCGCAAAAGGCTTCAAACCGGGTTCGTCATCACCGACTTCCAGCGCTTCGCCGGTACCGCGATCTTTGTCTTTGGGTGGAAGAGCCGAGAACTCAAAGCCATTCAGAGCCTGATCGAACGGTTCCGCACCATCAAAGCCGATCACGCTGCCGACCACACTCTCATCTTCAGCAAGAAGATCGATACGGGGATAGACCTTCTCCTGCATTACACTGCTACGATCAGCAATCAGCGAGGCAATTGCCGAAAGATCGATGCGCGAATGATGCTCGCTACCTGAGAAATAAATCCAGCCGTCACGAACCTCAACCTGCTCGACGACACCGATACGCTCATGCGTCGCGCCGCCACTTTTGGAGTTGATCATAAGCTTGCCCATTGAGGGCAGCGTCTTCAGAACATCAGCCGCATCGGCCAAAAGTTTCAAGCGGATCGGTTGTTCGCTCATAATTTCCTCATGCAGTTTGTGGGACAGGTGCTTGCTTGCGCGTTTGGGCCGCGCCAAACGCTTCAAGATCGATCACGCTGTCGATTGAAAGATTGCCCGGCTCCCGGTGAGCCAGAATAACGATGGTTGAATTGGGAAGCTCACGTCGCAGGAGATCGAGCAACTCGGTTTCAGAAAGCTTATCCAGCGCACTCGTCGCCTCATCGAGAAAGAGCCATTCTGGCTTCATTAACAAGGCGCGAGCAAGGGCAAGCCTTTGCATCTCGCCGCCAGAGAGCGTTCCCGGCGCAATCTGCTGCGTCGATGCTGCGGGAAGTGAGAGTTTCGACAAGCCAACCTTTTCCAGGGCCGTCGCAATTTCGGCTTGGTCAAACTTTTCCGCAAAAAGCGGATAGGCTACGGCATCATGGAGAGGTGCATTCGGCATATAGGGCTTTTGTGAAAGCACCAGCATTGTCGCGTCAGGGCGGTGGAGAGTGCCGCTCGCAAAATTCCACGCGCCGGCAATAAGCCGAAGCAATGTCGTCTTTCCCAACCCCGAACGACCTCGCAACCAGACAGTTTTACCCGGTTCGATATCGAGATCCGAGATTTTCAACAGATCCTGCCCCTCTGGTGTCTTCAGCGCGACATCACGCAACTGCAGCGATGAATGTGCAGACCTTGCAACTGATAATTGTCCTTCACTACCAACAGTCTGAATCGCATTTAGGAATCCAGACAGTCGGGAGACTGCCGATACGAGTTCGGCCAATGTTTTATACTTGAATATGAACCACGAGAGGTTGGTAGAAACATGCGAGAAGGCTTGCCCGAGCTGCATCAGTCCGCCAAATGTTACTGTGCCCGCAAAATATGCCGGTAAACCAAGGAAGGTTGGAATTCGGAAAATGCTGTGGCGATAGGGAAATGTGAACACGCCGAGCTGCACCTGACGGAAGACCAATCGGTACCAGTTCTCACGGACAGAAGAAAATTTATCTGCCAGGATCTGCTTCTCACGGCCTTCGCCATTCATGATAGCAATGTCGCCAGCATGCTGCCGCACATGCGCCATAGCAAAGCGAAAGTCAGCTTCTTTCTTCTGTTGCTGAACGAAGGTTGCTTTCAAACGACGCCCACAGAAGTGAGTTACAAATGATGAAATGAAAACATAGAGAAAGGCTGCCCAGAGCATGTAACGTGAAATGGCCATATCTATGCCGAAGACACTAAAGCTTAGCACATAAGTTGAGAGTCCCCAGAGCACGGCAACATAAGAAAACAGGGCTATTATTGTGGTGATAAGCCCCATACCTTCCGTCAATATGTGCTTAACAAACAGCTCGCAATCCTCGGCAATACGCTGATCCGGATTATCAGGCTTCTGTCCGTCTTTGCGGATCGCCAGATGCCAATAAGCTTTGTTCACCATCCAAGCAGAAATAACTGTCTCCGTAAGCTTCTCACGCCAGCGGATTTTCAATGTGCCCTGAAGATATTCGCCACTAAGGCCAAGACACGTATTAGTCAGGACGATGAGCCAGAAAACCCCGATTTGATTGACGGCATCCGAAACATTGCGTTGCTCAAGAGCATTATAAAAATCTGCGGTCCATTTGATGAGCCAGAGACCTGTATAGATACCAACCAGCTCCAGTGCGAATATCAAAGCCAGAAGCAGCCAGCCGAGGACTTTCCCCTCGCCAGAATTGCAATATTTGAGCAGCTGCCAAAATTGTTTAAGCACAGTGAACATAATCAACCGATACTGACATGAGAAAGCCGGAGCAGCTTTAAACCTGCCCCGGCATGTGATCATCAATGGCGATCAAAAACGCATCGTGGCGCCAACCTTGAAGGTACGGCCTGGCGCAACCTGCATCTCAAGCGGATTGACATTGGCAACGGAGGACGTCTCCGGCGAATTGGCATAACCTGTCAGCGTATTTGGGAAATAGCGCTTGTCGAAGATGTTCTCGACACCGAAATTCACATCAATATGCTTGGTTGGAGACCATTTCGCATAGGCATCAAACACCGTGTAGCTCGCAGGTTTGAAGGCATCTTCGTCGGCACGGCGCTTCACACCCGATGCAAAAGTTCCAACAAACTCGGTTTCAAGTTTCCAGTCTGGAATGATGTAACGCAGGCCGAGAACGGTTGTAAGTGGCGACGCACCATCAAACGGCGTCTTCTGAGACCCGGCGTCCACACGCTGATCGCCACGCATATAAGAAAGCGCCGCGTTGGCGAAAACATTGTTGTAAACCTCGTACTCTCCGCCGAACTCGATACCCCAAACCTTCACGCTTTCCACGTTGTCGGATGTGTATTTATCTGCTTCTCCCGGAACCCGCTGCAAGCCACGGATAAAGTCCTTGTAATCCGAATAGAATGTGGAAGCGCTGAAATAGCCTCGATTAAATTCTCCGCGTAGACCAGCTTCATAACTGCGAACAAATTCCGGCTTCAGGTTCGGGTTTGGAATGACCTCAACCATGCTCGTTGCGCCGATAGAGGTGGACGAAACAAAGAGCTGCTGAGCAGTTGGCATTTTGAAGCCCTCGCCATAGGAGGCGAATACCGAATAGGTGTCGTCGAGCTTATAGATCGCACCGAGGCGCTTGATCAGACGGGTTTCATCCATCTTCTCCGGCTCAAACCCATCGAGTGACACATAGCCATCATCCTTGGTCGGATCGAGGGAATAGGTTGCCAGACGCAAGCCGGGTGTCAGTGTCAAACGTTCATCCAGCAGCTTGATTTCGTCCTGAACATAAAAGTCCGCACGAATTGTATCGACTTTCGGGAAATTGAAACCCTGCCGCGGCGTAACCGTCGTTATACCCGTGTTGAGATTGGTGGTGATATTATCACCATCATAATTGCTTTTGGTGATATCGCCCGCAAAACCATAGATGAATTTATGGCTTGTCTGACCAAGATCAAATGACGATGTCAGCTGAACATCTGCCTGTAGAAAGTCTTCGCTATAATTGCGAATCTGAATACGCTTTTCCCGTCGCGGCGTTGCCAGAAGGGAGTAGTTGCGGATCTGAGTGCTGGTAGTATCGCGTTTTTGCGGTGAATAGGAAATGTTCCACTTCACCTCATCCAGCCAGGAGGAACCGACGGTCCAGCGATGATCCAAAGCAAAGCGAGCGCGCTGCATTTTCAGCGAACGATCCCAACTCTCGTTTTGATAATAAAAACTGTAGTAAGCGGGCATGCTTGCATAAAGCGGGTTGGCAGCACCCGAATCATATTTCTGATCGACATCGGTATTCCGCTCAAACCACTCGCCCGTCAGCTTGAATTCATGATCGGCAGATGGATTCCACTGCAGTTTCATTAAGCCATTATAAGCGTCGGTATCCATTGGAAATGCCTTGTTGCAAGGCCAAATAGACTCACGTGGGCATCCCCAAATACCACCATCTGCACGTGCCTTACCCATATCTGGTTCAGACGAGCTCATATGTCCGAAACTACCGATAACCTTGAAGTCTCCGGCTTCGGCAGCACCGGTAATCTGCTTTCGGAACGATTTATCGAAACTGTCATAGCTGAACTTGGTTTCGACGGCCCATGGCTTGGTACCATCCAGAAGATCGTCGGCATCAAGCGTCCTGAAAAACACGACGCCGCCCAATGCGTCAGCACCCCACAGAACAGAGTTCGGCCCGCGCGTGATCTCAACCGATTTCATATTAAACGGATCGACAAAGTCGCGGCTACCATCGGTGGTGCGCTCCTGAACGCGCGCGCCATCGACCAGAATTTGCACACGGTTGCCGCCAACACCGCGAATATTGAAACTGTTGAGCTGTCCGAAAGGATTGGTGAGCGACGTCTGACGATCAACGCTTACACCCGGCTCATACCGCACCATATCCTGGATATCACGTACCTGATGACGGTCGAGCGTATCACGATCAATCACACTGATGGACATCGGAACATCGAGCAGGTTTTTGGCCGCGCGCTCCGCTGAAAGTGTGATTGTCTGCAACCTTATGACTTCAGCGGTTCCGCCCACGGTGTTCTGGCTTATAGCATTCTTTTCAGGCGCAGTCTGCGCATGAGCTGGAATCGCAGCCAACAGAGCGACGGAGGCGGAAAGAGCTTTCAACCAGCGCTGGTTGATCGTATTTTGGAAAGATGGAGTCCCCAGCATAATGTCCCCGAAATAGGCGTTGCATGATCGCTGGCTTGCCTATCGGGACTTGCTGGCTAAAGTTGAGTAAATTGGTCATTATATCATTTGCCGGTTGGCGCAATCGTCAAAGCGCTGGCATCAACAAGATTAAGACATCAGAAAGAACACAGAAGCATTTTTGCAACAGTTGCACCGGCTCATGCTACAACAGAGGGCACTCGAGCTTCTCTTGGAGAAATATCGTTGAAAGTTTCAAGCCTTGTGCCTCGCTCGGTTTTCCATGTTGTTACAATTTTTAGGACAGTAAAGCATTAGCACCAGAATTCGCTATTGTTGCATCAAAGACCAATAGATCCCGCAGAAACGTTAATCATACATTTTTGATCTTTGTTGGTCTTTGCAGCAGTTTTGGCACAGGCGGCAAGTAAAGCGTGATTAGCTCTTACAAGTTTATCCGAGCGGACCAAGCTACTCCAACCTGATGGACTAAACGCTTGCATAAGCCGAGATCCAGCTGTCCAACCATTCTCTTTGAGTACAATTGTAGCAACCGTCTCGTCGAAATCTCCGGGAACGATCTGTGGACCAAATAAAACGAGTAATATCCCAACGATAACGCCTATACCACTGAAGCCTGTGAGCATTCGGTTTTGGCGGTCGCGATGACGGGCGCTCATAAGTTGAGAGTTCAACATTTGTCTTAATTGCTTCAAATCCGCCGTCTCCCGCTCTAGCTGAAAAACTGTGCTGCGAACCAAACTGACGGCGCGTTGCTCTATGAGAGTTGCCATGGTCTGCGGATCCTGGTGCAGAACAGGCATGCGTTCAATCTTGTGAAGGATTTTCGCAATCTGGGCCAGTTGCTTTAATATCTGCGCAATTTCAGTATTGTAATCGTGAACACCGCCATGTCGGTCGAATTCTTCGAAAGCAGCCTCGACGCCTTTCCGGATGATTGTCATTTCACGGCTGAGATCACGCGCAACTGCATCCACAGTATATCGCAAACTATCGAAGGCCAAGGCGGGATCTGTTGAACCAGTCTCTGGTGCGGCCTGCGTCGAGGCGGTTATTTCTTTTGATACGGCCATGATAATCCCTCTACAGCTTAAGACCCAAATCGCGATCATGCTCTCGCACATGACGAATTCGTTGACGAAGCTCCTGAGAAAGGCTCTCGTGTCCTCCCAGGACATAATGAAATCCCAGAGCTTGCCTTTGAGTGCGTAACTCCGCCTCAATCAGAGGGTTTTCAGAGAGGCTCTTCACTAGTGCATGCATCTGCCGCTCGACCTTTCGGCGATCATCGCGCGACCTCCAATCACAGAGGTGGCTATGTTGGATTTCTAATGTTTGCCAGCGCTCAATAAAGCGTTGCGCCCCTATCTCCGGATCAATTCGCGCTAAGTTTTCACGTCGCATACTCGCAACGAGGCCCGTAACGCGCTCCCGACCACTGAGCTCAGTTAGGCTGCGCGCTGCTTCAGGATCATGCTGCAAAGCGGACTCTAAAAGCACTCGCTTGCCGGTCCCCAACTCGTCCAGCTTATTTCCTGCATCCCGCAGTTCTCGCCTTTGCGTGGAGAGAACAGGAAGACCTTCGTTGATGTGACGTTCGATTGAGCTATAGGCTCGTGCGTAGCGATCAACCGCTACCTCAAGCGGCAGCAGGCGCCGCGTACGTTCAGCCAAAGCATCATTGCTTTTTCGAGAGCTAACGTATCGTGCGTCGGCGCCAGTAACCATCTGATGCAGTGAAGACTCGTAATGGATTAAGTCCACCTGAGCAGGTTCTGTCTGAACTTTGAGCTTAAGGCCATCAAACATTCCGAGAGGTGTTTTACCAGTCACGGAAGGTGTACAGAGCGCCTTTTTTTCAGTTCGCTCTTTCTCGCGACTATGCCGTAGGGCGGGGATGGTCTGCGTAAGATTGGCTTGCTCCACCCGCTCAAATATTTCCAAGGCCATTGCGGCAGTAGTTCGGTGTATCGGGTGGCGGGATCCAACAATTGCGGGGTTATAGTCGATAACATTTTGTTTGATGCCTGACCGAGACAGCCGACGCGCCATGTGATCGAAAGCCATTTCCTCCTCGGTAACCACTTTCCACTTATTACGGTGCGTCGGCGTTCCGTTTGACAGCACCAACGGATCAGAACCCTGGTGCTTGAGACCAATCGTATCTCCTATTTTTGGTGCAACGAGTTTCATAGCCCTTTCAAGATCAACACCCCATACCGTATTCCGTCCGATCCCCTCCTCTTCCAGTGTGACGAAGTAACTGAGCTCCTCGCTCGCGCGATGTTCGAAAGGAGCTTTACCATGCTCTACAAGGCGTCCGATTTTCCGCGACATATCTGGACGATGGAATGCGTCCAATGCAGCATATAACTTAACGTCCTCACGATGGCGGGTCATGGCGACATAGGTCAAATGCCGATCCATCGTAGCTGAAGCCAGCACAAAACTTCGGTCTACGGTCGCACCCTGATTTTTGTGGATCGTTGTTGCGTAGCCATGGTCAAATGAGCAATAGTTCTTCGTAGAAAATCGAACCATTTCGCCAGCTCGATCATCCAAGGTGACGCACATAGCGGAAATATTTCCCGCCCGGTCTGCTTGAATACTCGAGACGGTCCCGAGCATCCCGTTTCTGACACCGAGATTTCGGTCGTTCTTAAGAAAGACAAATCTGTCTCCCGCTGCAAAACCCCTTTTGCCAAGGCTTGTTTCGACAACCGCCTCGCTGCGTTCTGCTGTCTCGGACAAGCCTTTTTTCCCGACCTTTATTTCGCTAGAGTACTCAACGCGCGACAGCTCACCACGCTCCATCAGCGCCGAGCGGATTGCTTCGTTTATTGCGCGTACATCCACGCGCCGATGCGCCATGACCACGCGCGTTCCTAGCGGTCGTTCAAACCGATCAGCAAGATAATCCAAGACAATTGATTTACAGGCTGTCTCTTGGTCAGCAAAGAAATGAACTGCACCCTGATCTCTATAGGCTGCAAGCGCTGTAGATGTATCATGCGTCGCAAATGCAACTGAAGCTTCCTTCTGCCAGTCTGCTCGCTGCCGTCGGATCTCAGTCAGTTTCGCATAACCCGTTTCCTCAGCAATGGCTCGGAACGGAGCACCGGCACCGATTGCCTGTAACTGTTCGTGGTCTCCCACGAGAACGATCTTGGCACCCCGCGATTCAGCCTCAAATATCACACGGCTCATTTGCCGTGTTCCGATCATGCCCGCCTCATCGAGGACAAACACGTCACGACGGTTCAGATTGCAACTTTCTTGCTGCCATCCGTACTCCCAGGAGGCAAGCGTTCGGCTTGGTATTCCAGTCGCTGCCTCCAGCCCTTCAGCCGCTTTTCCAGACAGGGCCGCCCCATGAACTGCGTAGCCCTTTCCTTCCCAAGCTCGTCGCGCTTGCGCAAGCATGGTCGATTTCCCCGCACCCGCATATCCAACCACGACGGCGATCTGTTCAGGCCCAGTGACGTGTTCAACCGCCGCCATTTGCTCCAGTGACAGCTGTATCGTTTCGCGACATTCCTTTTGATCTTCCGAAGAATGCCACTCCGCATCATAGGAGCATGACTCACGCATAAGCATCGAAGCTTTCAACATGCGAGACTCAAGGTCCATCATCTCGCGCGTCGTGTAGCCGGCCGACGCCGATTTCCTGTGATCAGGATCACTGCATTTGTCTTCAAGTTCGACAAGTTCACGCGAAGACAACACGCGTGCAAACGCGTTTTGAAACTCACTAGTATCCCCATTAAGATAGCGATGCAGCGTTCTTGCAATATCCTGGCGATTAAACACAGATTTCTCATCAGTAATAATCGACAAGACTTGCGCGGGGTGTTCGCGAATCAAGGTTGCATTCTGTGCGACGGACGCTGCACTCAGCCGTGCCCGTTCCAAGTCAGATCCGCGGCGCTCAATCTGCGTTGCGTGCACGCCAATATGAACTGTCGGCTCAATCCGGTATCCGCGGTCCCAGTGCGAGCGATGATCAATGGTCCGACCGCATCCGGACACCGCAAGATGTGTGTTTGCAATGTTTTCCCAACAACGCCTGAGGTCGGCAATTTGCACGTCGGTTGTTGGACGATTGCGAGCCATCAACCACTTATTTTCGCGTTCAATTAGAGTCTTCTCACCCAAGCCTGTGGCTGTAACTTTTCTTACGGTCATCATTAGGTGAACATGGTGATTGCGCACGTCGCCTTCCCGATGAGGCTCGTGAACGGCAAAATCCACGGCAGATTCATAACGGTTTGCCAGGACCTGCGCGATAGCCTGAGCAGCATCCAAACGTTGGGCAGCCGTTAATTCGTGTGGCAATGCAATCTCAAATTCGCGTGCGACTCGAGCATCTTTGCGCTTCTCAGCAAACTCTGCGTTATTCCAAAGCTTTTCACGATTGTATGCCCAAGGCGCTTTCACGTGTTCCGGCAGAACGATCTGCGAATGAAGCACACCCTCTTTGCGTGAGAAATCATGAGTGACACCATCCCGTTCATTTAAGAGCTTCGCAGCGGCGCGGTAGGCGATCGCTGCAACCGCACTGCGACCCTTTCCACGTGATACCGGCTTCATGCTGAAGTGATAGATCGCCACGCGAACTTCCTCTTCCCGGCTTTTAGGCTACATCTGATCTTAATCCGAGGTGGAGACCAACTCGTAAGTGCGCCCTTAGCAAAATTCTCCCTCTGGCCTGGCTTTCCCAATACCGACACGTTTGTCGTCCTTCTCAATCAAACCTGCGCATCAGTGTGACGTTTTTGCCTGCCATTTTCAAAGCCACACTCTTGGGAGTGACAACGGTCCCGTTTCCGCGCTCTGATAAAGGCAACAGGAGGATCACGATGACGCACAAAACGATTGAAGAGCGACTGGCACAACTTGATGCTCAGCGAAGCGCCCTCAAATTGCGGCTTTCAAAACAGGAACGCGCGAATGAAACTCGCCGCAAAGTGCTGATTGGAACATTCGTTCTACAACGACTGGAGAGCAATGACGATCCTGAATTCTCGCGCAGACTGCGTGAGTGGTTGCGCCGGGAGCTACCCAATTTTTTGCGGCGAGAAATAGACCGATCCCTGTTTCAAGATTTGATCGGAACAGCACCCGACTTGCAATCACTCCAGACCCCAGGAGAATTAGCGAAATGAGCCAGATTCGGCAGGCATCCGTAGCTTTCAGGACCATGCTCAACGAGGCACGGCGCGATCCCATCTGGGCGATCACTCAACTCGCTTTTCTGCCTATTCGTGCCATCAAAGCACTGATCGGCGGTATCGTTCTCCTTGGGATCGTTGGACTGTTTTGCTGGAGCATTTCCACCGGTCTGCTTTTTGTTACCCATCTGGAAAATAACCCAATCGCCAACGCGATCGTCGTTTTCGGTGTGACAGCAATTCTGCTTGCTGTCGCATTCCGTCTATTGACCAATCCGTTGATCACCCATTTCGGAAGTCTGAACGGCAAAACGCACGGTACGGCTCGTTTCGCCAGTACGAAAGAAATCGCTGCTCTTTCTCAAATCAATTCTGGCTTGTTGATCGGGCGCGATGTCAAAAGCGGAAAAAAGCTTCGCTACGATGGTCCCGGGCATCTTCTGACGATCGCTCCAACACGGACCGGAAAAGGCGTCGGTACCGTCATTCCCAACCTGCTGACTGCCAATCGCTCGATCATCTGCGTAGATCCCAAAGGTGAGAATGCCAAAATCAGCTACCAAACCCGGCAAAAATTCGGAGCGGTTTACGTCCTTGATCCATTTGGAATTACCGATCGGCCTTCAGCCGCATTCAATCCCCTTTCTATGCTGGATTCTACCGGCCCCGATCTCGCAGAAGACGCAAGCACACTTGCCGATGCACTCGTCTTCGAAGAGCCAGGAGTATCGGTGGAACCGCACTGGAATGAGGAAGCAAAGGCACTGATTGCTGGCATTATTCTCTACGTGGTTTGTCATGCGGTCGCCGGGGAGCGTACCCTCACAAATGTGCGTTCACGCCTCACTTCAGCTCCCGATACTTTTCTCGAAATGCTGCGGCAGATGCAGCAATCTCACAGCGCGCACGGACTGATCGCTCGTGCTGCAAATCGTCATCTTTCAAAATCTGATCGAGAAGCAGCCGGAGTACTATCTGCTGCGCAGCGCCACACACATTTTCTCGACAGTCCTCGCATGGCGTCAGTGCTTGATCGAAACGATTTCAGCTTCATCGATTTGAAGGATACGCCGGCATCGGTGTTTCTCGTTCTTCCGCCCGACCGATTGTCTACATATTCCAGATGGCTTCGCCTGTTAATTGCACAAAGCCTAACAGACATGGCGCGCGATCTCTCGACGCCGACGACGCCGGTGCTTTACATGCTGGATGAATTTGCGGCCCTGGGAAATCTGGCACCCGTCGAACGAGCGATGGGGCTTATGGCAGGCTATGGTGTTCAACTCTGGCCGATTCTTCAGGATATACATCAATTGCGCGCCACATATGGGAAACGCGCCGGCACTTTTCTTTCAAACACTGCTCTGCTACAGGTCTTCGGCGTTAACGACCACGACAGCGCGCGACACATCTCTGACCTTCTTGGCCAGCAGACAATTATATTTGAGACCAAGAACCGATCGTTGGATGCCGAAGAGACCGGGATTTCTTATTCAGCCCATCACACGGCCCGATCATTGCTTACTCCCGATGAGGTCCGCAATCTGCCCTCACATCTGCAACTACTATTCCTAGCCGGTCAGCGCCCAGTCATAGCTCAAAAGCTGTCCTATTATGCAGACCCCGACCTAAGGACGCTGCTCGATGTGCTTTGAAGTGTGTATCAGTTTGTTCCGGCACCCATTGTGCCGGAACGATCGGGGGAACGCAGCTTATTTCTTGAACAGAGACTTTAATGTTGCCGGCTGGCTCCGAAGATATTGCGGTGCAGCGGTGACTTCGCCACCAAGGAGCGCGGCTGCGTGCCAAGGCCAACGTGGATCGTAAAGGATAGTGCGTGCCAATCCGATAAGATCAGCGTCACCCGTGGCAATGATTGCTTCTGCCTGAGATGGCTCAGTAATCAGGCCGACTGCAACAACGGGCATTTTTACCGCCGCTTTCAACGCGCGTGCAAATGGTACCTGGTAACTCGGAGAAACTGGGATCGTCTGCTCGACATGCAATCCTCCACTCGACACATTGATGGCGTCGCAACCTCGCAACTCGAGCTCCTTCGCAAACGCGATCGTCCCATCAATATCCCATCCACCATCAACCCAGTCGGTTGCTGAAACGCGAACAGAAACTGCTTTTTCTGCCGGAAAGGCGGCTCGAACAGCATCAAATACTTCAAGCGGGAAACGCATGCGGTTTTCCAAGCTCCCGCCGTATTCATCAGTCCGTTGGTTAGATAGCGGTGACAGGAACGAATGCAGAAGATAGCCGTGCGCAGCATGGATCTGTACCGCATCAATTCCAATACGCGCTGATCGGACAGCGGCTGCAGCGAACGCATCCCGGATCTCGCTCATACGATCGCGGCTAAGTTCAGTAGGGACAGAATCTGCTACATTGAACGGTACCGCTGACGGGGCTTCGGTTCGCCATCCATTCTCGGCGCCAGCTGCAATCTGCTTTCCGCCTCGCCAAGGAAGATCAGTTGAGGCCTTGCGACCAGCATGGGCAAGCTGAATTGCGATTGGGGTCGTCGACCACTTCCGGATCCCATCCAGAATTTTCCGCATGGCTGCCTCAGTAGCATCGTCGTAAAGACCAACATCGGCATAGCTGATACGTCCCTCGGGAACGACCGCTGTTGCTTCAATCGTGAGCAATCCAGCCCCTGATAATGCAAGTTGCCCCAAATGGATGAGATGCCATTCGGTCATGCAACCATCCACTGCTGAATAGGTGCACATCGGTGCAATAGTGATGCGGTTTTCAAGTTCTAGATTACGAATCTTGAATGGCGTGAAGAGCTGCGGTGCTGGCATAGGGCTCACTTTAACGACGAGTTATGGATGTCATAATCTGCCCGCTTTTATCTTACGCTGACGAGCGCAAGCGTACGGACAAAATGCGAAGGCTTCAGTAATATAGATCGACACAAAGCCCACCTTAACTAACGCGGGCAAAGGTACAGGTCAATCCATACCTTAGACTTGCATAGTCGTTATGGTTTTCATATGAGTGTACAATGCCTGAGCTTCTTGCCCAACCCTCGCGTGACGAACTTGATCTGAGTGTCGTGTTTTCGGCTTTATCCGACCCACTGCGTCGGACCGTAATCGCTACGCTTGCCACATTACCAGATGGCAGCGAGCGAAATTGTTCGTCGTTCGGTTTTCCTGTTGCTAAAGCCTCTCTCACCCATCACTTCAAAGTACTTCGTGACGCGGGGTTGATCAGCCAGGTGGACTACGGGAACCGCCGCGCATCTTCGCTCCGAAAAGAAGATATTGAAGCGCGCTTCCCCGGCCTTCTCGCGATGCTCATTGCGGAATTTAAACATCGCGGCGGGCTTGAGCGATCAAATCCGCAACTGGACGAATGCTGAAATGTGTAGCCCGCCTTTCGGCGGGCTTAAGTGTTTACCGTATGGTTCCTGGGCGGTTCCAGATGATGGTGAAGGTATTGGGATCATCCTGGCCGGTAGTCGGTCCAAGATTGGCGTGGATGCGGCGGGCGAGCTCAGGTGTATCGATCATCAGCGCGATATAGGTGTTACCTGTTGATTTGACTGTTCGGATCCAGGCAGCACCTACTTCGGCACGGTTTGACAGGATACGATAGTCCGGCGATTTCTCGCTGGTCTTTGTGATGGGCACCAGCTTGATGGGAGCGTCGATGGTTAGAGTGCGCAAGAAACCTTCGTAGGTGCCGTTTTCTTTGTAGGTGACGTAACCGATTGCAGACATTGTCTTACTCCTTAACCGAAGGGACTATTCCCTTCGTAAGAGATCGGTCGAACAGCTGTTAAAGCGGATGCGCCAAGGTTTGGTTGAGCGTATTTTGCAGCGTAGCGGCCGCGAGGAGACGAGACGTCGGGGAAAACACGCGTTGCATCAGCACAAGCATGGCCTTGCGCATTCGCTGAAGCGGTTCAGATTTCAGACGAAGTGAATTTAGTCCGCAATTATGGAGCAAGCGAACCTGCCAACGGTATATCCCGGGAAATAGAACTGACTGCTCAAGTAATTGGAACTCGGGAAGCTTCGAGCTTTTCAAGTGAAGAAACGCGTGCGCGATAAGCAGGTTGAATCTATCTTAATAGTCTCCGAACTGGCCATGTCGGGATTGGGATCGGCAAAGCATCCTAACCGGTTTAGCGATAATATTGATCGAAGACGAAAGCGCTCCACTGCAGCAGCTCGGCTCTGGCACCACCGATGGTTAAGATAATCAGCATCATGCCCTGCGAAATCACCCATTCACAGCTGAACCGGCGACTTTCGCGAACCATTTTCCACATGGCGCCACTTGGTCCCTACCGTTCTCGCAACGCTTCGCTTGCCCTGTTGAGCGGTTTGATCAGGTAATCAAAGACTGTCTTGCTACCAGTATGAATATCCACCGTCGCAACCATTCCTGGAACGATGGGAAAGCGTTCTCCATGCTTGTTTAAAAGCGCATCTGTCTCGGTCTTGATGAACACGCGATAATAATAATTTTCAGGCTTCGCTTCATCCTGGATCGTGTCGGCCGAGATGCTGACAACCTTGCCTTCCAATCCACCATAAATCGCATAATCATATGCGGTCACCTTGACGGTCGCACGCTGATCCGGGTGAATATAAGCAATATCCCGCGGCGAGATGCGCGTCTCGATCAGCAGCTGTTCATCAAGCGGCACAATAATCATCAGTTTGCCATTCGGAGGCACCACACCACCAATGGTCGAGACTTCGATATTCTTGACGATGCCGCGCACCGGCGAACGCAACGTCAGACGCGCAAGCGCATCCGATCGTCCGCGAATAACCGATGAAAGCGATTCCACCTCGGCATTTGCCTTTGCAAGCTCCTCACGCGCCTGAACGATATAATCCGATTTGATCTCGGTTTCCTTGAGCTGCAACTCAACCAGCTGCCGTTTCAGGCGGATCACCTCCACATTACTGGCAGCACCCATTTTGCTTAGTGACTGGCTGATATTGAGTTCGTCTTGCACAAGCTTTTTGGATTCGGTGATCCATTCAAGCGAATCCTGCAGGCTGCGTGTACGCGCATCGAAAAGTCGTGTTTCTGCAGCCACCAGCATCGGAAACGCATCAAGCTCGGGCGAAAATTGCAGCTCAGTCTGGCTGACTTCAGCAGTTAGCCGCGCAGAACTTGCCAAAGCCGCACGATATTTGGCGGCACTTTCCTGCACGCTTGATTCTGTAACGGTCGGGTCGAGCTGCGCCAGAATCTGCCCCGGCTCCACCACGTCATCCTGTCGTACCATGAGCTTGGCGACAACGCCGCCCTCAAGTGACTGAATGACCTGTTCCTGCGAAGTCGGCACCACTTTACCTGTCCCGTTAGAGACTTCATCAAGCAAAGCCCAATAGGCCCAGCCCACCAGAATGATGAAGAAAACGAAGACGAGCCGAACAAAGCGCTTCTTCTTCTTGAGCTGAAGCCCTTGCTCGCTTCCGTTTACCCAGGCACCAAAGTCTCCGCCGATGGCTGCCATGCTGTATCCCTTCCGGATCACGCCTGTTTAGGTGTTTCTACCTTGCTCATGCCCAGCAATGTCTGCAGACCGCGTTCCTTGCTGTCGTCCAATGCAACCTGCCCGTTCTCAACGACGATCAGCCGCTGCACGAGTTCGAGCACGCGCATTCGGTGCGTCGCGATAATGACCGTGCGGCCGACACTCCATTTCGCGAATTGTTCGATAAAATGCCGCTCTGTGGCCTCGTCCATAGTTGATGTCGGCTCATCGAGAAGTACAACCGATGGATCGCGGATCAAAAGTCGTGCCAGCAAAATGGCCTGTTTCTGTCCCCCTGAAAGACCGCCACCACCTTCTTGAACCAGATGTTCAAGACCTTTCTGCAGGCGACGTACAAAGCCATCTGCTCCAACCATGGCAAGCACCCGCTGGATCTCCGCATCCGAAGCATCAGATGCACCCATGGTGATATTCTCGCGCAAAGTGCCAAAGAACAGGCGCGAGTTCTGCGTCAGCAGACCCACATCCCGTCGCACATCCGCGGGATCTATTTGCGGCAGGGCAAGATCATCAAGCAGAACCTCACCTTCAGCTGCATCAAGCAGTCCGGAAAGAGCAAGCAACAGGGTCGATTTGCCCGCACCATTGCGCCCAAGCACGGCAATGCGATCTCCATGCTTGATCTTCAGATCCTTGATCAGAAGGACGGGGGTTGAGTTCTCATCGCCATAGCGGAAAATGGCATCCTTCAATCGATAAGAGCCGTCAATCTTCGGGCAGTGGATACGGGTTTCGCTATCGGGATGATCGACCGGCATTTGCATCAGCTGATCAAGGCCACGCTTGGCAATACGCGCATGTTGCAAGCGCCCCATGATCTGAGACAACTGACCCATCGGCGCCAACATGCGGGAGCCAAGAATAGATGCGCCGACGAGTGCACCCGTCGTCATGTCGCCCGAAATAATCAGTGGCGCACCCACAAAAACTGTCAGAGCATAAACCCCGCCCTGCACATTCTGCGTCCACACACTGAGACTATTGGTCAAGGCACGAAGCCTGATCTGTGCCTCACCCGTTACAGCATTGAAGTGGTTCCATTGCTGCTGAAACCGATCTTCTGCCTGTAGCCCTTTGATATCCTCAATACCCTGCACGGTTTCAACCAGCATGGCATTGCGAAGCGAGGCCTCACGCATGGCCGCATTGGCATAGGCTCTTAACCGCCGTTGCAGGAAAAGGCCTGGCAAGATCAGGAGAACGAGCGCGCCCAGCGGTATGAAGACCATCCAGCCAACAAGCGCCGAATAAATGACAAGGAACAGGAAAAAGAACGGAAGGTCGGCCAGCGCGGATACCGTCGTCGAGGTGAGCAATTCACGCACCTGATCAACGTCACGCAATTGCGCGATAAACGATCCTGTCGATGTCGGTCGCGCCCGATTGCGAACACGCAAGGCGTGACCGAACACGACATCGGACATCTGCAAGTCGGTCTGTTTGCCGAGCATGTCGATGATGCCCATGCGCGCACGGCGCATCATGAAATCAAAGAATATTGCCAGCAAAACGCCGCTGAACAACACGTAAAGCGTGTTGAACGATTGTGCAGGCACGACGCGATCATAAACCTGCATCGAGAATAATATGCCGGCGAGACCAAGCGTATTGGCAATCAACGAGGCAACCAGCACATGGCCATACGATCCGATATCGCGGAAAATAATCTTCCGTAGCCAGTTTTCTTCATACGGCTTGATATAGGCATCGACACGCGCATCAGGAACGGTTTTCGATGGTCGGGCAAGCACAACACTTTCTGTCTCAGCCAGAAGATCTTTCAGCGCAAACGGCTGCTCAAGCCCCTCTTCGCCGCTTAACCAGACACTCGCCTGCCCGTCCTTTGAAAGCGTATGCACCACTGCAAGCTGCTTATCCTTGAGCATCAGAACAAACGGCAGATGCCAGGTCGAAAGGGTGATCTTGGTTGGCTCAACAAGCCTGACACCCAGCCCCATGTGACGGGCCATAGCGCGAATTTTTGCTTTGTCGTCGATGTTGAGATCAGCGGCGGCCGCAAGCTTGGTTCCCTGCACGGATACAGGCATTCGGTAATGCTTTGCCACCAGTTCCAGCGCTTCGAGCCAGCCTTCAACATTGAAGCGTGATGGCGCCTCAGGCTTTGGTTGTTCGCCAATCAGACCAAGTTCAATCGACGGATCGATAATTGGAGGGTTCTCGCCACGCTTCATTGGTTGCTCCCGTCTCCCCGCAATGCCGATGCCTGAAGACCAAAACCTTGGCGCATTTTGCCTGAGCTATAGAGGCAGTTCAGATTGAGGCGCCTGATATCATGCACCGTGTTGGCTGACTGAAACCGGGACTCATGCAATTCCTGCTCGGCATTGAGCAGATCGAGCAACGTTCTTGTGCCCAGTTCCACATATTGTTCTCGATAAAGATCGCGGGTTTTCACCATCATACCGGCGCGCAATTCGAGCGATGACATAAGCCGGTTCAACGTACCGATCTGGCTTCGCGACTCCATGAGATTGCGTTCCATATCGATGCGTGCCGTGCTGATTGCCGATTCCGCTGCCTGAAGACCGTAAGCCGCAGCACGTTTGCGCGCACCTGTCTGACCGCCATTATAAAGGCTGGACGACACATTCACGCCGACCGAATATTCCGGCTGGCGATCATTGCTGGTCGTATTATCGCGGGACGCATTCAGATCATAACCCGTCGTCGCTTCAAGCGAAACGGTCGGGAAAGCCTCTGCTTTACTCGCTGCCAACTGTGCGACCGCCTCTTCTTTTTCAGCCTTCGCCTGCAGCATCGCCGGAACCTGATCCCAATCGGGTGCTGCAATGTCACAAGACTTGCCAAGCCAAGAAGGAACATCAGAGGAAGGATTTGCGCTTCCTCCACCAATCATCGCAGCAAGCACAACCTGCCAGCGATTGAGTTCCGACTGATATTGAAACTGGGTCGCCATCGCCGCTTCTACACGCGCATCGGCCTGAACCTTGTCGGACATGGTGCTTGCACCCTTGTCCGTTCGCTCATTCACCAGGCCCGCAATGCGCTTAACGCCCTCGACCTGCTCCTGTGCTAAGGCCGAAAGCTTTCGATAGCGCTGGACCTCGACAACCGCACTGGCAGTGTCCCTTGACAGATTATCAACGGCAAGCAGCATACGGGCCTGATTGATTTCCTTGCCAGCACGCTCGGTATCAACCGCGCTCGAAACCTTGCCAAAATCATAAAGCAATTGCGAAGCGGCAACATTGAACTGTGGGCGCCAGCCTTCGCGATTGTTGCTCTGATAGCCCGAATTCACACCGGCATTGAGCTTGGGATAATAACCGGCCTGCGCCGCCCTGATCCGTTCGTCGGCCTGATAAATACGGTCTGAAGCTTCATTGATTGTTGGATGCCAGCCGACAGCGCGACGGACCGCGGTTTCCATTGTAAGGGAACCACGGTCCGACACCTTGGGAGTGCTGGCGCTTGTCACGTTTGCCCTGTCAACAGCAGGTAAGGGGGTTGAACCCGCCATTGACAGGGGCCGTGAGGCCTCGGTGTTTTTTGACTGCGTCAGCGTCTTCTCGCCCAAAGCAAGATTGTTTGCAGACATCTGGCACGCAGCCAAAAGGCATGAAGTAAACGTTATGGTCGCGAAACGTCTTAAAACCAGAATTTTTCGCATTTATTTTCCATTATAACCGGCAATAAGGCCGGTGATCTGTCATCTGAACCTCCGCCGCCAAAGAACTCAGCGGCGGAGGGTGGAAGCTGAAAGATCAGACAGTATGTGTCGTAAGAAGATCGTCCTCCTGCGTGAGCGGATCTGGCACCAGATGTCCGAGCGGATCATCCACTGAGGCCGTTTCCTCGACTGGAGCCGTACCCAGACCCGTGTCAGATGTCTGTGTGGCACTGTCATTGCTTGACGGCTGGTCATTGCTTGACGGCAATGTCACTTCACCACTGCCATCGTCGAGCAATATGCCCTCTGTCAGGCTATGCTGAGCTGGGGTTTCGCCAGCATCTGAGTCACCGTTTTCATTTCCAGTTGGTGCAAGTTCGTGCATCGGAATTACATCCGCGTCAGACGCAGACAATTCAAAGGCAACGTTTACGGGATTGCCGACATTCTCTTCGCCTTGGAGCGTTCCATTGATAGTGACTGTAAGGCTCGCTTCTTCAACCCGGCCATCTACCTCAACCTGATAGTAGAATGTGTCGGTCGACGTTCCGAACGTTGCCCGGTCATCAGGTGTGTAGGTATAAGTTCCATCCGAATTGATCAGCAGTGAACCGAACGACCCTGCGACAGTAAGAGATCCTCCGGTCACAACTTCCGTGAAATCGATACCATCAGTTGAGATAGACAAAGAACTCGGTTCGACATTCAGAAGATCATTTTCAAAGAGATCGCCGTTTGCACTGTAGACCTGACTTTGTACAAACTCATCCAGATGATTGACTTCAGATTCAACGCCGACCGTCACACCACCAGCGACAGACACGACGCTGAAGTTTAGTGCCGTACGTACGCGATAGTCGCCTTCAGGAATACCCGAGACCAATATGTCACCAGAACCGCCACTGCCTAACAAGCTCAATAATTGCGAAGTATTGTAAGTCGCGTACGGTACCCAATTGTTTCCGCCAGTGTTTACGTCAATGAAAACGGTAACACCGCTGCCAAGCGCAAGCAGGCTCCCTGTGTTAATACTTAGAGTGACGTCTTGTGTCGTGTTGGCTTCGACTTCGAAGCTTTGTCCTATGAGTGAGCCCGTTGTTCCAATCGGCGCCCCCAATACAACAGCGGTCCATGAATAACTCAGAGCATTAGGAATATCGATACCATCCGTGACGAGATAGTCATATTCGATACCGGCTTGTGCTGTATCGGCCGCCAATCTTGCACCGTCGATCTCGACGGAAAGGTTAGCTTCCGCTGTATTGATGCCATCCGAAATCGTGTAGGTGAACGTGTCTGTCTGGCCAACCGACGCCGGAGTGCCGTTCGGTGTATAGGTATAGCTACCGTCCGACTGTAGAACCAAGGTTCCATAAAGACCTTCAATGGTTGCCCCATCTGGGCCTATCTCGACAATATCTCCTTCACTGTTGACGACCTGTGTCACTTGCGTTCCTGGCACCACACTGTCTTGGCCAGCTTCACCCTCCACGCCACCGTCCGGATCAATGACATTGCCGCTAATAGGTGTGTTTCCATTCGCGAAAGTATGTTCGGTAAGTGTAGCTGTGACAGAAGTATCCTGAAGGAGTGTCAACGTGTTGCTAAGCAATGCATCTGCGACCGCGCCCAATACTTGATCCAGTGCAGAAGTAAGTCCCAGATTTGCTAAGGTGGTCGAGAGAACTTCAACAAGCTGTCCCGCGCCTAGAGCATCGACGGTTCCCAGAGCAAGTTCCAATACGCCTCTGACAGTCCCTCCCAGGACCGGACCAAGCGCGTCTTCCACGGCATCCAATACAAGCGCCTGATTTTCCGCTCCGAGGACAACGCCACCCTGTCCAAGTTCTTCCAGCGATACACCATCACCATCAGCGTCCAACAAGGTACCAAGAGCACTGTCACCTTTTCGAACCACGACTGTGTAATTACCCGGCGCTAGTCCCGTGAAGTTGGCCGTGAGCGTGTTGTCACTGGTTAGTCCAAGGATTGTAATTCCAGCAATATCTCCAACCAGAGGATCATTGCCAGTTGTAGCAACCGCCACAAGATTGCCGTTCGCGTCATAAAGTTCGATATTGAATGCGTCTGCAACCGCAATCAGAGCGGTTTGTGTGACAGTTATTGAAAGATCGCCCGTCGAACCTGCGGCGACAGTCACAGGTACACCATTAGTCGGCGCGCCAGTATCCAACAATCCTAGCACTTCAAGGCTTTCGTCGCTTATCGGTGCCTGCGTGGTCGACGTCCGGCTTCCCAGATCCGCTGTTGCATCATCATCAGCGGCAGCGATATCGATGATCGATATTGCGCCAAGAGAAGCGCTCTCGCTAACATTCTCCGCAGCATCGTACTGCCTAACAAGCACCTGCCCGTCCTGGTAAACGCCTGCTGGGACTTGGAAATTGGTGCCTACTCCGTTTTGCCAGGTCTCTCCTCCATCCGTTGAGAACTCCCATCTTCCGCCATCTTCGAGCCCGTCGATGGAAACAGTTCCATCGCTCGTTATCCCATCGCCCGCGATTCCCGTGTCGTTATCGAGTTCGACAGCGAGCGGTTCCGGCGCAAGCGTATCCGGAAGTACTGCTGGTGTGCCGGTGGATTCATTATCTGCACCATCTGTCAGCGTGACAGAGACTTCCTGACCATTGCTGGCTGCAACCGGGAAGGTCGCTGTGCCTTCTTCTCCTAGTTCAACGGTTCCGATCACATCACCAGCAGCATTGATAATGTTGGCTGTAGTGTTTGGCTCACCGCTGATGATTAGCGAAAGTCCGTCTTCAGCCACCTCAACTGTCGGTGCTGCAGGAGCAAGTGTGTCTGGCAGAGTCGCAGGTGTGCCGGCCGATTCATTATCAGCACCATCTGTCAGCGTGACAGAGACTTCCTGACCATTGCTGGCTTCAACCGGGAAAGTCGCTGTGCCTTCTTCTCCTAGTTCAACGGTTCCGATCACATCACCAGCAGCATTGATAATGTTGGCTGTAGTGTTTGGTTCACCGCTGATGATTAGCGAAAGTCCGTCTTCAGAAACCTCGACTGTCGGCGCTGCAGGAGCAAGCGTGTCTGGTACAGTGGCCGGTGTTTCCAACGACTCGTTGTTTGCTGCATCAGTCAGTGTAACACTGACGTCCTGGCCGTTACTTGGTTCTAGTACGAACGTAGCCGTACCCTCGTCGGAGAGAGGAACGGTGCCTATCACACCACGTTCTGCATCGTAAATTGTAGCAGTGCTATTTGGCTCACCAGTTATGGTGAGCGTGCGGCCGTCCTCACCAACGGTAACGCCAGGGGCGTCAGGGGCATCAGCGTCTGCGTCAGCATCAGCGTCGGCATCCGCATCGGCGTCCGCGTCAGCGTCCGCATCAGCATCAGCGTCCGCGTCGGCGTCAGCATCCGCGTCGGCGTCCGCGTCGGCATCCGCATCGGCGTCCGCGTCCGCGTCAGCATCAGCGTCCGCATCGGCGTCAGCGTCCGCGTCGGCGTCGGCATCCGCATCGGCGTCAGCATCGGCGTCCGCATCCGCGTCGGCGTCAGCGTCCGCGTCGGCGTCGGCATCCGCATCGGCGTCAGCATCGGCGTCCGCGTCAGCATCAGCGTCAGCATCAGCGTCAGCATCAGCATCAGCATCAGCATCAGCATCGGCATCGGCGTCAGCGTCGGCATCCGCATCGGCGTCGGCGTCCGCGTCGGCGTCAGCGTCCGCATCGGCGTCGGCATCGGCGTCCGCATCAGCATCGGCGTCGGCATCGGCGTCAGCGTCCGCATCCGCATCAGCGTCCGCGTCGGCATCGGCGTCAGCGTCCGCATCGGCGTCAGCGTCGGCATCCGCATCGGCGTCAGCATCCGCGTCGGCGTCCGCGTCGGCGTCGGCGTCCGCGTCGGCGTCAGCGTCCGCATCGGCATCCGCATCGGCGTCAGCATCGGCGTCCGCATCAGCATCGGCGTCGGCATCCGCATCGGCGTCAGCATCGGCGTCCGCGTCAGCATCGGCGTCAGCATCCGCGTCGGCGTCAGCATCCGCGTCGGCGTCAGCATCCGCGTCGGCGTCAGCATCCGCGTCGGCGTCAGCATCAGCATCAGCATCGGCGTCAGCGTCGGCGTCAGCGTCAGCATCGGCGTCAGCATCCGCGTCGGCGTCAGCATCCGCGTCGGCGTCAGCGTCGGCATCCGCATCGGCGTCGGCGTCCGCATCCGCATCGGCGTCCGCGTCAGCATCAGCATCGGCGTCAGCGTCAGCATCAGCGTCTGCGTCAGCATCGGCATCCGCATCGGCGTCCGCGTCGGCATCGGCGTCGGCGTCAGCGTCAGCATCAGCATCAGCATCCGCGTCAGCATCAGCGTCCGCGTCAGCATCGGCGTCCGCATCAGCATCGGCGTCGGCATCCGCATCGGCGTCAGCATCGGCGTCCGCGTCAGCATCGGCGTCAGCATCCGCGTCGGCGTCAGCATCCGCGTCGGCGTCAGCATCAGCATCAGCATCGGCGTCAGCGTCGGCATCTGCGTCCGCGTCAGCGTCCGCATCGGCATCCGCATCAGCATCGGCGTCAGCATCCGCGTCGGCGTCAGCATCGGCGTCCGCATCTGCGTCGGCGTCAGCATCGGCGTCAGCGTCGGCGTCGGCGTCCGCATCAGCGTCCGCGTCAGCATCAGCGTCGGCATCGGCATCAGCGTCAGAATCTGCGTCTGCATCGCTGTCGTCACTGCCACCTGATGCCGCTCCGATAGCAGCGCCTACAGCTCCCAAACCAAGTAGACCTAGTAAAACTGGGCCTGCATCACCACCGCCACCAGCTAACTGATCAACGGATTGTATTTCGGAAAAATTGAAATCCGCGAGACCGTCGCTGTGATTTCCGGCCCATAGCTTGCCATCACTGTCCTGCAAGACGAGGTCGTTATCCTCACCGCCTTGATAATGCGTATAGAAATGAACAATTCGGATTGTTTCGCCATTATGCAGTCGAATAAGGAGGTCGTCGCCAACTCGCTGATATTGGGCAATCGCATCTGGATTGAGCGTTAGTTTAACCACGCTTGGCCCAGAAAGAATGATGTTATCACCCGTAATGGTACGCGAACTGCCACTCGCCTTATTCGTAATAACTGCAACCATGACTCTCTCCTCAATCCGAAACTGAGCTTCGAGGGTCCGTATGAAACAGAACTCGAACTACTGAGAGAATGCTTATCTATGGCAATAGAATCTGCGTTTTGAATACAAGTAGGATCACGCGCAAAGTATAAAACTCTGCGAGAAATAATGCCATACGATTGCATTTCATAATAGTTGCTGAGACGACCCCTCGAAGACGATAACTACCCGGCCATAGAATTCTCGGGACCGTATCGATTGTCTATGACAATACGAACAGATCTTGTCTGATATGAACATGAAGCTGAATTTAACGCTAATTCAGGATGTGATTGATAAAGTTTTTCTGTTGCAGCAAAATCAGAGTTTTCGTTTGTTGGTTCAGGCACTTGATATGCTTGAGAGCATAAATATTCGTTTGAGCTTTATGTAGGGCGACAAAATCAACTGACTGTATCGACTGCGCCTAAAAATGCTTTTTATATAAGATATAAGGAAGAACGGTTTTTCACTACTGTTTAGAGCAAACAAGAGATCGCTTTGAAGAGGTTGCACTCCGTCACATCAAATCTCCTTGCCAGTATGCCGTCGGAAAAAGCCAGTGTATGTCCAGAAGCGGGCTAAGCCCAAATATTCGAGCAATCGGAACGGGGCCTAACCACCCATCACTTCATATCTGTTACTGCCAGAACTCAGTTGGAATGCGATCTTCGCATTGGTCTAGGGAATTCGAGGCATCGCGGCAGGAAACTCTTTGAAGGACAGCACGTCAGCATCATCAAGAGTTCTGTGCGCGATAAAATGTTGAAAGAAATCTATCTTCGTCCTCGATCGAGGCAATGCCCATATTGAACTCGGCGTAAGCAGCGCCGTTAGCCGTTGCAGCGTGGTCAGATGATTAGAGGCTGCGTAGTGATGACTTTGGATGTCCGTTTCGCCACTGCGCTTTCGAAAGAAATTCGCAGACAACGTCGCACATAAGATACAAATAAATTCCATCTTATCCGCCGCACCATTTGGAAGCAAAAATAGTTCAGACTTGCGTAATCTACGGCTGGCGTCGGTATCTGGCTTCGAAACGACGAATGGTCCGATATTCGTGGCGAGTTCATGCTCTACGTTTCTGAAATGCCACGATCGGCCACACTTATGTTCATGACCATGCAGTGAAGTAGACCGGTGGATGTGCAGGGTGCTGCCGAGCGGCTATTTGCGCTTATAAGCAATGCAGTCAACCTCGACCTTGCAATCCACAACCATACTGGACTGCACACAAGCACGAGCGGGAGGGTTTTCTCCAAAAAATGTTTCAAAGACACCGTTAAAGCTCCAGAAATCGCGCGCGTCGTCAAGCCATACACCAACGCGCATGATGTCTTCTGCTGCGTAACCCGCATCATGCAAAATCTGAAGCATATTTTCGATGGCGATGCGTGATTGCTCAACGATGCCGCAGCCAACAACCTCACCATCACGCATCGGAGTTTGACCCGATACATAAAGCCAGCCGTCCGCTTCAGTGGCTTTAGCAAATGGAAGAGAACGTTGGCCGGACCCTTTGCCTGTGCCAACTCCGTGGCGCACTATAGACATGATATTTTCCTTGCTCGTGGTGAGAATACTTACAAATGGCGCAAACAATGCGCCACCATGCAACCTCACGAAGAGGTTTTGAAAGAACGTGCTTGGCGCCCTCAATAAGGGACGCCAAACTTATTGCTACAGAGCTGGCAGCAGTTCGCGTTTCGTGCCGAACCACTTTTCCTGCAGAGCGGATAACTTTCCATTGATTACATTCGTGAAAACAAAGGTATTTACCCATTGCAGTAGATTGTGTTCGCCCATCGCGACGCCTATATGCGCGGGCGACTGGCGAATTTCAAAGACAGGCTCAAGCTTGGTGTCAGGCCGATCCCGGCGCAGATTGCTGATGATGGCACTGTTTTCGGCCAACATATCGGCCTGTCCTGCGAGATAGGCCGCCATGGCACCTGGCACGTCATCAAATCGTGCTAGCTTGGCTCCCGAGGGTACATTGTCACTCAACCACAAATCCAGCGTAGTGCCGCGTGCCACAGCAATCGTGTGACCGTTCAGGACCGAAATGTCTTCCGAAGCACCGATATCAGGAGAACCGAAGACGCCCAACTGTACGGCAGTATAAGGCTGCGAGAACATCACCTGTTGGGCTCGTTCAGAAGTAGCTCCCATGGCAGCAATAATGATGTCGGTTTGATCCGACAAAAGATTGGGAATTCTGTTTGTACCAGTAACCTGTACGATCTCAAGTTCTACAGAGAGTTCCTGTGCCAAAAGTTGCGCCACTTCCACATCCAAGCCCGTAGGTTTTCCTTCGGCATCGTTCATGCCCCATGGCGGCACGTCGAGCAGGATACCCACTCGGATCTTACCGTTGTCCAGAATATCCTGTAATTTATCTGCATATGCCGACACTGGAGCAAGCAACATCGCTGCCATGCTCAAAGAAGCTAGAAATACTTTCAATCCCATTTGGTTCTCCCTTTTTTAGTTGGATTAGTTTTGTGATCGCCGTATGAAGGCCTGCAGTTCAGGTGTTTGCGGGTTTCCAAACAAATCTGCGGGATGACCCTCTTCCCAAATCCGGCCTTCGTGCATGAAAACCACCTTGTTTGCGACATTGCGGGCAAACGTCATTTCGTGCGTGACCAAAACCATGGTCATGCCCTGATGCGCCATATCTTCCATCACCTTGAGCACTTCTCCCACAAGCTCAGGGTCAAGTGCAGAAGTCACTTCATCAAACAGCATCAACTCTGGCGCCATCGCGAGACAGCGTGCGATGGCGACGCGCTGCTGCTGCCCGCCGGAAAGCTGCTCGGGCCATGCTTCGATCTTTTCCAGTAAGCCGACCTTGGTCAGACATGCCTCTGCGAGAGCGCGCGCCTCCGGCTTGGCAACCTTGCCTGTCAGAATTGGCGCCAGCGTTATATTCTTCAATACGTTCATGTGAGGGAACAAATTGAATTGCTGAAAAACAATTCCGACCCGTTGGCGGTATTCTTTGAGACCTTCCATTCGGGCACTGATGGCTTGTCCAGCCACTGTTATCGAACCGCCCTGCGTTTCCTCGAGCCCGTTTATGCACCGCAGTAATGTGGACTTTCCCGAACCGGAACGACCGATAAGTGCAACAATATCGCCTTTGTCGACAACTAGCATCACATCTTTGAGAACTTCTAGAGTGCCAAATGATTTCCGCAGGTTCTTTATTTCAACGAGCGCCATGCAGACGTGTCTCCAATTTGCGCGACAAATAAGTCAGCGGGGAACAGATAGCGAAGTAAATCGCAGCTATGGTGATATAGACAGGCAGCGGTTGCAGCGTTGCTGCTGCCGATAGTTGTCCCGCGCGTGTTAGTTCAATAAAGCCAACGACAGCAGCGAGCGAAGTTCCCTTGATGAGCTGAACCAGAAATCCAACGCTGGCCGGCAGCGCGATCTTGAGCGCTTGGGGGGCGATAACATGCACGAATTGTTGCCATCCACTAAGCCCCAAACAAGCCGCAGCCTCCCACTGAGTTTTTTTAACAGCCTCAATTCCGCCTCGCCAGATCTCGCCCAGAAAGACAGCAGTATAGACCGTAAACGCTGCTGTAACCGCCATGAGCGGGGGCAGCCGCACCCCGAGAAAGACTGGCAGGCCAAAATAAACAAACATAAGCAGTGCCAGCAGCGGAACGCCTTGCATCAGTTGGAGGATCAGCGCAGCGAACCAACGTAGAGGCGTTATCCGCGATACACGCATCATTGCAAAAAGCAGTGCAAGCGGACCGCCGATGACCAAAGCAAGTAGCACCAACAAGATGGTGTACTGGAACGCGGTGGCAAAGGAGATCACGTCAACCATGCCCAATGGACGCATTGTTTTCTCCTATCGTGTTACGGGCCAACGGAAAGCGAGCTTTCCGAAAACGAAAAAGAGCAGACGGAACGCGACGACCATCGCCACGTAGATACATGAGATAAGCGCGTAAACTTCAAAGCTACGGAAGGTGCGACTTTCGACGAAAGCTGCAGTGTGGAACAATTCCTCGGTCGAGATGAACGACGCGATTGATGTTCCCAATAACAGGAGGATGAACTGGCTAGTAAGCGAGGGATAGATGTTACGTAATGCCGGCAGAAGCACGACATGGAGGAACACCTGCAAATTTGACAGCCCTAAGCAATGGCCTGCTTCAATCTGTGCCTTGGGGATCGAATTCAAACCTGAACGCACAATTTCCGTGACAAACGCCGCAAAATAGAGCGTCAACGCTACAACCGCCGCCTCAAATGGCGGCAAGCGCAGACCTATTTGGGGCATGACGAAAAAAATGATAAATATCTGCAATACCGGTGGCGTATTACGGATTACCTCGATGTAGGCGCGGATCGCAAGGCCAACATGACGATTACCCCGCCCCATCAAAAGCGCAAAGACGAGGCCGAGTATAAGCCCCACTGCGCCGGCCATGAGAGCAAGCTTCAAGGTGACATAAACACCTTCGATGAGATTATCCTCGTAACGCCATAGGGGACGAAAGTTCAAAGAAGACATCGACCTACCCGAAATATGTCGGCAAGGCGTTAGTTACCTTGCCTTCAGAATTAGTGACAAATATCCACGACCACCGGTCAAGCGCTGTACAAGGATGCGATATGCCGAAGCCAATTATGTCGCCGACGAACAGGTCAGCGGTCGCAGGGATTTTTAGAAAGGCATGCTGGTCATTTAGCTTAATTACTTCCGGCCACTCGGGCATATCCATGGCTTTCCCGTCACGATAACAGGACACCGGGACAGGAAGCCCCTGATCAAAGGAAACATCTCTCATTCCCATACCGCAGATTGCAAGTTCTGGCTCGGGGCGCGAAAGGACTTCAGCATAGACGAGAAGTGCTGGCTTAAAAGCCTTGCTTGCTACCCCAATGCCTGCCGGTTCAAAGCCGTTGCGGCGGTCCAGATCAGCCAATCTTCGCGCGTAGATGCCGTGATCACAAAAGAAGATGGCACCAGAGCGCAAAACCAGATCGGCATTTCCATCAGCTTTGACGAGAGGGGCGAGATCCTCGACTACCAGATCGAAAAAGCTTGATCCACCCGAAGAAAGCGTAAGGCGATCATTCGGTAGAAAGGTACGCAGGCGCGAGAAAGCCGCAGAGGCGAGCGCATGAAGCGCGGCAATCGTGCGTCGCGTCTCCTGCGGATCTTCAGTTACAGACGCTCCTTCATATGCGGCAATACCAGCCGCCCGAAGATTTGGGAACTCTGCCAATCCATCCAGTATGGCGGATACGGTTTCAATCGTTCTGGACCCTGCTCTTCCACCACCCACTTCGATCAGAAAATCGATTGGACGTCCGGCATTAGTTGCGACTTCGCCAGCAGTTGCCAATGAAGCAAGACTATCGACATAAAGAGTAACTTCTGACGACGGATATTGGGCCAACAGTCGGCCGAGCCTCGCTCCGCTGGCTTTTCCTCCGATCTGATTTGCAAGAATCAGGCGGTCTAGGCCGTTCTCAAGCATGACTTTAGCCTGACGGGTATCTGCTACCGTCAACGCAATGGCTCCACGCTTAATTAAATCGCGCGCCAGTTCTGGTGACATCGGCGTTTTGGCATGCGGTGCTATTTTTGCGCCGACTGCTCGAGCGTAAGTAAACATTGCATCACAGTTCTGATCCCATGCAGAAGGATCCAATGTCAGAAGCGGAAGCGACGCTGATCCGTTGCGAGGATCGATATCCAGTTCGCCGATCTTGAAGGCGGGTATCGCGTCAAGATCGGCCGGGTATCCGCGAACTGTTCCACTCATCAGATATTGTGTCATTGGCACATGTTCCCTCCGCATCGCATCATCTTCACTCCTGACGCAAAAACTGCTTTGAAAGCGTCAATGATAACGTTACCATAGTCTGGACGTAATCATTCCGCATCGTCAAGCAGATTCATGGACGCGAAGTAAAAAATCTTGAGTGCAAGGGATAAGCCTATGATTTCTTTGGATGATATCCAAGCAGCAGCCCAGCGTATAAAACCTTATGTTCGCCGGACACCTTTAATTGCTTCCAACCATATAAAATCACCGATCACACGCGGAGAGCTTTCCCTGAAGCTTGAATGTCTCCAAGTTTCCGGTTCCTTTAAAGCGAGAGGGGCGGCAAATCGGGTCATGTCGCTTGCCCCAGACGTGCGTGCGCAGGGACTTGTCGCCGCCTCAGGCGGAAATCATGGTCTGGCAGTCGCACGTTGTGGCTTTATTGCAAAGGTGCCCGCGACTATTTTCTTACCCGAATCGGTGGCTGCAGAAAAAGTAGCGAAAATGCAGGCATGGGGCGCAAGTACCGTTATCGGCGGTGCCGACTTCGATCACTGCAATCAGCTTGCCCTTGAATTCGCCGAGAACAATAAAGCCACTTATGTTCATCCTTTTGCGGACCCTTTTGTTGTCGCGGGTCAAGGGACAATAGCACTTGAGATATTGGAGGATCGACCGGACACCGAAACGGTGATTATCGCTGCGGGCGGTGGCGGCTTTGTCACCGGGGCGGGAACGGCGCTGAAAGCTTTAAGGCCTGCCATCAAGGTCGTTGTGGTCGAACCTTTTGGCTCACCCACATTGCACGATTCAGCCCTCGCTGGCGAAGTGATCACGCTTCCCGAAATTAAAAGCGCAATTCCCACAATGTCATGCCGCCGCACGGATGACAGGCTTTTCGCGCAGCTTTCGAAGGTGGTCGATGAATACGTTTTGATCGAGGACGATCATATGGCCCAGGCCGCACAGTGGCTGTGGTTTGAAATGGGCATTGCGGCCGATCCTGCAGGGGCAGCGGCAGTCGCCGCAATTTTGTCAGGCGCTTATATACCGCGAGCCGAGGAAAAGATTACCGTTACAGTCTGTGGCGCCGGTTTGCCTGCCTGACGTCTTGCCATAATATGCCGAGGTCATGGACGCTATATACGCTTCAAGATGGCGCGCCGCGATTTCGCCACGACAAACTAGCGCTGGGTGTATTCTAATTCTCGGTTCACTCAGCGAAAAATTTTAATGTCTGGGATGCTCTTGTTAATTAGTCGGCGCGAGGCCCATTTCGGGGCCGCGCGTTGATTTGCATATCCTGATCTTGCTTCAAGCAACGATCTGCGAAGAATGGCTTTCCCCTGTCTCATCCAGACATTTGACGCCAGACGATAGACTGGCGCCGAACTTACGGCGTGGAAATAGATGGAGATACGACCTCGTACCCATCGCAATCAAAGCGGTATCTCCAGGTCATGAGCCAGATCAACAAGCATTTTTGCAGCTTTTATTATCGGATCGATTTCAGCAAACTCATCAATTGCGTGCGCCTGATCGATGCTTCCGGGCCCGAAAATGACTGTTGGAATGGCTGCATTATTGACCATTTTTGTCGCATCTGAACCATAAGGCACGCCGATAGGTTCCGGGTCGACGTGATGACGCTCGCAAACTCTGCTCATGTGCGCAACAATATCGCTTGTGTGGGCGATATCCATCGCTGAAGAATCAACAAATGGTGCTTCAACGCTCACGATTGCATCAGGGTATTCCGCCATTACTGCTTCGGCAATGACCTTGAACGCACCGTGAACTTCCATTCCCAACTCTGTTGGTAAATATCGATAATCAAAGCGCAATCGACAAACCGCAGGAACCGTGTTGGGCCCAATCCCGGCCTCAATTGCCGTACAGGTCAATGTTGCTGCACCAAGCAATGGATGCACAAGCGTCCGACGGCTCATTTCAAGATCATAGAGGTCCAGAATCCGCCGGGCAATTGTTATGCCGTTGATCCCTTCTTCAGGCTTTCCTGTATGGGCATTCCGACCCTCGATCTCCACCCACCATCGCACCGTGCCCTTGCAGGCTCTGACCACCCTGAGTGAAGTCGGCTCTCCCGCAACTCCAAAGTCATAACGCTTTTCTTGCGAAAGATAGTGCAGAATCCCTTGATAACTGAACTCCTCGTCCATCGCCGCGAGGAAATCGACATCCGCCTGCGGCGGCATTGCATTTAATGCACGCATTGCAAGCATAAAGGCGACGACGCTTGCCCCATCATCCACGGCACCGCGACCGAATATCCTGTTGCCCTCTATCCTAGGAACGAAGGGATTTGCCATGCCGGACACTTGAACTGTGTCCAGGTGTCCCTCCCAGAGCATCCTCTTTGCGCCACTTCGCCCTTTTACCCGTGCGATTAGATTTGGCCGTCCCGGTGTCACTTCATCAATCGAACAATCGACATTGGCGGCCATAAACCATTCGTGCAAAGCTTCAGCCAGTGCCTGTTCTCCGAAATGAGAAGCTTCTCCATCATTCTCGGTGCGAAACGCTGGGTTGATCGAGGGAATTTCAATAAACCGCGACAGGAGAAAGATTACAGCGTCCCGATCAATTCCGGCATATTTCATCATGGCATATATCTCGCATTTATGACAACGTTAACATTCGATACTTGATTTTTTTCTCGTCCCAGCCGGCTGGCCGGCTTAGAATTCGGTCACCCCCGGCTTATCGAGGCTTTCTCACGATGTGCGCTACATTCACATGCAGATCTCTGACCTGCTTCATTCAAAGGGAAAAAAACCGTAATCAGCATGATCCTCGCTGGATCAAGGTGAGCGGCAGGAGCACTCTATCTTTTTGCGGTCCTGTCTTCATCAGTCTCGCGGCGAGCATTTCCCCAGCCAAACGACCCAGATGTATTGAGTCTACAGCGACCGTTGTAATTCCAGGAGGCAATTCCTGCATCAATGCACTATCTCCAAAGCCTGAAATAGCGATATCTTCAGGCACTCTTAGTCCGCGAGCTTTTGCTTCAAGCAAAGCACCACAAGCCAAAAGGTCATTTGCGCAAAAGACGGCATCCGGTTTGTGCTGGCGTAACAATTCAGACAAAGCAACTCGCCCGTCTTCTTTTGAGCGAACCGTCGGTAGAAGTATGGAGCCCGCGGCCTCAAGCCCAAGCCGGGCGCATTCATTTTGAAATGCAACATGCCGAATATGTCCGCGACCATAAGCACGTCCGATGAAAGCGGGACGCCGATAACCGCGCTCAGCCAAATACTGGACCATTGCGGTAACGCCATCGGTATTTGAAATTCCGACTAGCATATCAATCGGCGTATCACAATAAGCCCAACTTTCGACGATCGGGATTTTAAGGCGACGAAACAAATCCCGATTGAGTTCCTGTTCAAGCATGCCAGTGATGAATGCTCCAGCCGGTCGGATTTGCGACAAGCTGCGCGTTAATCGCACCTCTCGCTCGTAGGAGTAAGAAGTGCGGGCCAAAACGACCTCAAACCCTAGCGCCTCCACCACGTCCGAAAATGCGCCGGCAGCTTGCAGAAACTGTTCACTTGCCATGGAGGAAATAAACACAGCCACAACATTTGAACGGCCGGAACGCAGAGCGCTCGCGTGAGGATTAAGGCTAAATCCCGTCGCTCGAACAGCTTCAGCAACCTTGACGCGGGTACTTTCTGCAACGACTTCCGGCTTGTTCAATGCGCGCGAAACTGTGATCGCCGACACCCCGGCGAGCTTCGCTACCGCCTCGATACGAACTTGTTTGCCATCCTGCGGAATTTGGTCACTATCGTCACCCGGAACACGAACAACGGGATCCTGAGTAACGGTAGGGATCGTCATATTCTGCATTGAGGGCCTTTATGCCGATATCTTACGGCTTAATAACGAGTGAATCGGATTGAAAGTACGTTTATTGTTGAACTTTGCAAACAAGGATCAAAAGATTGTGGAATCATCGGCGGTTGAGATCATCGCTGCTCGATATTTTCGGATAACCGCAGGTATCGGCCATGAATGATTTTCCTCAGCAGTCGCAGCGGTAATCTAGATGAGAACGATAAAGTACGAATCGCAGTCCAAGATCGGTGAAATACTGTCCGCGTACGGAATATGGTAACGTTACCATAATCTAAAACTGGTACCTGACGTCAAGCAAAAATATAGAACAACGGAAAACGTTTCCAAAATAGCGCGGACTGAGGTTTCGAGCTGCTCAGAAGCAGTTTGGTCGACTGCGCGGGTTTGGGCGGCACTTCTCTATGCCCGAACGGATATGATCTCTATCTGCTCATCTCGCTTGAAGAGGAGCATGGCGCATCTTTCCTTGCCGCGCATCCTATCTGAGGATCAGGCTTAGGTGGCAGATATTCACTATCAACTATGTGGATATTTATTCGTCAGGAACAAGGTCTTTAAGAAGTGGCCTTACGTGTTGCTGAAAAGTCAGGCAATCCGAATAGATACCATCATTCACTCGCTGTCTGCCAATCTTCTCCCAAAGGGGTTTATATTCAGCTTTCCAATCAAAGGACTGTGATATCAATCTTTCTTCGTCAAATGCTAGCGGATCTTGTTCTAGTATTCTTCGAGCTTCTTCAGCTAATGGCGTATAGCTTTTGACAGACATAGTTTTTCTTGCACGCGCTTCTGCGTTCAACTGAAGAGAAAGTTCAACACTGCCTTGCACATTCGTTGTTGCTGCTGAAGCGAGAAATGGCAAGGCCGTTGCGTGTTGCGCAATTCGATGATGGACAATTTTGCCGATAAACCATGCCATATCGTGCATCGGGTTATAGCCGTCCAAAGCATCAGCAACAATTTGAACCCTACAGTTTTTGGGAGCATCATCAACGATGGTTTGAATGGTTTTTGCGAGAAGATCATTTTTACCTGCCATTATCGACGCATACCAGTCCTTATCTGAAATCTCGCCAAAAACAGCACCAGAACTTGCACCACATCGATCTATCAGGTCCTTTGAAAAATGAACTCTTGAAGCCATCTGACCGCCCGAACCATCCGTCAGCAAATAGACTGTGGGCGTGTTTATCTCTAGCCAGTGATGAATTCTCAGCTCATGTCCCGGATGGGCTAAAATCAGAATATTATGGTCGCCCTGAAGCATCTAGACCTCTATCGCTTTTATCATCTTCATGTATCACAATATTGCTAGGAGTTGGAGGATAACAAGACGTGCGAATTTTGATAACGAATATGTTTATTTCGACCAATTCGGGCACTGAGACTGTCTCAGCTTTGACCGCAGTTGGCTTGCGCAGAGCGGGTCACGAAGTCCTCTTGTACGCCCCTCGGATCGGGGAATTAGCCGAACGGATGAGAACCCAAGGCTTCCAAGTCTACGATAGAATTGCTGACATCAAAGAAATACCAGACGTAATTCATGCGCACCATGTAACGCCGACTTTAATTGCGATGGCTCGGTTCCCCAACGTTCCCGTTGTCTTTACGTGTCACAGTTCAGTTTTTATGGTGGAAGCACCTATTGTTCACCCTCAAATTAAGAGATGGGTTGCCGTCGACGAGGCGTGTAGACGGAAGAGCATTGCATGTGGCGTTCCAGAGCAGAAACTAAGCGTCATCCATAATGCAGTCGATTTAACACGGTTCATCCCACGCAGCGTTCTTCCCACGAAGCCTGTGCGTGGCCTTATGTTGACTAAAAATCATCATCATCAAAAGGTCGTACGTGAAGCTTGCTTAAAAATGAATATTGATCTGGATGAACTAGGTCCAGCAACGGGAAGAGTTTCCGATGAAATTGAAAAAGAACTAATCAGGTACGACGTTGTGTTTGCGACCGCCAGAATGGCAATTGAAGCTGCTTCGGTTGGCTGCGCGGTTGTTGTGTGCGACGCTCGCGGCTTCGCAGGTTTATTGACTTGCGAAAATATGAATAATTGGCGCGATTGGAACTTAGGGGTAGGTTTACTATCCCAACAGACAAACGTAGAAAATTTAATAGAAGCAATTGGCGCATATAATTCAGAAGATGCTTTTCGAGTATCTGAATATTTCCGCTCAGTTGTGGGCCTTGATAAATACACCGAAGCTTATCTCGTTGTATATCAACAGGCGATCGATGATCATTTAAAATCTGCAAACAATGATTACGCATTGGATAACTCAAGGTGGATTGAAGAACTTTCAGTAACAATACCTGAGCGGAAATGGTTCAATATTGCTACAGAGCTAGGAATGATCCAGAAGGGTAATGATCAAGCTCTCTTGGTCTCTCGCTTCGATGCTATATCTGATGCTCTGCAAAATTATGAGAGCATGGCGAGAATTGGACAAGCGAGTGCGGAGCAAGCAGTTTTGCAATTGAATGCGACTAATCAATCGTTACAGACTTTGGTTGAAAAAGTTACAGAGATTGAGCGGTTCAACAGTCAAATCAAACGTTTTTATCACTCAATATTGCCAACATTCATCAGGAAGTATCTGTATAAATTGCGGAAATAGACAATTAACGAATTAACAATTATTTATTTTAAACCTCGAGCCTGCTTGCGGCCTGAAATAGGGGGCGCAGAAGCCCCACACTTCAAAAATAATCGATATCAATGGTACGGAGAAGGCATATCCTGCAGTGCCTTTCCAACCTGAAATGATTTCCCTCTGCTCGTTTCGCTACAGGGGAACAATGCGCGACCTTCATTGCTGCGAACCTATCGTTCATATCCGGTTGCGGTAGCAGCGCTTCCATCTCAGCGTAATCCCTCGTAAGCGTCTCGGGTTTAAGACAGGGCTGAAGTCTTCGCCTTTCTTTTGCAGCAAGCAAACGTAATCAGACAGCCTCACTTACGGCATTTTGCGCTCAGGTTAGCTATCCATTATTTCGGATGCGCTGTGCCAGTGGGAAAGGCAAGAGAGCTCGCCACCACGGGGTATATTTCGCAGGAGCTTCCACCAAGACAGGAATCTGCAGTGGTGGAGCATTAACTTCACCGAACCAACGGACCCCTTCCTCGACCAGATCCACTTCTATAAGGGTGGACCCTATGGTGTTGGGTACTCTGATACTAAGTGTAATAGCGATTTTTTCTCCAGGTTCCAAAGGACCGCGTAAGGGCTCGCGACCATCTGACCAGATCAATATCTCCCCAGCCGTCGAAAGCCAGTGATTGCCGACAGCCAGCCCGCTTTTCTGATAAGGCGCCCAGACTGTGTTGCCCGTATTGGTCAATTCCAGTTGTAGATCGTAGTCCTGGCCCGCAATTAGCTTCAGGTTTTCCTGAAACGATGTAATCGTACGGTTATAAAACCCACTTTTCAGGGGCAAGGGAGCTGGCAGTCCCTCGGACTCAGGTGCCAATTTGCTCCACTCTATTGCTTCAAATACTAAATCGGCCGCCGATTCATTATATGGCTTTTGCCAAGTCTCGCTATAACGGCCGGGCAAAATCGACAACTTTAGTCCCTTGGGTGCGATTTTCCTCAGACCGACAACTGGGTCTTTGAACCAGCGCTGAGGGTTGAAGCGGCTTCCACTCATGGCAATCAATGCCACCGGCATACCAAAAGCCTCGTCTTTACTCAGTCGCGGAAAATCGGTGTCGGCTATGATGAAAAGACCAATCTCTCGGCCTGCCCTTTGCAGGAGCGAGATAATCTCGTTCATCATTGTGGCGCCTTGGCAGTTACCACCGAGAATGAGTGGACCGTGAGGCGCAAGTCTTTGGATTTCATTAGCATAATGTTCAGCAGCAGCCTGCGATTGTATTGTGTCGTAATGAAATAAATACGCGCCCGAGCGCAGTATGAAACTATTAACCCTTGTACCAAGCGTCTCTTGAAGATTTTCAGCTTCGATAGGGGTCTGCGCGCACCAGAAGAGATTAGCGCCTTTCGAGAGAGTTTCTCCGCCGCTCAGTCGACGAATTAGCCCACCCTCCAAGCCTGGTTCTCCCGGCCAGGACTGCATCAGATTTTGCATCTTCTCAAGCCAAGGGTCGGGCGAAGGGGTATAGCCGACATTGACGCCGTTTAAATACAGCGAGACATTTCGCAAACTTAAGGTTTCAGCAAAATCTTGGAGATTGAGGCTTGTGTTATAGACGCGCTCGACTTCAACGATCAGGTCCAGCGCCATCAACGAGTCTCCTCCTAGAAGGAAAAAGTCCTCGTCAGCATCAAAATCCCCTTCAAGCTTTAGAATTTCCCGCCATATACCTAAGAGGGCTCCAAACTCATCCAGCGTACTGGTTTTGGCTTGGCTTCGATAAGCGATATTGGGGCTCGACAGATCAGGCAGATGCAGTCGGCGTATTTTCCCCAAGGCTGTTCGGGGCACTTGGTCGGGACTTATAAGTGAAACACGCGCAGGAACGAAATTGAAAGCCTTGGCCATGGTGAGAGCGACGTCTTTTGCGACCCTTTCAGGATCAGGACAAACGGTGCAAACAATGAAAATTCCGCATCGCGCGCCCGAGGACAAGTTAAATTCGGGAGATAAGGGAGCCGCATAAATCTCTGAACAGCCCGGAACTGTAAGTAGTTGCGCTTCTATCTCCTGGCATGAATATTTCTTCGCGTTTACAACGACGAGTTCCTTTTCGCGCCCTGTTACCGTTAATTTGCCCAGGCGGAGCTTCCCTAAATCTCCTGTTCTGAGCCAATGGTCGGCAGTGAAAAGCTGGGAATTTGCGTCGGGATCGCCAATATAGCCTGAGGTCATGGTTACACCACGAACCTCGATTGCGCCAATTGCGCCCTCAGATAACACCACACCATCAGGATTGGTTATGCGCAGAGCATGTCCAGCTGTTGGCCCGTCCAGTTCTAGCCCCCCTTCGCTGGCTTTTTGCCCAGGCAACAAAGAGGTGCCGCCTCCGACAACAGGGCCACATTCAGAAAGTCCGTATCCCGCAATCAATGCATCTTCGCGCAGACCAAGCGGAACCAGTGCGCGCAACGCCGCTTCGACTGTTGCAGGCAAAACGGTTTCCGCGCCTATACCGATACGTTGGATGTGCTGCAAATCCCACCTCCGGTCAGGGGTGAGAGCTAAGGCACGGACTACCCGGTCCAATCCGAAATTCGTTGTAGTGGCATGGGTCGCGCCGGTTGATACTAAAGCATCCAGCCATGTCAGTGGGTTTGCAACAAACCGTTGAGTTGCGAGATGGACTTTGACGGGAAGATCAGGCATCGCTAGGCCGATGCCCATTACGTGATCGAAGGATGTCCAAGACAAAAAGCCTTTGGCTTGACTGGCTTGCGGCACTCGAGGCCACCAGCGCGCCAAAGAGGCGCTGTCGGAAAGGCCAACGAGCCTAGACGCACCGGTTGTTCCCGAAGTTGGAATACCGAAGCGCAAATAGGTCGGTGCTCCCGTAGACGGAGACTTGCAGCTGGCGTCATCACCTTGGGTCAATCGATTGAATGCAGCAGCGTCGATATCGACGATCCGCGGAAATTCCGCAGTGACCGCTTCTGGTAGAAGTTGTTCGGGCCGGGTGGACATTGGTAAGATCACATACCCGCCTAAAATGCCGGCGTGGATAGCAGTGACAATCTCCTCTGCCTCCCGCAAACGCAAGACTATCGCGGATCCCGCGGTGACACCATCGCGCCTTAACGCGGCGACGATCCTCCAGGCACGCTGAAGGCTTTCGCCCCAAAGCATTTTTACCTGTCGCCCGTCCGGCTTGATACTGAGGAAGTGGCCCTCCTTCGCCATCTCGCACCCAACAATCAATGCTTCAGCCAAGGATGGGTAAGGGGAGAGGATATCATCTCCGCTAGCTATAGCAGGTCTCAGGCTACTGTCGTTCACAGCTGCTGCTCCGGGACCAGATAATACCGTTGGATTTTGGCGGCTTCATTTGCCACATCCGACCGTGCGCGGTTAGATTGGCGCCAATTCTCTGCAGTATAGTGACGGCTATCATAGCAGCTCCAACCGCTGGTCGCCCTCGGGCCGTGCCAGCGCGCTACCGCAAGGCGCGCGCGTCGAAGATGAAAGTGCACGGTGACGAGCAGCAATCGGGGTGGCGGGGTTTCTTGGCGTAAAAGTTGCGCTGAAAATTCGGCATTCTGATCAGTATGACGGGCGCGGCTCTCAACCAAAATTGCCTTATCGGGAATGCCAGCCTCGCGAGCCAAGTCAGCCATGACTTCAGCCTCGATAGCACCTAGCTGAGTATTGAAGCCGCCCGTGAAAAGTAACCGGCGTACAAAGCCTTGATGCCACAGATTGATGGCATGATTTGCGGGTCGCTCTGGAGAGTTCATCCCGAATACTAGTGCGATATCCGCCTGAACAAGCCGGTTTGCCGGAAAAAGATCATCATCACATTGCGATCCCCCAAGAGTTATCACGTTCCGCCACCCCGCTGCGAACATCTTCAATTTCGAAAATTTAATACCTTGGCCAAGCTACATAACGAAAGCTGGCTCTACAACTGATTTTGGGAATATTGGAGGGCACGAAAACCGTGCCAGTTCTGACAATGAAATTGGGTAGACTTTTCACACGTCGCTACAAAGTTCAGTTAAAAAAGCAAACGTGGGTAGTGCGCACAATTCAAATAGGAACGTGGCAACACTCATTGAAGCATGCCACGTTATTGATTTTCCATTGCAATTTCTAGCCAAGCCTGGCGACGACGTCCCTTAGTGACGATTGCCAATGAGGCACTGTCCAGTGGAAGGTCTCTTGGAATTTTGTTGTCGAAAGACGCGAATTGGCTGGACGAACGGCCTTGGTCGGGTAATCAGCCGTGGCAATGTCTGCAACTGTAGCCGTCGGTCCGCCGCGTTTTCCACTTTCAGTGAAAACGGCGCGTGCAAAGTCACTCCAATTGGTGTCACCGGTACCGACCAGGTGATACACACCGTACGACGCAAAATCAGGCGTTACCGACAGATGCTGTGCCACCGTGATGATCGCGTCGGCGATATCAAGCGCACTAGTTGGATTCCCCCACTGATCAGAGACCACAGAGAGAGCGTCGCGTGTCTCAGCCAGTTTGAGCATCGTTTTGACGAAATTCTTGCCAAAGGGGCTATAGACCCACGCAGTGCGCAAGATTATGTGCTTTGGATTGGCTAATCCAACCAAGCGCTCCCCTTCAAGCTTGGAACTTCCATATGCGCTGCGAGGTCCTGTTATATCGGTTTCTACATACGGTTCACTCGAGTCCCCCGCAAAAACATAATCGGTCGACAGATGGATGACGGGAACGCCACAAGTCTTAGCCGCCTCGGCGACTGCTTCAGCCCCGGCGGCATTCACTGCAAAGGCAAGTTCTGGCTCGTCTTCAGCCATATCCACTGCTGTATAAGCGGCGGCCGAGACAACAAAGTCCGGCTTGATCGCCTCAATGGCATCGCGTACTGCGTCCGGCTTTGTCAGATCAAGCTCCGGACGGCCGAGCGCAGTCACCTGGAGACCAGGGTATTGCGATGCCTTTTCGAGCAGGCTCTGGACCACCTGCCCCTCCCGCCCGGTTATTACGATTTTCATGCCGTGGCCTCATTAGCTGACGTGCTGCCAAGGCGCTCGCCAGTATAAGTACCGCTGCGGATCGGCTGCCACCACCAGGCATTATCAAGATACCATTGAATAGTTTTTTCGAGACCTGTCTCGAAGGTCTCCTGTGGCTTCCAGCCTAAATCACGCTCAATCTTCGACGCATCAATCGCATAGCGACGATCGTGACCAGGACGATCTGTTACAAAAGTTATCAGATCAGCATAGCTGTTGCCATTGGCGCGCGGACGCTTCTTGTCAAGAATAGCGCAGATCGTTTCCACGACGTTTAGGTTCGTGCGCTCCGCACGACCTCCGATATTGTAACTTTCACCCAATTTTCCTGTGGTCGCAACTAATGCCAGAGCGCGGGCATGATCTTCGACATAAAGCCAATCACGCACATTCGCACCTGCGCCGTAAACTGGCAGAGGCTTCTCGTTTAGTGCATTGAGAATGACCAGCGGAATCAGTTTTTCCGGGAAGTGAAACGGTCCATAATTGTTCGAACAGTTGGTGAGCACTACCGGCAGTCCATAAGTCTCATGCCATGCGCGAACAAGATGATCTGATGCTGCTTTAGACGCAGAGTATGGCGAAGAAGGCTTATAAGGCGTTTCTTCAGTGAAAATGCCGCTATCAAACGGCAAATCGCCAAACACTTCATCTGTCGAAATGTGATGAAACCGAAACGCAGATTTGCGTGGCTCTGGCAGTTCGCGCCAGTAAGCCAATGCTGCGTTTAAAAGACGGAACGTACCGACAACATTTGTTTCAATGAACGCACCTGGCCCATCAATGGAACGATCAACATGGCTTTCTGCAGCCAAATGCATGACCACATCGATTTCATTGGCCCGCAAGGCTTCTAAAACACTTGTATCATCACAGATGTCAGCCTGAAGGAAGCTGTAATTAGGATGATTTTCAATCTGACGCAACGAGGCGAGATTGCCCGCATAAGTCAGTTTATCGAAATTAACGACATTAATCTTAGGATCGGACGCTAGATGCCGGCACACTGCCGAACCAATGAAGCCAGCGCCGCCCGTAACGAGAATATTCATATCGTTTCCTCAAGCAAATATTTCGGCATCGGCAAGAAGCGGCGCCTTTTGATCTTTATCGGAGAGCTGAACGCTAGATGTCGGAAGTGGCCACTCGATGCCAATAGCCGGGTCATCAAATCTGATCGAGCGGTCATGCTCGGGAGAATAATAATCAGTCACCTTATAAATAACTTCAGTGTTCTCAACGAGCGTCATGAAACCATGGGCGAAACCTTTCGGCACCAAAATCTGGTTCCATTTTTCAGCCGAGACCTCCAATGCAACCCATTTTCCAAAAGTAGGTGAGCTTTTACGGATATCGACGGCCACATCGAGGATTGCGCCACGAACGACACGGACGAGTTTATCCTGTGCGAACGGCGGAAGCTGATAATGCAGGCCTCTGACCACCGATTTCGCAGCTGAAAACGAATGATTGTCCTGTACGAAGTTGAGATTAATACCAGCCTCTGCCAGCGCTGAAACCTTGTAGGTCTCTGAAAAGAATCCTCGATCATCTCCGAACTTTCGTGGGACAATCTCAAAAACACCGTCTAGGTCTAAAGGGCGGACTTCCATCAATCTTTTCCTAGTTCATCAACACGCCGACGCAGATAAGCCGCATATTCAGTTTTGCCAAGCTTGGCCGCTCGCTCCAAGACCGCTTCACTGTTGAGCCAGCCTTTATCCAAACCGATTTCTTCGGGACAAGCTATCTTAATACCCTGTCGCTTTTCGATGGTTTGAACGAAGGAAGACGCCTCATGGAGACTGTCATGCGTTCCTGTATCCAACCAAGCGTAACCACGTCCGAACCGCTGAACGTTTAATTCACCGCGTTCCAGGTAGACATTATTGACGGTTGTGATCTCTAACTCACCTCGAGCAGAGGGTTTAATCGACCGGGCAATGTCGACGACCTGATTGTCGTAGAAATATAAACCTGTAACGGCCCAGTGCGACTTTGGCTTCTCAGGCTTTTCCTCAATAGAGATTGCTTGACCTGTCTTACTGTCAAATTCAACAACACCGTAGCGCTGCGGATCATCCACGCGATAAGCAAAAACCCTACCGCCTTTCATCGGAGTCGACGAAAGCTTCGATAGCTCTGAAAGTCCATCTCCGAAGTAGATATTGTCACCAAGGATCATAGCAACACTGTCATCGCCGATGAATTCTCGACCAATGATGAACGCTTCAGCCAATCCGTTAGGATGTGCCTGTTCAGCATAAGAAAAATTGATACCGAATTCGCTTCCATCGCCAAGCAGCTTTTGAAAAAGTGGCAGGTCATGTGGAGTGGAGATAATCAGAATGTCTCTAATTCCTGCCAGCATGAGAACACTGAGCGGGTAATAGATCATAGGTTTGTCATAGATTGGTAATATCTGCTTAGAAACCGCAATTGTCAGCGGATACAATCTCGTACCACTACCACCGGCGAGAATAATTCCCTTCATACGAATTCACTTTCTAACATCTTACATCCCTCGCTTCCTTCATGTAGATACATCATTGACCAACATGATGGCTTCGTTTTGACAACACCTGCATAAACGCAGAGATATAACTAAATTACTCAGCGTACAGACCCATCAAAAACACAGGGATAAATTTCCCACCTAACCCTACCCAGTGAACTGAGCATTCAATAATGACTAGTACTGTTTCAACCGCGGATCAACAAACCAATAAGCAGCCATTGCTGACAATTTCAATTGTTACGTACAATCCGAATTTTATTGAACTCGAGAACACCCTGAATAGTCTGAAGGTCGCATTGAACGGATTCTCGATTGGATCATTTTCGGTCACCATCATTGACAATTCCGCTAGCGATGAGGTTAGCTCATTCCTCAAGCACAATTTTGAAGATTTTCCAATCAAACTGATCTACGGGCAAGGCAATATTGGTTTCGGGAGGGCACACAATCTTGTTAACAAAGAGATGGGCGAATTCCATCTTATACTCAATCCGGACATCCAACTCGCTCCTGATGCTCTAGTAAATGCCCTTGCATTTATGAAGAGTAACGACAATTGTGGTTTATTAAGCCCCCATGCATCTTGGCCAGATGGAAAAAGACAGTATCTTTGCAAGCGTTATCCGGCTGTATTTGATTTAATACTCAGGGGATTTGCACCTGCTAGAATACGCACGCTTTTTTCTTCGCGTCTGGCCCGTTATGAAATGCAAACTCAAACCCAAGACGAAATTTACTGGAATTCGCCAATTGTAAGCGGATGTTTTATGATGTTCAGAACAAGAATACTTATAGATTTACACGGTTTCAATGATGATTTCTTTTTATACTTTGAGGATTTTGATCTTTCTTTAAGATCTGGTAAATTGGCCGACACAGCTTATGTTCCCAGTGTCAAAGTAATCCACTCAGGCGGAAATGCCTCGAAGAAGGGATTTTGGCACATTAAGGTCTTTATCCGGTCGGCTATTACCTTTTATAGAACCCACGGAATCAAGCTATTCTAGTATTCGTCAGTATACACTCATTCCAAATCGCGATAATATGCCTGCCACCTGACGTCAACTAGAAATAACATGCGTAACAAGGACCAGTATTTGATCTTCCCCTGAGTATTTGCTTCAGAATGAATCCGACCCCTACTCATCGGGATGGTAGTATTAAAGAGGCGATTTTCGAATCGATCACTCCCGCTTCCAGCTTAGCTTGCAAAGCTGGAATCCAGGAGTTGCCCTTCCAGTGTTTAGTCTGAATGGCATGTACGTCGAATTGCTGGGGTAGTTACACACGCGTCTGGTCGCAGCGAGCGCCAGCTTTGCCTGGAAAAACAGACTATGTTACCCGCGCGGACATCTGTTAATAGCCCCCGCAATCAACATGGTTCGAAAATAAACTTTTCTCGGCATTTTGATCGAGGAGTTCTTTGATGAAGAAGAGCAGATTTAGCGAATCGCGAATTCTTGCGATTCCGCGAACATGGAATGAGCAATACTTCATTTTACATCTATGGGCTGCTCCCCTTTGCAAGCTTGATGGTGAAGCGGTCTGACGCGAGTCGATTGCAAACATCTATACGGCGTCATCATTTTCGAAGCGTCCAAATGGGGTATCCGCGCGCATACGCCTCAACAAATGGAAGACCTTGTCGGCCATTATAGAATACAGGTTCCGTATGTGCTGGTTCGACCGTTCATTCCATTTCAACCTTCAACCTGCAATTCGCATCCTCTCAAGGATTGGCTCGTTATTCACCAGTGTGCTGAAGCACGGCCCGCATCTGAGAGATTAGGGCGACACGATGATTGACCAACCTCTGCCGAGCCCTGTGGAGGCCCTGAATGTCCTGCTGGATGATCTATTTCTTCGGCAGGAAACGCATATGTGGCTGTTGAACGGCAATACATAGTGCCTGAGAATTGTTGCCGTCATTCTTCTGGTCCTTTAAAACGGCTTCACATACTGCGGTGCTATTTTCTTCACAGTATGCCCTTGAGCCGCAAAAGCAGCTACCGGTGAAAGGCACCGGTGCAAGCTTCGATCCCGATCAGGCAAAGTGGCATAGCCTCGGTGACCTGCAGCAGTTGATTGCGCATCACGCGCCGTTTCAGGACAGCCTGACCATCAGCGTCTACACCATGGGCCCATTAAAAATAAGGGATTCCCATGGTGACTGAGTTATTCCGTAGGGCCACACGAGGAGCAGCTTCTTTCCTCCGGCCAATGGGCACAGCCAGCTCAGCGCCACATGCCCGAACTAACGCTGTAATACTTATAACACATCCCCCCAGCCGGAGGCAGATCACTCCCATAACATCGTTCAACTGCCCACAGTGAGCCAAGGATGTCGCATTCGCATTTCTACGATGAGGTCATTCTGATTATTCACCGTATCGGTCCTCAACATGGAAGTTCCATGTACTCTGTAGCGACAAAGAATCTGAGGAACAAAAATAGATTCTAGCCCGTTATCCACGAACTTGCACCAGAAGTCATAGTCTTCCCAGCCACCTTCCATATGGGTATAACCGCGCACGGCCTGCCAGGCTGAGCTAGAGATGAGTGCCATCGCATCAACATAATTGTTCTCTCGAAAAAAGTCAGGTGACCAGTAGTCGGCGTGTCCAAGTCCTGACACATCCCCGAAAAACTCGAGTTGAGTGTAGGCTGCTGCATATCCTTCCTCTAATACCCAAGGCGCAAGAACTTCTATTGCTCGTGGATAGATCATGTTGTCCGCGTCCATGATAAATAGCGCGCGGCTATCGCTGACAGCAAATGCAGTGTTCCTGGCTTGTGCAAGTCCCTGATTAAATTCGTGACGAACAACAGTGGCTCTCACAAACTTTTCACTGTTGCATTTTACCCACGAAACGGCCTGCTCAAGCGAATTGTCCTTTTGAGAACAATCGTCGACGATGATAAGTGAAAGGTTTGGGTATGTCTGATTTTTAATGGATTCCAGACAATCCACCAACTCTCTCTCGTAATTGTAAAGACTCACTGCAACGGTAATGGTGTCGTCATTTGACGCGCGAGAAACATGATCAAATTGCACATTGTACTTTGAGCGATAAATTCGGTTAAGCATCGGTGTTCTCTGCGATGAAGTCCACAAGGGTTTCAGCATTCGAATGCTCGAACTTGTTGTTATTCAACAAAGTCCGATTGGCTCTACGGATGGTTGCAGCCCGTCGCTGACCATCGTGGTCGTTTAGAACCCAGTCAACCGCATCTCCAACGTGACGAGCATTAACCTGAATATAGTGGATCCCAGGCTTGTAGAGAGGATGCTCAAGGCAATGATCACTGATGACTACACAATCATTTCCGATGCCCTGTCGAGCAATTCGATGCCACTCAAAATATGGCATCACATCTCGGTGTATGTTGAGATATATCTTGGATTTTTGCGCAATTGTTTCAGCTACTTCAGTTAAGCTCCTATCAAACCCAGAGGTCAAAGGGGTAGACCTGCGTCTATAATAAATAAACGAGTTAAGGCCAGCGATTCTCGGTGCAATTCTACCAAAAGCCTTTTCACGCCGAGGGCTTTGCGCGCCAAAAAACGATAGATCTATGGGGCGGTCTTGCCAGTCTACCTTGTCGTGGATGTTTGGCACCGCCTTGAGAAGAGGATGTTCCTCAATAGAAGCAAGATCCACAGTGGTTGGTTTGATTGCCGGCTCCCAATGGAGCGTCCGCATGTTAGCCGAACGAAAAATCGATGCGCTCTGATAGCATATATCTATAATTGCAGCTGAACTCAGCATTTCTGGAAGAGCCGAGGAAAACCACTGGGTCTGTAGCTGTTCAGTATTGTATGCGATACAATTCTTCATGAAAGTGGGATTGAAGTATTCCCGGCCGGCGTTTAATAGAAAAAACTCGTGCGGAGCAACGACAATTTTGGGTTTCGGATTTAAATAATCTCCATCCAATTCGCTCTTGAGATTAACCTTCACATTACATAAATTGATCGCATCACAGACCCCTCTGGCAATCTCATCCATGAAGATATTACCAATGGAGGAGACGTATACATCTACCGATCCGAGCCTTTTGCCAAAGCCGTTTATAGGTTCTGTTACCGGTATGCCCGAAATGCTTGTCGCAATTTTAATTGGATCGAAAATACAACGCCCTTCCTTGGCGCCGTGGTAAACAACATGAATGGCTGGATCTATGCCGACAATATCAGGGTTTTGCTTTACGTACCAATCCGGTTGAAAGATGGGGAGAGACCGGAGACGTTTTGCTGCTAATGTTAACATTTGATAGACGACCGTGGATGTCAAAAGAATGAACGAATTTTGCGGAAAAGCTTCGTGTATCGCCAACTCTTCGATGACTGGAAAGCTTTCAATTTTTCACGAAGCGAAGAAAGCTCAGCCTCTAGTAAAGCATTACCTGGCGGCGCGCTGTCATTCGCTTGGCTTTTAAGATGCTGGATATCGTTCTTCAAAGAAGACAATTCTGTCTTCAAGAGATTGGTGTCCGAATTATACTGATCGGTTAGCTGCTGTATCTTAATTCTAGATTTTCGCCGGGTCGAGTTGTGCAGATCTCTCTCTCGATCCAGTTTTCTTTGAACGCTTTGGGCATCAATTGTCGGTGCTTTCGCTAACGCTCTGGCTCCGGCTGGAGAGGCTTCTCGTTCCTCAAAAACTACATTATTAAATCGCTCTTTAAGCGAATGATCGAACACGGCTTGGTTCTTAAAATAATTGTTTGGGTGCATAGCGACTTCTCGGCCAAGCAAAGCTGACATGATTGCCACGTGTAAACGATCAGTTTTAACTTCCTTGTACTGGGAGACAAATTCGGCCATCGACAAAACAGCGGCTTTTACGAACGCAGGTGTTGTCCAAACATCGCCATTCCAAGCCAGCGATACGTCTATATTGTTCTGATCGCGCTCGCCTCCCAGCGACTCTCCATCTGTCCTCATTGCGCTTAGGCGACCACTTCCGACCGCTTTCGCCTGTTTGAAATGTTTGGAGTTGAGGTACAGGGCAGCATCTTGACATAAATGGATTCGATCATTGCGACCACCGGCTGCAGAGCAATGATCGAATGAAAGCTTTTCCCGACAAAAAACAGTGAGATTGTTGTGGGTTTCCTTTATGATATCATCATATCCGACAATAGATTGCGGGAGTAATATTACTCGGTTAGTTTCTCGATGTTCCCAAATCAGCTTAGCTACGTCTTCGTATCTACCCTCGACCATATTGCCACCGCCGCCGACGAAGATTATCTCGCCGTCAAACCGCTCATCCTGCCGATGTGTAGTGTAGTTTATTCCAAAGTGGTCGAGCAATTGCATGGTGGCATATGTGATGAGCCCGTCGCCCAAATTGCCGGAATGTGGGAAAAAGCGTATAGTAGACTGCGAATAATTACGAAGCTCTGAAAGAAGAGGGTCATTGTCGGGTAAGTAAAGGTTCATGACAGGTCTGACTCAATTTTTTTTGGAAAACAAATAGGTGAATTCGAGCGGAACTAGAAAAAAAGGATCTTAAATTTGCCGCCTATTCTTATTCATATTGTCCTCGAGATAGGTATCGTTACTTCTTTTGAGGGTCGTTAAGATCCCACTAAACCCGCTAGTATTGTAAACACCGCGAGGGAAAAAATCACGCTGTCAAAGATTATCATCTCCAGTTCGCTCATTAATCCCATCAGCTATTTGTGCAGCTTGTGCTGACAACTTTCTCCAATTTCTTTGCATCTGCATTGTTGCAATGGCCCCGAAGATGCGGCCCTCCATTTTTCTATCTATGTAACAGTCTGTACGCGTTTGACGTCACTGTTCTGTTCGAAGCAGAAAGATTTATGTATAGTGCTCTTGAGAAGAGAGGATATAAATCTTGAAATCGGCACAACCCATTGGGCCGATTTGAAACTAGAGAAGATGACTACAACGAACAGCGCGAAGTAGCCAATTTCGTTGAATTCTTTGATTGGCATTGTTCCTACGGCGGTATCCATGAATCGCCGATGTATAAGGATCGCCACAAAAGAAAAAGGGGCCAGACGAGAAATCGCTTTGTTAATGGTCTCGGAATGCCAGATGCGGGATATCTCGTAGTATATGACAACAGTTGCCGCTGCAAACAAGTACGCAGTAAAACCTAGTGTCATTACATTCAATCCGTTGATTATGTAGAAGACAATTAATGTCGCCACATAAATGCACGATGTTAAAACAATGTAACGACGAAAACGTTCGGTCGAATATCCATTGTACAAGTATATACCAAACATGAACTCGAAAATTCTTGTTGCTGGGTTCATCGCTTTATTTGTGGATGGCGATATCCAACTAAAGATTCCGTTTATCTGATCAGAATGGTAGCTAATGAAACTTAGACATAACCCACCGATTACAGCTACAAGTCCGAATTTTTTTATGGTCGCGCTACATAGGGGAGCGATAGCAAGGAAAATGATTATGAAGCCGGTGAACCATTCACCGACGGTGAGGTATCCACGCATTTCGAGCTTGGAAACCCAGAGATAGCCATCAAATCCTACGATGGTTGCCAATAGATGGCCAAAGTTAATAGGCTCGTCTGTGATTAGTTTGAAAAAGTTTGAATATGTCGTGAGGCCGAAAATATGTTTGAAAACTAGAGCTATACATCCAGAAAACACGAAGGCAACCCAAATCGGTGGAAGCAATCCAGTGATTCGATTTATGTAGAACTGGCTAGTTGAAAACTTAGATAGAGCGTTCGCTGCCAGAAATCCGGAAATTATAATGAATATACTTACGCCATATTGACCAATAGTGGTGTGAAGGTAATATAAAATGCCGCCAGATACTCCACCACTCTCAAGCGAATATACGGTATGCGAGATCATCACCATAATGATCGACGCCACCCGTAGATGGTCAATGAAGAAGTGGCGTTCCATTTCGGCAGACATCGATTCCCCGCATTGCACTGGATGTACAGTGTAAGCGGTTGGGTTTAACCTGCGCACCAGAAAATGCAACACGGTTTTGACATAATTGTTAACTTTTCGCCTTTTGCCTAGAGGGATCTGAAGATGCAGATCGTCTTAGCCTGCAACTGGTTAGACTTGCCGTGAATTCTCGTTCCGAGGGATTATCCCACCATCCCATGCTCTTTTACCAGCGATGAGATACTTAAGATCGACGATCCCCTTTCGGTGGGACCTCGTGTACTATCTTCGCTGACGTGCTCCCGTTAAATTAGGCCATTCAGAACTGAAATTTTCCACTTATGATCCCTTATCTGGGAGAAGGAGAGTTCCATGAAGACATCGAAGTTTTTAGAAGCGCAGATTGCATTCGTTTTGAAGCAGGCAGATGATGGCACGCCGATTGGTGAGGTTTTTCGGAAGGCAGGTATTTCAGACGCCACGTTTTATAACTGGCGCAAGAAATATGCGGGTCTGATACCAGCCGAGATGAAGCTGTTACGGCAGCTCGAGGAGGAGAATGCCAAGCTGAAACGGATCGTTGCTGATCTGTCTCTGGACAAGGCCATGGTTCAGGATGTTTTGGCAAAAAAGCTCTGAAGCCTGCACGCAGGCGGGCGCTTGTCGACACTATTAAGTCGGATTGGAAAGTCTCGGTACGACGCGCCTGTTCGGTGCTCAAGATTGATCGGTCACTTTATGTCTACAAGTCAAAGGGCGGCGAGCAGGCTGAACTGAAGCTTAGGATCAAGGACATCTGTCAGACACGGGTTCGCTATAGGTATCGGCGCGTGCATGTGCCTCTCAAGCGTGACGGCTGGCCCGTTAATCCGAAGCGAATCTATCGTCTTTACAAGGAGATGGGACTTCAGCTGCGGAACAAGGTTCCCAAACGACGTGTGAAGGCGAAGCTTCGCTCTGATCGCACAGATGCGACCTATTCCAACCATGTTTGGGCAATGGATTTTGTCCATGATCAATTGGCGACTGGACGGAAGATCCGCATCCTGACGGTGGTTGACACATTCGCACGCTTCTCGCCAGCAGTTGATGCCCGCTTCAGTTATCGTGGTGAGGATGTGGTGCAGACCTTGGAAGGTATATGTCGTCAGGTCGGTTATCCTGCGGTGATTCGTGTGGATAATGGCAGCGAATTTATCTCTCGTGACCTGGATCTATGGGCTTACCATAAGGGGATGGTGCTCGACTTCTCCCGGCCCCGGCAAGCCGACAGATAACAGCTACATCGAGAGCTTCAATGGAGAGTTCAGAGCCTAGTGCATGAACGCCCATTGGTTCACGAGCCTTGACGACGCCCGCATTAAGATGGAGGATTAGCGTAGAGACCGTAACGAATTCCATCCACATAGCGCCATTAGCAATAAGGTGCCAATGGCGCTTAAATAGCTCAACGGAAACCCGACCGTTTTGAGCCTTAAACCCGGAAAATTCCTGTTCTCCGTTGCCCAAATTCGGGTTGCACATCAGCGCACGTCAACTCAGCAAAGGACGATGAGCGAATGAGAAGTTGAGCCATCAATGAAACAACTTGTCATCAAAAAAAACTCGCCTATCGTATGGGTAATGATTATCGAACTGCCAGCGGGACTTCGAAGAAGAGCGCTAGCCACCAGATTCATTAGATTTCCCCGGGGTGGTGCCAGCGTTTTTATTGACCAAGAAGCCCGATAAAGATAATTAACGCTCCTTCAATTTTCATCAAGGTAGAACTACTACAATGGTCATATCCGCGGACACATCGTTACACTCTTTGCACAAGAGGCTAGTCGAGGAACTACGACTTGTTAACAACGGCTCCGCAGAAACAGCGCAACTCGCTCTTCAGTTTGACGCCACCGCTCGACAACTCTCTTTAGTGCAAAATTCTCTTTCTTGGCGACTGACAAAGCCATTACGGGGCGTGAACTCCACTCTGATAAAAATGGGCATTCCGACTCGAGGATTGCGAAATCTTAGCGTGGCCTTCATGAGTAAGCTGAAACGGGACGGCATCGTCGCTGCCCTATCAAAGACGTCCGCCTACTTGGGGATGCGATATACATCTAAGATACGGAAAACGTCTATCGTGAATCCGGCGCAAGCATACGAAGAGCCAGAATCGCACCCAAAAGCGAATTCTTTATTTGGAAACAATGTCACCCTAATCTGCGAATCGACGTTGCCACAATGCTTCAAATACCGCGTTGCGCAGAAGGCAGACATGCTTCGGATGTTGGGTATGACGGTCGACATAATTGATTGGCGACAGACCGCAGATTGCCTTTCTTCCCTGCAAATTAGTGCCATGGCGATATTCTATCGTGTACCGTTTTACCCAAGCGTACAAAAAATTTATAGTGAAGTAAAAAGACTCGATATACCTACATTTTGGGAAGTAGACGATCTCATCTTCGACGCAGAATTATACAAATCTAACACTAATATGCAGGCGCTCCCGGTTGAAATAGTCAAAGGGTTATTGGAAGGCGCAGAGCTCTATGGAAGTTGTCTGTCTGCGTCGGACTTCGGCATAGCTTCCACGGAAAAGTTACAGGAAATAATGTCCCGTGAGAAAACCACTTGGGTAGTGGAAAATGCACTTGATAAGCAAACCGTCGAAATTGCTAAAGGCCTACGTCGCGAAAAGAAATTAGTTAAACAGACGAAGAATACTGTTGATATCATGTATGGTTCTGGGACAAAGACACATGACATTGATTTCAAAGAGGCTGAGCCTGCAATAATATCAGTCCTAGCGAAGCGAGCAAATGCACGGTTCATCGTAATGGGAGACCTTACTGTTAGTAAGGAGTTGGAGACGTCATCCCAATTTGTTCGCTATCCCGCTGCTGATTTCAAGAGTTACCTGCGGAAACTGTCGATGGCGGATATTTCGATAGCCCCCTTGGAGGCGTCGGAATTTAATGAGGCGAAGAGTAACATCAAGTACTTAGAGGCTTCAGTACTAGGCTTGGCTTCGGTTTGCACTCCAACTTCTCCATTCGAGAATGCGATACAGCACGGTGAAAACGGGTATCTCGCTCGGACATTTGAGGAATGGGAGGGTTCGCTTCTCGAGTTGGTCGACAATGAAGAAAAAAGAATTGAAGTTGCCAAAAACGCTTATAAATTCGTTTATCGAAACTACAGTCCATTCAGAATAGCTCGTCGACAGTTACTACCGGCAGTGAGTCACCTTTTGGTGGAGAAAAAGAAGAAAAGAATACTCTCCGCCAACATATATTTTTATCCTAGATCTTTCGGTGGTGCGACCATAATTGCCGAGCAGATGATTTCTCGCCTTTCAAATGATGAAGGTATTGAACACTTCGTTCTTACCATAGATCAGGAAATAGATGGCCCTGATTACTCTCTGAAGAGGTATAAAGCTTTAGGCGCTGAGGTCATAGCGATTAAAACGCCAATATACAGGTCGAACGTCGATATGCTCTACGATAGAAAAATGCTAAAAATATTTAGAAATATTTTAGAAGCGACAGACCCGGACTTAGTTCATCTTCATTCCATCCAAGGGTTGGGTTTAGCACTGCCCGAGGCATGCCGTGAAACAGGTGTACCCTACACAATCACTGTACATGATACATGGTGGCTTTGCGGTCGACAATTCATGGTTAATGATCGTAACGAGTTTTGTCAGCAAAGGCGACTTGACCCTGTAATTTGTTCGGTCTGCGTAAGCGATGCGAAATTCGAAATTTACCGCCGTGAGATGAGCAGACTCGCGTTGAACAATGCAATCAGGATACTCGCTCCAAGCCAATACATTAGGAATATTTATATTGCGAACGGTGTCGACTCCGAGAAAATCACACTAAACAAAAATGGTGTGCGCGAACCTAACAGGAATTTGAATTCGGATCCCCGTCCACTAACATTCGGATATGTCGGCGGCAAGACAGAGATCAAAGGCTGGGATATGGTCGTGAAGGCCTTCAACGAGCTGTCCTCGGCGTATGACATACGCTTAGCTGTCGTAGATAACGCTCTTAACCTCGGGTATCGGTCAATAGATAAATCAGAGTTTATCAACCATGACAAGGTGGACGTCGTACCTGCTTATAAGCAGGAAACAATCGATGACTTCTTTTCGACGATTGATGTCCTCTTGTTTCCCACGCAGGCCATGGAAAGTTTTGGGTTGACTGTAAGAGAAGCTCAAATACGGGGGAAGTGGGTGATTACGACAGAAGCGGGCGGAGCGATCGAAGATATTAATGACGGCGTAAACGGCACGGTCATCCCCATGGCAAAAAACCCGAAGTATCTTATTGAAGCAATGAAGGAAATTATAGAAGAGTTTTCCACGAAGCCTCCCCTAGTAAATCCCCATATCGTCACATTCGCAGAACAAGCTGAAGATCTACGACTTCAGTACGGTGAACTGATCCGTTAAATGGGTAGGAGGCGGGATAACGTCTTCCTCAATGCGCGAAGTGGTTTTGTTAACCTCCATGAGGAGCTCTTCCTCATGAGTTCGACCGCCAATCGCGCTTCGATCAACTCTTGGGAAATTTCTGAGCAGATTCTGTAGTCAATTTCGCGGTTCTGATGCAAAACCGCATTATCTGCTTCCAGATTTTCCAATTTTTCAGTGAGACGACTCACAATGTTCTCGAGGTTCTCAATTTGCTTCTGTCTTGTAAGCGACTGTTCTTCCAGACGCGATAGATTGCACTCGTTCTGAAGAATAAGCCTTGATTGCTGATAAGTGAGACGCAAATGATTTATTAATTCTCCATTTAATGCACCTTCACGTTTGAGCAAGCTGATAAGTTCATTATCGAGTTTACGTTGTCCTTTTTTCGCGGAAAGCGCCAACAGTTCGGACACCAACTTGCCGAGCATATACTTTTCGGCGTTCTCCTGCTTCAGTTGTAAAATTGCGCTGGCTGCGGAAAAGTACCCCCTGATAATCTCATCAGCAATTTGTGGAGCGCTTAACTTTCGTCGACAACAGCGGCCGGAAAAATTAAAGTACTCTGCCTCCTGAAAGTTCTCTAGACTCAACCAACCTGGACCGCCAAATCTGTCGTATACATAAATTGGAACTTCCGAAAACAACGAATACTGAACTGATTTTCCAATGGTGATCACCGCATCGTAGCGACCAAGAACATTAGGTGTTAATCTTTGAGCATATTCAGGCTCTCCGATGTGATCAACCTGAAAACCCATGTTTTTAAGAAGTTCTGCTGCATCCAGTACTTCGCTGGGAACATGATTAGATATAATCAACATACGACGAAGGTCTTTTGGCCTTACGCGAGATTGCATAAACTCATCGGGTGCAGCATTGTAAAATACTCTTATCAGCCGTTTGGTTATTCCTAACTCTCGCAGCCTTGCAGCGGTTTCCGGACTATTTGCTAACAGTATATCGGAAGCATTGGCTATCGCAGCAGGCACTTCCAACGGATGGTAAGCCGATAGACAGATCGACGCGATGTAGCACTTCTGTATGCTCTCAACACCATGTTTAAAGATGAGGTAGGAAAGGAGCTGATGCTGCGACCATATGAATTCGAATTCACAGGGACTTGGGCAATCGTCCACCAATACAAACGGCAAACCCGTTTGGTTTACGTGGGATTGCATCGGCTCTCCAATATATCCCGCCGCAATCAATACTTCGCAACCAGCTCTACGAAATTCGATAGCTGTTTCCAAAGCTACAATTTCAGAGCCACCGAAGTGAACAAGATGATTGGTTAGGATGAGTACCTTCATCAGAATATTGCGGCCACTTCTCCGTTATCTTGTCTACTAATGGGGTTAATCTTCAAGTTTTTTGCTTATAAGATAAACCAAGCCGAAAGCTTTCACAAACTCGGCGCACTGCCCGTAAGTTTGTCACACAGCCGGCAAGGCAACAAGGCTTTTGCCTAACATAGACAACGGCGTTGCTTTGCTGCCGAGCGCTGTCCCACTCGAAACCGGCAACTTGGTCAGGGTTAACCAATATGATTGGCATCCAAGCTCGTTGAACGATGCACGCGGTCAGCTCGCTGAGTTGCTAGGTTACCAAAACTACTTCACCGGTTTTGGAAGGTCGGGGAGGAGGCGTCCAGTTGAAGCAGATTTCGAAGAGATGATCGCCAGCACATTGAGGCGTATTTCTTAGGAGAGACCTGCTATCTAGACCGAAATTGCTAGACGCTTGGCTTGCAATTTGACCTGCGCCGTCACCCCCAATCAAACAATTGTTAGTCGCGTTATCGCTCCTCGTGCTTCTGTGAAAGATTCGGTGATTCTCCCGTTCCGGGTCCTCACATTTCAGCTTACGATACCATGTTACGAAAGAGTTAACACACAACGCGGTGGGTTGAGGTATATGATGAAATGCACCCTCGCGGGCGATCGGCCTATTGCGCAGATAGACGCAAGATTGTTCTCAGACACCCATGACCATGCGGTACCGTTCTATAATCTAAATTTGATAACGTCGACACCTAAAGACATTGACCGTGAATGCTCCATGGGTCACGGTGAAGAACATCTTGAAAAGGCAAATCATGAGAATCCACGTCGCCGCTAGAAATGACGAATACGCGAAGATGTTCATGCTGAACAATCCAGGAGCGAAAGATGTCGTACTACACCAGGGTACGAGCTCGCTCTTTGAATTGCTGCAGAATATCATCGCCGGTGATGATGATTATGCCCTATTCGTACACGATGATGTTTTTCTGCCATCAGGTATCAACGCTCATATTGAAGAACTGAAAAAAGAGTTGGACGCAGATTGGCCAAATTGGGGCATTTGTGGCAACGCAGGAATCGTTGCTCCTACCCTTGCGGGCAATTCCAGGGCATGCCGATATTTGTTCGACCCACACGGCGGACCATCCTTGTGTGGCTACATGCTGCCCGCTGAAACAATTGATGGCAACATGATTTTATTGAACTGCCGGGCATTGCGACAAGCCAGTGTCAGCCTACCTAATTTCAAGGGCTTCCAATTCTATGACATTAGTTTGTCAATTGAGACACTCGCTGCTGGACTTGCGGTGCTGATTGCACCCAATCTCGCCTGTTACCACGACAGTAAAGGAAATCAATCGGAGTTTGACAGCGCATTCAGCGCAAAAGGTCTCCGCGATTATTTGGCAAACAGACTTTCAAATGAACTCGTATATACGCTCAACGGAACACTGAAACTTCCATCCGCAAGAACGCAAGGGCAGTTCGACATTTGCGGTAAGGCAATCGAAAACGCCTCCACTGGACGACCTAAAGCAACTATAGCTTTTGTGATCATATTTGGGTCTCAAGATGACGCTTCTCTGTCACGCGCTGTGACCGACACCTTGAAATTCTCAGAAGTTTCTCAGAACCAGTCAATACGAACATATGTTGTAGCAGGAAATTCCGATAAAAATATCGACAGGTTATCGCATAGCAATATCACTGTAATAAACATCGATTTGCCGCACTGTGATGATAGAAAAAGTTTCCTTATTAGGGATGCAATTAATGTCATTGAAGAAGAATTTGTTCTATTCATTGAGGATGGTGATTACATTGTTTCCGAAAATGCCGAATACATATCTAACTTGTTAACTTGCTTACCGAAGAATTCCAGTTTGGTAGTAGAAAATAGATTTTTTTTCAAAGATTCTACAGAAGATCTAAAAAATACGGTTTCAAAGAAAGGGCGTCATTCACATGATTGGCCTCTAATTTTTAACGGTATTGATGAACTTCCATTGTGTAGTGTATTTTATAGTACAAAAACACTCAAAAGAAATCCAATAGACATCTATGATAAAATTACGTTTTTTGAAAACTATACAACAGCTATATTTTCTCTTTTGAACCCGACTTCTATTTTCTTCAGCACCCCAAAGCTTCTAAGCACTTCACACCGCCGAGGATCTAACGACGCGGGGGGAACAATGACACTTTCTCGGCAGTCGAGAAGCTACCAGTCACGTGCAGAACTGGCTCGCCTTCTGTGTTTGAACAAGTCGAGCAGTATAGCATTTTCGATTGGAGAGGCTTTTGTCGCTGCGTCCAACGATAGCAACAGTCAGCATTTCGTTGGGAACCCGATTCTCCAACTTTCGTGGTTGGATAGAAAAAGCTTAGCAAGCTCAAGGTTTCTTCATGGCCTGTTCGCTTTCATCTTAAGTCCAAACCATTACAGGTACAATCTTCAGAAACTGGCTTCCGCAGTGAGAAGCGGCGGCATTCGTACTGCCGTGAGAACAGTAGCAGATATGCGCGAGCAGAGACACTATACTCTGAAGTAATCAACTGAAGGCCCGCGGCCATCCAGAAACAAAAGTCAATCGAATGCTCAATCCTCACTTAGCATTCGTGTTATAAGAAGCACGATTATCGTCCGGATGTCATGCAGGTCCTCTACAATTGAATGTAAGCGCTTAGCGGATACCGTTAAGCTTCAAGTTCCAAAGGATTAGAGCGTCTACTGTGAAATTTGCCATCCGTTTGCGATGCGCATTTGGGTCGGGGAGGCGTTACGGCAGTTGGTTCGGACGAGCCGACTGTGGACGAGTCGGAGGGGAAGAGGCTGAAAGCTCGCATCCGCGATATGGAGCGTATGCTTGGTCGCCAAGCGATGGAAGTCAAGCTGCTCCGTGAAACCGCTCAGAAAGTAGACTCAAAACTACGGATATCGCGGCAAATCTTGTTAACCAAGGACAGCTCCGACGAAGGCCGTGTCTGACACGCTGGACGTCTCCCGCTCGGCTCTCATCGAGCGGTTGAATGACAGATCAAAGCCACTCCGACCTCATAAAAGTTGACGCTGCGAAGCTTCTGCCCATTTTTCGGAGGCCGGTAGACCGGAGGTCAAATTATGCCTATCCGCAGGTCGCCACACTTCTCAATCGCGAAAGGCGATCGGCCGGTAGCCTGTCGTCAATACCAAACGGGTTCATCAAATAGTTGTCAACCACGGCAAATTGCTGGAGGAGCATACGGCCGTTCCTAAGGAGGCAATCACGACGGCAAGATCGTGGATATGCATGCAAACCTGAGATGCTGCTTTGAAGGACTGGCGTTCACTGCTGGAATGACGGAATCATTCGCGTGGTCTTGATCATCCCCTCTCGACCAGGAGATCATTGCCTGGATGGCAGTCAAATAGAGGTCGCAGCAACGTGGGCTCCACATGCCACAGAGCATCTCTCAGACAATGGGCAGCCTATACGGCGACGGATACGAGACCGTTCTCTGAGGCGATAGTCTTACACAATGGTTCAGGACAGTGGCGCCCCCCGTTAGGCAGCCGGTCGGACGCCCTCGTAAAAGCCCCGAAGCGGGATTACATTCATCCTCGCTGTCAGTACATCCGACGCAAGACCGTGCTTCATGTTCTCACTTCTCGAATTCCCCGCAACACTCATGAGCCGATTCATTCAAAAGCAATACTGGGAAACGCTTTGTTGCGAAGGGTTTGCCTATACTGACCTGCAGCCTTCGCTCCCGCATCGTAATACGCCAAAGTGTGGCTGTCGAAAGTCACATAAGGGAGAGCCGTCCACCACATCAGGTCAATTCCACCGAGTTGAGCTTATGTAGTCAACACTTCACCCGATGGCAGCCCCTCGGACGCATTTTTATGCTGAGACTATGGCATACGCGAACTCGCATGCGGTCTACGGCGTCTGATAAAGAAATTATTAGGAGAACTAACAATGTCAGCAGCCTGTCGGGAAATCTAGAATAGCCGATCAACTTTCAAATGTTCGATAAACCCAGAATTTGCTAATGAAGAAGCTGAATGCAGGTACAATCAACAACATGCCAGGAAGTACAAATTTCCAGTCTAAACCGATCTCCGAGGTAATAATCCATACATTCAAATGATTCATGAATAAGCCACCTAATGACATCAATATGAATCTAAATAAGTTCCCTTGCGCCTTAAATGTTAAGACACGGTTCCCAAAGAAAGAGACTGGTACCGCACAGATGAATGCAATAACATTTGCAGCCAAAGGTTCCCAATTAATCCACGATAGAGCAGTAAAAACTGCAGCGTGTAAAAACGTTGCTAGCAAGCCAACGAACCCGAAAAAACCTATCTGATGAAATATACTTTTCATTTACTTCGATACGTATACCTTTCGAACAATTACTAGCGGTCGACCCTTTGTCTCTATAAATACACGAGAAAGGTATTCCCCAATCACTCCTAAACCGATTAGCACAATACCATTCGAGAACAACAGGACGACCATAAGGGATGCATACCCCGGAACATCCCGAAGACCAAGAACCAGAACCTTGAAGACAACCACGAGACCATACAGCATGGCGCAACCCGCAATGATAACGCCTAAATAGCTCCAGACCCTCAATGGAGACGAACTGAAAGAAGTAATTCCGTCTAGTGCGAAACTCCAAAGCTTTCTATAGTTCCATTTGGTATTACCTACTTCTCGCGGAGGACGCTCATACTGAATTGTCTCAGTCTTGAATCCTAGCCAAGCGAACAATCCCTTGTTGAACCGACTGCGCTCGGGAAGTTGCTTTAATGCATCTATAACAGCGCGATCCATTAAGCGGAAATCGCCAGCATTGGGCGGTATACTAATATCGCTGATTGAATTGATGATCCGATAAAAGGCATTCGCTGTAGTTCGCTTTAATGGAGTATCTGTCTCCCTTTTAGTCCGGACTGCTAATACAACCTCAGCTCCCTGCTCCCATAGCTTCAGCATTTCGACAATAAGCTCAGGAGGATCCTGAAGATCTGCATCGAGAGGTATCACTGCTTGGCCACGCGCTTGCATGAGACCAGCAGTAAGAGCAGCTTCCTTGCCAAAATTGCGGCTTAGATCTACGATTACAACCGAAGGGTTTTGTCTTTGAACTTGTTGTAAAGCCCCCAAAGTGTCATCGCTGCTACCATCGTTAACGCATATAACCTCGAAAGAGCGGTCCGTTTCTTCTAGAATAGGAAACAACCGGTTGAAAAGAACCGGCACCGCCTCCTGTTCATTCATCATAGGAATGACAATAGAAAGAATAGGCGCATCAGCCATCTTTTGACTCCAAAAACTCGCCACTGGCGCATGATAAACACACTCTATGTGCAAAATCTATTGTCGCCCAATGACCACCTCGTTCCAGTCCAATCGAATTATATGTGCTGGTTGACCCATTGTAGGGGCCCTGATAGGAAACCTAAAACGACAGGCGTGGTCTTGATGCATATTCGCAAGTTTTCATCTATCGATATAGTGCTTCCATTAGGGGCTTTTTTGGTAAGCTTCGTTGTATTCATTCTCCGTCGACCTGACATCATTACAAATCCAAATTTCTGGGCGGAAGATGGTGTGGTATGGTATAAGCAGGCGTATAGCAATGGTCCCATCTCACTACTTTGGCCACAAGATGGTTATTATCAAACCGTCTCAAAGTTGACAGGTTTAATTTCTCTTTTTTTTCCTGTCGCTTACGCTCCTCTCCTTTTCAATATTGTATCCATCGCCTTTAGAAGTATTTTAGTTTCTTTTATACTTTCTTCCCGAATGAATTATTTCAGTTGGAAAGGGAGGATTTTGGTTTGCTGCTTTATTGTACTCATGCCTGGGTTGAGTGAAGTTCATGCCAACATTACAAATACACACTGGTATTTATCAATGTGGCTCGTGTGTATTATAATATGCAATAAGCCCCAAACGAATATTTGGTTCTGTCATGACATATTCGTGACATGCTTGGCCGGTCTAAGTGGACCATTCATAATATTTATCGCCCCTTTAGTTTGCATGAGAGCGTGGTTCGATGCAGATTATCGCCGGTATTTATTTAGCGGAAAAGGGTTGTTATTTGCGGGAGTATTCACGACCATCCTTCTCGTACAAGTGGTAACAATCCTAATTCTAGGGCAATCCGCGAGGGTAAGTGCTCCGTTGGGATTTTCATTTGACATACTCACTAGCATTCTGTCTGCGCGAATATTTTTGGGCGCCTTCTTATCGGAAGTACAAATCCATTGGCTGTTCGACCAACATGTCCTAAATACTTTAATCTCGATTCTCGGAGTACTTAGTCTGATTTACGCGTTCTTCAAACTAACATGGCAATTTAAATGCGTAATTCTTTTTTCATTTCTAATGATATTTACTGCACTGATGAAACCGATGATAAACGCAACTGAACCGCAACTTCAGTTTTTAAACAACGTCGGCGGAAGATACTTTGTTATTACCAGTATAGCTTGGTTTACTATTCTCATCTCCGTGGGCTCTGATTTGTTATCCCGTTTAAATAATACAACGAAAATTATTGCAACTACTGTATCGATGGCAGCTATAGTTGCCTTAATCGCGCCAAACTTTCGAATGCCCCCTCTTCGTGACACTATGTGGAGTATTCAGGCATCGGAGTTCGCGAAATTGCCGGCAGGAACGGAATATACCTTCAATATAAATCCAGAAGGTTGGACCATGAAACTAGTTAGATAGTTTTCGCGCCACTATGACCGTGGAGACCAGAGTTCTACCCATTTCATGGTTCAGCTCGGCTAGTTTTTCTTATCTGTTATAATCACCGACGGGAGGCCATGACGAGCGCCGAAAGTAGGTGCAATCGTTATTGCCTTCAATTCATTCGTCGAGGGACCGGAGCGATGTTCGTCCCTTGAAACCTGGGACAGGCTGCGTATGCTCGGGTTGGTCAGGAGCGCCGTTCGATGAACTTTAGCTCAATCCGCCTACGTTAAGACAAAGATATCCACAATTGCAATTGCCGTTTAAGTTAGTACCTCACAACTAAAGGTGCCAATGATGGAAGGGATAAGAAAGGGGTGGGCCCTGCCAGCGTCTGCACTTCAGTCAAATGAGCACCAGCGCGGGTATAAGCGCCGAACCTTGATTTTGCTGTTATAAAGCTTCCGTGGGGAAGGTAGCTTCTTTCCAGCAACGTTAGTCTTTGCCCACAATGCTATGACCCGTGTGACCCTAACACTGGATTACCGGCGCCTCGCCTTTATCCCTAATTATGACTATCCACCGATCCGATGGCTTGTACTCCACGCGCCTTTGATCCGCCTGGCTGCCGTTTGATGAGATCTGAATTGGAGACGCCCAATTTGTCTACGGTGGTCTTCACCGGGTGCAAATATTTGCCAAAAGAACCGCTGCGATAGGCATTATACGCCGCTTGATTCCGCCCTGACGCGGCTACGCAGTTTTTTGATCTCGATCAACTTGTTTCAATCCGCGAGTTAGCTTCAGGCTTCTTCATTTCTGATTCCCGGACGATTAGGTTGTCTGACTCCAAAGCTGCCCCGCGAAATGAACTGGCACCCGCCGGGAGGCAGATCGGGCGAAATGCCATGCAGAGGTGGAATAAAACTGCCGCTTTGCCTAGTTCAAATTTGGATCACTGCTTAGCCTGCCATTCTTGCACCAACATTTCTATTTTCAGCTGCGCTTCTGCAATCATTGGTGTATACCGCCGATTTTCAAACCCCCAAAGTGTCGACGTAGCATCCTCCTTGTGTCCTGCAATAAATGGCAGAACAACAACAACGCGAAGGTCTTCTTGGCATTCAAGATATCTGTCGATTGTATTCGTGACAGCATCGTCGTCGAGGGGATTCCAATTCGACAACAGTTTTAAAGCGCGTTTATTATATATATTAAATACAGTGCTCGTCATTTTGTCGATAGTAACATAGATGCGTCCATCAAACGTCTCTACAGACAGTACCTTTGCATTTGGATGGATGTCGGCCATTAAACCTGAAAATATATCCCAATCTTCTTTCCGCTGGTCGAGGTAGCCGTTTACCTCATGTAGAATTGCGTTGAAATTTTGTGGAAGGTCAGCATCGTCTTCGATAACGATCAGCTTGTCTAATCCATTCCCGAGAGCAAAACGCGAAAGGGCGTTAAAGCTGCTACCACAGCCGATCCAACCCAATCTGTGTCGGATGCCGTCAAACAGTTCGCACCCAACCGGTAACGACTTAGCCAACGACCGTCGCCTATCTATCGTCTCTGGTAACGAGAGGGCAAAAAAATCACTTTGGCGAGCCACATAGATTGGTCCATCTAGAATCACATTGGCTGGAACGACACCAATGGCGACGAGGAAGCGGTCGAACATAAAGTTGAAACGTGCAGTGCTGACAGAGACCGCGGGTGCAATCGTTTTGCTTATTACTTCAATGTTGTCTAGCATTTCAGAAGCGGCGGCCATCATAGCGTCAATCGAACCCTCATCGAAAAATGTCACCGCGCCATCAAGTTCGGGATACTCATTTTGGTCTGTCGTACCTTCTGACAGAGCCGGTACCCCTAATGAAATACATTCACACAAGCGTGGCATCTCTAGTAGAGCGCCCTCATAGTAATGAATATTAATGACAGCCTTAGCCTGGCGAAGCTCATCGTATAACTCCGCTCCAAATAAGTCATTACAAATTTTTACTTTGTATTTTTCTTGGAGCTTATTAAGAAATGAGCGTCTCCTTTCACTACTTAAACTATCTCCGTAGAAAATAAAATCATACTTTTTCGAATTTGTATTACTCGCAAATGCATCTTCATTAACAGCTCCAATGGGAAGATAATGTACATTGGGGTAACTCAAACCATTTCTGGCCAGAAAATCGATATTCGTTAAAGAATACTCTAGGACGCCCAGCGAATCCTTTAGTATATTCATGTATTCCTGCGTGAACCAGCGCGAACTCACCGACTGTTCAAGCTGAAAAATTACACGCTTGCTTGCTGGAGGAAGACGTTTAAACATCTGTGCGCATAAAACAATGTAAAAATCATGGTCAAATGTCTGAACCGAACCGGTGATAATTTCACTCTCAATTCCATGTTTCGCTAGACGTTCCGACACCGCCCGCGCGATGAATAGGGTGTGCGGCGTACAAAGGATTCCCCACACTACACCGTTTCCATTGGCGAGATGGCGGCGCAGTTTAACGTGGGAGTATTCTCTCTGGTACCATTTTAGACGCTTCAACAGGCCTGAGAAGTCACCTCGACCTAGGTATCGTAGTGCGTTGTTTAGCTGTCTGAGGCGGCTATAGAGTTTTGGCATTATGAATTCATCCTGAAATGGTAACGAAAAATCGTACGCCGCAAACTTTGGTGGTTGCCGGCGCCTCGCCTATAAGCTTTGACCTCCTGACTTCGAGGCCAAACGAATTAGCTTGCTTTGAACAAACGCCCCAAAAATATCCGCTTTATCGCATAAATTTTTTCCGTGTTAGAGGTTTAGGCAGCGTCTCATCATTCTCCGAAGTAAGTCGCAAGGACCTCATCAGGCGAGCCGTCCATTTTAACTTTTCCGTGTTCAAGCCATATTATTCTATTGCAGTTCTTTTTCATCAAATCCTTCGAGTGGCTCGCCAGAACGAGTATCTTTGTGGAGTCCACAAGCTCGCGCATTCGTGCATTCGCTCTCTCTTTGAAGTCTTCGTCACCGGTTGAAAGCCACTCATCCATGATTAAGATTTCAGGCCGGACAGCGGTCGAAGTCGCAAATGCCAATCTTAACTGCATCCCAGATGAGTAAGTGCGAAACGGAACGTCCAAAAACTCACCTAGGCCGGAAAACTCAGCAATCTGATCGAACTTCTCAGCAATTTCCTCAGTCGGCATACCCATCATGGCGGATCTCAGACGAATGTTTTCCTTGCCGGTCGCATCTGGGTCGATGCCAAGATTGATATTAATCAATGAAACGCAATTGCCGTTGATCACCGAACTTCCGTGTGTTGGCGTATAAATACCTGATAGGACACGAAGAAGCGTAGTTTTCCCAGATCCATTATGACCGATCAATCCGACTCGATCGCCGTCTCTGAAAGTCATAGTAACGTTGTCCAGGCCTCGAACGATTACGAGCCGGTCGCTGCGCCTCTCTATTTTCCCACCAGTCGCTATGCTAAGGACCCTATTTTTAAGGGATCGACTTGTCGAATTATAGATTGGAAATTCGACGCTTACATTTTGAAGTTGAATTAAACTCATTTTCTATAACCAATACGCTACGCGCCAACGATACCGTCCGAAGAAAACGACTGCTAAGATCCAGCCAATCATCGCGCATGTTAACCCGACCGTCCAATCAAGCATTGAAGGTGGCGCCCCGAAGAGCGGGGCTCTTACAAGTTCAATGAAATGATAAAACGGGTTAAACTCGATGAATGCTCGAGAAACATGATCGGGTAATATTTTCACCATCCACATGATAGGAGTCGCGTAAAACAATACTTGCAAAACATTAACAACTACTTGAGTCATGTCGCGAAATCTAGCACAAAGCACCGCTAGAATCAGCATCATCCAAGACATATTCAAGCATAAAATAATAAATCCTGGAACAGCCCAAAGTGCGTTAAAACTAATCATTTTACCGAGTATTAAGAGCAAAGCTGGGAATATTACGATATTGTGAGCGAATATTATCACATTTCTCCATAAAGTTCTCAAAATATGGGTAAAAAGAGGCATCCGAACCTGGAGGATGATACCATCTGACGAGGTAAAAGTTGTGCATCCCTCGCTTAGACAGGTAGAGATGAAGCCCCACGTAATCACGCCAGCGCAAAGATACGGCAGAAATTCACGCATCTCACTTTGAAAAAGCGTTCCGAAGATCAGTCCAAGCGCCCCAATGAATACGGCCATATTCAAAGTCAGCCAAAATGCACCTACGCGTGAGCGGCGATATCGTTGAGCAACATCCTGCCAGCCGAATATCAGGGCCAAGCGATATTTCGATAGAGCTTCACAGATGTCGCGAAGAGCAACCTTCGCTCCCTTTGTCGGCTCGGCGATTACGGCCTCGTGGGTGACATGCGCTGTCGAAACTTCGGTACTCATGATTTTATCTGGGCCAATCTTTTTTTTGTCACTACTGCCATTTTCTCGAATTTATTAGAACGCGTTATAGCGTAATTGAAGAACTAGCGCGGTTAAGTCAACTGCGTCATTATCTTTGAATAAGGCCCTTTTGAGGGGCTCACTCTGTATTCTTTCCAAACCACGCAGCAATTGACCAAAATCATATTGCAAGCTGCCTCAATCCTTAACACGAGTCTGTTGGTCAGCAGCTCGAGAATGACAGAGCTCGAGATAGAAATCAGGGCGCATTGAGAAAGGTCAACGGTGATCAAACTAGAGTTAACGCCCTCATCATAGGAAAATTCGCTCAGCGTCAGGACATACAATCCCCTTGTCTTCTCGCTGGTCGACAATTTTTTAAAGTTTGCCGCTGGTACGCACATCGGTCAGCGCCCAGCGTCCCTTACTGACTCCTGACCAGTCCTGCCGTCTTGTTGCATGCCTGGCGATATTCACGCAATCGAAAGTATTTTGAAGAATCTGTCGCCCTCGGCCTTATAGAAGCCACTGTGCACCTTATGGGGTTATCCTCTCGTAGATCAATTATTGCCGAAGAAACTCAACAACATTTCGCAGTGGCTTCGTAAGTCTCCAACAAGTTGAATTACGCAGTTGGTCTATCTCCTCTTTGTATTCCATTGTGTCTTGACGCGACTTTGCCAATGCCACTAAACCGGTCGCATTTTCTGCCCTTTGAGCATTTAGTTGCTCTGAAAGTACCCGATTTGATTCAGCTAGTGCACTGTTTGACTCGGTCAGCACGCGTAAGTCTTCCGATAGCTTTTCTATCTTCCTCGCATCGTCACCCAAAACTTTAATGCGATCCCAGGCAATCCTATTCACTGTATCCGTTGTGGCACGTCGCAGTTTCGCAGGCCAAACGACTGGTTCCTCAAGCAGCTTGGACGCGAACACGCTCTGTTCACTCATTGACGCAGGTATGGTCGGCTTGAGCGTTTCGGGCCACCAGTCCGCATTGTCTGCGATCTCAAGAAAATTGGCGAGCTGAGGCATGCCGGAGTTCCGCGACTGCTTCCAGCGAGCAGAAAAATGAAGAACCGTTGGCACTGGGCAATAAACTAACGGGTTATCTGGATTCTTCTGAATGATTTCGTGCCATAGGCGCCAATCGGCGGCTGAAGAAACATCTTCTGGCCAAGCATCCCTTCGCGACAACGCGTCCGCCCGATAAGCAAAGCAGCTGGCTGGTATCGAGTTTTGATGCAGCATGAAAACTTCACACTCATCAGCGAATTCAAGATTTGTCAGAAACGGCGCCGCAATTCCATCAGTTGAAATCCAAACGGCCTGCGAATACGCAAGCGCACTGCCGCCGTTTAATGCATTCTCTAAAACCTCGAGATGATCCGGCAAAACCAGGTCGTCGTCCGCCATGAAGGCTATGAATTTACCCCGCGATTGCTTCAACGCAATGTTACGATTTGCATAGCCAAAATAAGGCGCCTTCGGCAGATCAAAGAAGCGAATTCGAGGATCATTAAACCCCTGCAAAACAGCGGCCGTTTCCGAGGGGCAGCCGTCTCCAACAACAAGGAGCTCGAAATCCTTAACTGTCTGATTTAGGACTGACTGTACCGCATGCCCAATCACATCGATCCGGCTATGGGTAGGAAGCAATATCGAAAACAGCGGATCGCTTACCATCCTTTTGCGGCTCCGAAGTCATAGGGTATCAAATCCGTGTCCAGAGGAAGTCGATATTTATCCGGTTTGGAATGATCATATTGAATCGTTGGAAAATTGAGCACTATCAATTCAGACGTACCAATATTATGATCTGCGTGCCAAACAAATTTTGGAACATTTATAAGCCTTGGCTGGCTTCCAGACAAATATACTTTGCAAATTTTATTATACGTGCTCGATTCAGGTCTTGGATCGAACAAAACTAGTTCTAACTCTCCGCTTAATACAAAGTATCTGTCTTCATGCTCTTTATGTAGTCCCCAGCCCTTTACCTTGCCTGGACGTATCGTGAACATGTAGGAAAAAACCATCGGATCGGGATGCCAATTCCAGCGTGGGTCATATATTTCAGTTACGCTACCCCGGTCGTCATTATGACGAATGCTTTCATAGAAAGACATTCCCTCGAGGAGAGGCGCTATGCTGCGGCGATCCTCATCAACAGTTCTTTGATCCTGTTGCGCTGCGTCAAGAGTTATGTTCAGCAGGTTATCCATTGCGTACCTTTGGCGGTGATGTTTGCGGCGGATATAATATTGTCTATGTATATTTTATCGGATGCGGACATTAAAGGACGATTTTAGCGATCAACACGGCAGAACAGTGTGTTGAACGCACGGAGATAATTACAAATATTTGCGGGAGCGATGCGCTGCGCATTTACAAAAAAACGCGTGAAGAGCCCTTGCAGGTTACCTTCAGAAAATTCCTTCGGTCAATTGAAACAGATTATATGATCATCAAGTCGAGTGGGATAGGCAACCCAGGACCTGCAGAGGCCCACCGTTTAGAGAAAACCGTTCGGCTGCCGTCAGCACAAGGCCCGTGGTTCCAGGTACCCTGTAAAGACAGAATACGCGCGAGCCGTGGTTTTCCGAACTTCAAGCGCGCAATTTCCGTAAAGGACGCCTCTACTCCCCGCGGCTAGATGCGCGGAAATGGCCTACGGCCTTAAGAATAATTACGTAAGATCAACAAGATTTTGAATTTTCTCTTGATTGATGGCTGGGGCGCCTGGATTCGAACCAGGGAATGCCGGTACCAAAAACCGGTGCCTTACCGCTTGGCTACGCCCCAACAAATCGGATCAAAGTGATCGATTGCGCGGGCTTATAGCTGCTCCTCGCGCGCAGTGCAATCTCCTATTGATGAATTTCCTCAAGCTTAACAACAAGCTCCGCAAGTTCTGGGAAAAAAGCCCAAAATGCAGCGCTATTCATAGTGACACAGGATTTGCGCCAAGCGGGAAAGCTGGTATTCGAATGAACGAATTTCACATTGATTGGTCGTCACGATGATCCTGCTGCTCGTCTCCTTTCTTGCAAGCGCCATTCTTTGTGGTGCCGGCCTTTACATTCTGTCAAAAATCCTGCCTTCGAGTTTTCTCGCCGCCGGATTCAATGCACGTTCAAACCATAGTATAGCCGCACGTCAGATTGGCGGCCTCGCTTTTATACCCGCAATCCTGATCTCACTTTTGATATTTGCAACCGACCTCGGACTGACCATCGATCTCGTCCTATGTCTCTGTGGCGCGTGCTTATTGCTTTGGATCATTGGTGGGCTGGACGACCGTTTTGATCTTTCTGTTTCAACGCGGTTTGGGTCGCAATTCGTTGCAGCTTGCCTGGTTGCATATGGTTTGGGGCCAGACTTCCGGCTGCTTCCTGATTTTTTACCGCATTGGTTGGAAATTACGTTGGTCGTCACGTCGCTGGTCGCCGCCATCAATGTTACCAACTTCATGGACGGTTTGGACTGGATGACCGTCGCTGGCATCGGCGTGCCTCTTGCGGGTATTGCGCTCCTTACAGCGTTTCACCTGTCAGGCATTGAAAGCGGTACAATCGCTGCTATTGCAGCAGGCGGGCTTTTTGGGTTCGCGTTTTTTAATCGTCCTCCGGCAAGTATTTTTCTCGGCGATTCCGGTAGCTTTCCACTCGGCCTGATCGCTGGCACGGTTCTGTTGTTATTGGCACGCGAAACACATCTCGTTGTGGCACTTATTCCGCCACTCTACTATGTGTTGGATGCTGGCACGACGATCATTCTAAGAGCGCTCGCGGGCGAAAATGTTCTCAAAGCACATTCAAAACATGCCTATCAAGTTGCAAAGCGTTCTGGTCGAAGCGTGCTAAACGTTGTCGGCCACGTCGCGCTCCTCAACGTCGTCCTGATAGCTTGTGCGGCCGCGATCTTGGTTTTCGACCATTTCGCTGCACAGATTATATTTCTACTTGTCGCGGTGATAGCCGTTCTGTTGCTGCTGCTTGATTTCCGCGGCCGATTTACAAAGTTATGACGTCGAACAGCACTTTACGCACCGCAGCCTCATCCTCAGTCTCCATCGAGGCCCTTAGAGCATCGAGGCTTTTTGGAACGTCGACGGCCACTTTCTGCCCTTTTGGCGCACGCATGATCTTTGGATGTTGTGTGGTCTGAGCATGAGAAGGATCGTAGAAGAGTTCTTCGTACATCTTCTCACCCTCACGAATGCCCGTGACTTCAATCGCGATATCGCCATCCGGATTATCAGCACTGCGCACAGTAAGACCTGCCAGCAGAATCATATTTTCTGCAAGATCGCGCACCTTCACTGGATCGCCCATCTCAAGAAGCACGGTATCGCCTGATTGGGCAATCGCTCCGGACTGAACGATGAGCTCGGCAGCTTCTTTGATAGACATGAAATAGCGCGTCATGTCCTCGTGCGTGAGCGTCACCGGGCCGCCATTGGCGATCTGTTCGCGGAAAAGCGGCACAACTGAGCCGTTGGAACCCAGAACATTGCCGAAGCGAACAGAATAGAACGTCTTATCGCGCCCAGCTTTTTCAGCAAGCGTTCCATAATAATAGACGACCAGCTCAGCCCATCGTTTGGTGGCACCCATCACGTTGGTTGGGCGCACGGCCTTATCTGAAGATATAAGCACCATGCGCTCGACATCTGTCTCGAAAGCTGCTGCAGCCACGTTCAACGTTCCGAACACATTGTTATAAACGCCAACCAGCGCGTTCTTTTCCACCAGCGGCACATGCTTATATGCCGCACAATGATAGACCGTATCGACGCAATGAGCGCGGATAGAATTTTCGATGCAATGCTGGTTTGCGACGGTGCCGAGGACCGGAATGACATCGCATTGAGCGATCTGGCGCAACTGCCGCTCGATTTGATACAAGGCAAATTCGCTTGATTCAAAAAGCACGATACAGCTTGGATTCCATTGCGCGATGGTTCGGCAAAGCTGGCTTCCAATTGACCCGCCCGCTCCTGTGACCATGATGCGACGGCCTTCGACGACCTCACGCAGAAGATTGACATCGGGTGGAACGGGCGAACGGCCAAGCAAGTCGTCGATTTCGACGTGACGCAGAGCACTAACGAGGTATTTTCCCGCCGTTAAATCAGCTATTGGCGGAAGAATACGAGTACTGACCGGAAGTCGCCCCAGGAGGCGCGCAAGTTCCTGACGTTGTTTTTGATCGATCTCTGGCTCAGATATGACGACCTGACTGACGCCTAGGTTCTCAATCAAACGAGGGATCGACGCAATGTCATAGACACGAAGTCCTACGATATCCATGCCGGCGAGCCTGCCGGAAGGATCAACGAAGCCAATGACATGTGTATCACTATGGCTTCTGAGTGCTGTCGCCAGCTGACGTCCGGGTTCGCCCACGCCGATTATCAGGGCAGTGCTTGTATAGTTCTTATTGGACTCAGCGCTGCGCAGCAGCCATTTGGCTCCAAATCGACTGGCTGAGATAAGGACGGTGCTAAGCAGCCAGTAAAGAAGCGGCACTGAGCGCGGCAGGCCGGAACCGCCGTAGGATTCCATCAAAAACACCAGTGCAACCCAGAAAAGTGCTGCAATGGCAGTTGCCTGAAAAATCGGCCAAATGGCGCGCTCGGCCAAATATCTTATGATCGCTCGATAGAGCCCGAAGCGAATGAACACGGGAATTGCGAGAGCTGGGGCAATAGCGATCAAGAAAATCTGCGTTGGCGTTGGGACAAAAACAAAACCAATGCGCATTACAAAGGCGAGATAGGCGCTGACCAAAAGCAATACAGAGTCGCTCAGCAGAAGTATGATCTGCTTACCAAAGCGCGGCAATAATGCCAGTCTCTGCCATGGATATTTGAAACTCATAGAAATATATCCTGCCCCCCTCAAGGCGAGAACGCGAATAATCACCGTTGAGGATTCGGCTAACTCATCTCTTCTTTAAACAACAAAATCAGAGATCTAGCTCAGATATCCGACCACGTACCAACCCATAAGTTGCACCGTTAGCATGAGTCCCGTCATAGAGCTATATCAATTGAGATTGCAGGTGCTCACGAAGTTTGCCCTGGTGCGCTAATTATATGTTTTTATTCGAATTCTCTTAATTCGAGTTCTGGATGGTTGTTCGCTTCCCCTCATGCATCGGCTCAGGCATTCCGTCGATTGAATGCATATGATCACATAAACATTTCCTTATTTGATAGTGACATGTTGTGGAGATTTGCATTTGGCCAACTTTGTATCAATCGCTATTGCGGTCTGAAGGCCCGCGAATGAGCTGGGGCGCGGCCTGCCCTCTTCAAGATGGTGACGGCCGCAAAAAGCGTTTCGCAAAGGGATGTCATGGAAATGTGGAAACCGGTCTTTGAGATGAGCACCTAAGGAAAACCAACACTTAAGCTAAACAAGCAAACCCCTGCCCGATTGCATGTCGCATTGCTGACCCATTTCTGGCCCTTTTTCTGGCAACGGTTATCCGCCGTTCACAAGTGACAGAATAAGCTGTTCAACATTCCCGCCCGACCCCATTTCCACGCGGTCGAAATCCCGACCTTGCTGGCGTTGGACGTTTACCAAATCGGTAATGCGGGTAATGAGTTCACGGCGCATTTTTTGGCATTTTGGATCATTCGGAATTGAAAGGCCCACTGTTGTACGGACGATCTCGCGCGTCATGTCTTTGGCAGTCTCACCGTGAACAAGTTCATGCTTATAGATGCCATCATAAAAACGTTCCCAGTTTTCCTTCACTGGAGAGGCGAGCTTCTGAGATGGTTTTGGAAGCGTATAGGTAATTTTTAGCTTCGGCTTTGCTGAAACAATCCGACAACCATTATTGGAATTGTCGAATTTGCGATCCCAGGTCAGCACAAAAGTCGTGTGCGCAATGACCCGGGATTTGCCAGCCTTCGGGCCTCGCTCACCGATTGATTCATAAAGCTGCGGACCCGTACGTCCTGAAATCGCATAAGGCTTTATGACTTCAACGGCTTTCCAGTCGTCTTCCGCGTGGGCTTGTTCTGTAAGAGCCAAGCCCGAAAACAGAAAACCGAAAACAACACTCAACACAGCTATACGCACGATGACTCCAAGCCCGACCAGCCAAAACAATGGGCGCAGGCTACAATATGATGACGGCGAGCAGAAGCCCTTTCAATATCGGTGATAGCGAACCTGTGGATCAGAACCAAATTCCCCCATTGGCATATTTTTGAGTAATATTGACTATATCTTCATAGTTTCGTAGATACGTATTTATGAACAAAACTGACCCAATCGACCCGGGCGTACAAACCCACCTTGCGGCCGACGAGGCAAGTCAATTCCTCAAATCTATCGCCAACAATCACCGGCTCATGATCCTTTGCCGGTTGCACGGAGGTGAAAAGTCTGTGGGAGAACTTGCCGAGCTGATCGGCCTAAGGGATTCCACCGTCTCACAACATCTGGCTTTGTTACGACGCGAGGGCATTATTGCCGGACGCCGTGAGGGGCAGACGATCTGGTATCGTGTTCAAAGCGATATAGCGAAGCAGGTGATGGCGGTTATCTGCAAACATTTTCAGATGCCAGTGAAAGATTAGCTGGAGACTGAATGCAACTGCATAAGCGACGATGAAGAAGTATAGAAGATGACCGACCAGACTATCGCCAGACGCAATATTTTTGTACTGACTGCCGCTCAGGCACTGGGTGCTGCAAGCCCACCAATCATTATTTCGCTAGGCGGTTTGGTCGGCCAGCAGCTTTCTTCTGACCCTGCGCTCGTCACCCTGCCAGTCAGTCTGTTCAATCTTGGTCTTGCAGCAGGCACCCTGCCGGCAGCCTTTGTCATGCGGTCCTTCGGTCGTCGCAACGGCTATCTGCTGGGCGCTTGTTTCGGCATGGCTGCAGGTCTCATTGCAGCGCTCGGCATTTTTTCGGCGTCTTTCGTCATCTTCTGTTTCGGTACATTTATTGCGGGCTTTTATGCTGCCTATGTTCAAAGCTATCGGTTTGCTGCGACCGACGCCGCCACAGGTGCACTTAAAGCACGCGCCATTTCTTGGGTGATGGTTGGTGGTTTGATCGCCGCAATCATCGGACCGCAGCTTGTCATCTGGACACGAGACTCATTGCCAGCAACGCCCTATGCAGGCAGCTTCTTGAGCCAGGCAGTCCTTGCGCTGCTGGCTATTCCTGTTCTCATGTTATTTCGTTCACCAAAGGCTGAAAAATCCAGCAATACCGCCAATAATGGCCGCCCCCTCAAAGAAATTTTGCTGAACCGACGTTACATACTGGCTTTGGCCGCTGGCGTCGTCTCCTATGGTTTGATGACATTTGTGATGACAGCCGCGCCTATCGCCATGGTTGGTCATGGTCATTCGGTCGATCATGCAGCACTTGGTATTCAGTGGCATGTGCTGGCAATGTTTGCTCCAAGCTTCTTCACGGGCATGTTGATCACTCGCTTCGGCAAGGAACGCGTCACCGCTATGGGCTTGCTGATCATTGGCTTGTCGGCAATCGTTGCACTCTCGGGCCTTGATCTTACTCATTTCTGGGCTTCGCTGATCCTGCTCGGCATCGGGTGGAATTTCGGCTTCATTGGCGCAACCGCGATGGTTGCTGATTGTCACACTCCGGAAGAACGCGGCAAGGCACAGGGTGCGAACGATTTCTTCGTCTTTGGAACGGTTGCATGCGCATCGTTCTTTGCCGGATCACTGCTGCATTCGTCTGGTTGGGAAACCATCAACTGGCTGATCTTCCCGGCTGTCGCTCTCATTCTTGTGCCGTTGGTCTGGCAATCTGCACGAATGCAGAAGGCCAAAGCCACAGCCTAACAAAAAGCCCGCCCTAATTGCTCAGGGCGGGTTTTTTCAGATCAAAGCGCATCCCAAAACTGGAAGCCCATTTCTGGAAGAAGATGCACGTAAAGACCAAAAATACGATCTTACTTTTCGATCGTGCGGTTCCAGCGGCTGTTGAGCTGCTGACGGCCTTCGTTAACAGCATCCCAATCAAGCGTGTTGGCTGTCTTCATGTAGCCATTAAACGCATCGAGCTTTGCCTGTGCATCTGGCGAACCGGCTTTTGCCTTCAGGTTCGATGGAATGACATTGCCATGATCAAGCGCTTTGCTCTGCGCATCAGCGGAAAGCAGGTAGTGGGCGAGCTTCTGGCTCAATTCCGGCTCGCTGTTACCTGCAAGCACGCATTCGGTCACTGCGAGAATGACGGAGCCTTCCTTTGGCTGAGCATATTCAACCGGAATGCCCTTGTCCTTCAGGTTGTTTACGCCGGTTGGGGTCAGCGGGAAGATCGCTGCCTCGCCGGTCTGGACCATCTCCGAAATCTTCGCAGAAGACGGAATGAATTCCAGAACGTTCTTTCCAATCGTGTCAGGGAATTTTTCAAAACCTGGTTCGAGGTTCTTGTCGTCACCACCCTGAATGCGATTGAACATCAAGAATGCATGCAGACCGAAAGTCGAGGCCGAAGCCGACTGGAACACAACGGCGTTCGCATATTTCTCGTCAGCGAAATCCATCCACGATGTTGGAGCGGCCCAGCCCTTCTCGTCGAACAGCTTCTTGTTATAGGCAATACCGGTCATGCCCATATCGACGCCGATTGCCATATCGTCCTTCAGACGTGCGGCTGGCTGAATGTCAGCGAGAACCGGATCGTCAGAGATTTTCTGGCAAAGGCCAGAATTGATTGCACGCACCATGACACCATCGTCGAGCAGCATGACATGCATCTGTGGCTTGTCTTTCTGCGCCGTTGCCTTGGCCAGAATATCAGCCGAAGTGCCTGGAACGACGACAACCTTGACGTCGTTGGCTTTTTCGAATTCCGGCAGAACGTGCTCGGTATAGGCGCGTTCCATGTTGCCGCCATTCATGCCGATATAGAGCGTCTTGGTCTCAGCCGATGCGCCCGATACAAAGGCTGCCGATAGGCCCAGTGCCATTGCCGCCATAGCGGTCATATGTTGATTTTTCATGCTTAGTTCCCTTCCATGTTAAGTTTGGTATTGGTTGAAGTAAAACGGTTGATCGAAAATGCATCGATCGGTGTTTCTGTCTCGCCTTTAAGCGCCAGATCTGTAAGCACAGCGCCGACTGCCGGCCCGGTCTGGAAACCGGCACCGCAAAAGCCGAAGGCGTGATAAAGGTTCTTGACCCGACTGCTTGGGCCAATCACCGGATTATCATCTGGTATTTCAGCTTCCGTTCCGGACCAGAAACGGATCACCTGTGCATGTTGGAGATGCGGAAACAGTTCGATTGCACGCAGCATCACCGAGGAAGCTGCATTGACCGAAGGCCGAGAAAAATCTGGGTTCACCAGCGGCGTACCACGTCCCCCACCCATGACGTAATTGCCGCGCGTGACCTGACGGCCATAGAAACCGCCGCCTTCTTCGCCAAGGCTCATCGGCAAGCGAAACGGCATTGGCTCGGTCACAACCATCGTCGGATAAATCCGCGTTAACGGAACCGGCTCGCCGAACGAGGCCGCAAACTGATCCGACCAGGCGCCTGCGCAATTGAACAGAAGGCGCGAGCGGATTTCGATGGTGTCGCCCGCGGGATTGCCTCCCGCCAAGATAGCAAAACCGTCACCCGTTTCACGCGCTTCGATGACCGGCGTGTTTTCCAGAACGGTGGCACCTGCAGCTAGTGCGGCGCGGGCAAAGGCAGGCGAAACCAGACGCGGATTGGCATTGCCATCTTCCGCACAAAGAGAAGCACCTGCAACATCGCCCGGAAGCCATGGAAAACGTTCGCGCACCGCATTGCCGCCGATCAGCTCAACATCTAGGCCGAGCGGTTTGACTTTTTCTGCATAGGCCTCAAGCTTGGCGAAATGAGCTTCCGTGCGAGCAAGTTTCAAATGTCCGCTGCGGTTATATTCGCCGTCGATGCCGATCAGTTCTGACAGACGCGCCCATAATTTGTGCGAACGCTGTGCGAGCGGCAGTTGTTCGGGCGCGCGACCCTGCCTGCGGACACCGCCATAATTAACACCACTCGCCTGCGCACCGCAAAAGCCCTTGTCGAGCAGAATGACCGACAATCCGGCTTGACGCATGAAAAGCGCGGCCGATCCGCCAACGATTCCGCCGCCAATAATCACCGCATCCGCCTGAAGTTGTCTGGTCATGACGAAGCGCTTTCCTTAGCGGGAGCGCCAAAGCCGAGCGGGATCGGCTTGACCGGCGCCTGTGCGCGGATCCGCCCGAATTCAGCAGGCGTTTTGTCCTGCACTGACGCGAGAAGTTCTGCGGCGGCAGCAGTACACATACGCCCCTGACAACGGCCCATTCCTACACGAGTAAGCGCCTTGAGCCGATTGATCTCCCGCGTATCACCCAGACTGATGACTGCCTTTGCATCACGAACGGCGATTTCTTCGCATCGGCAAAGGGTGACATCGCCTGCAATCGTGTCGAACCAGTTTCGCGGGAACGGGAAGGCTTTTTCGACGATGAGGCGTTCGCGATAAATATGATCGAGTTTTGTGAGAAGCCTGCGTTCGATGCCTTCATCAAACGGCAGGTCCATGTCGCGCAACATTGCAATTGCGGCCAATGACCCACGAATTTCAGCAGCATCCGCACCGGCAATGCCTGCACCGTCACCTGCCACATAAACACCTTCGCGGCTTGTCCGCCCAAGCTGGTCTGCGGCAGGAAGCCATGCGCGGTCGCGCTCTTCAAAGCGGAATTCGCAACCCGCGAGATCGGCAAGCTGGCTTTCAGGACGCAGCGCAAAACCATAAGCCAGCGCATCACACTTAACCTCGCGAACGCGGCTGCCCGTGCGAAAGCGAATGCCTTCCACATGACCTTCGCCCAAAACCTCATCCGGCCGCACATTATAATGGATCGGCACGCCACCAAGCTTGAGACGCAGACCATAATATGCGCCGAGCGCAACGATGCGCGGCGCATAAAGCGCAAGATGTGCCAGATGAAACTTGGAGGTAAAAGGTGCTGTGTCGAGAACCGCCACGACCTTCGCACCTGCATTATGATACTGCCAGGCCACCAGATAGAGCAGCGGACCTGACCCCATGAACACCACGCGTTCGCCGACGGTACAGCCTTGGGCTTTGAGTGCGGTCTGCGAAGCGCCGAGCGTATAAACGCCCGGCTTGGTCCAACCTTTGAACGGCAAAACCCGGTCGGTCGCACCTGTCGCGAGAATGAGATGGCTATAGGCCAGCTGGCTATGCGAACCGTTGGTCAGCAGATCGAGACGATCGCCCTCGCCGCGCGTGATATTCCAGACGAGCGTTTCCGGGCGATATTCGATTGCGCTGCGCAATGCGTCGAAAGTGGTGTGCAGCGCTTCAGCCTTATGCGCCTCAGAACCATAACGGCTGCGATAACTGCGTCCGTCATCAAGTGGTGGCCGTCGGTAAATCTGACCGCCCGCGCGAAAGCCCTCATCGATGACGAGGGGTTTAAGCCCAGCTTCAACGAGGATTTCGGCTGCACGAATGCCGGCAGGTCCTGCGCCCACAATAACCGGATTGAGCCGAGTGCTCATAATGCAGGCTCCGTCACAAATGACATACCCTCTTCAAGTAGCGTGGTGCAGGCACGAAGCTTGTAGCCCTCGGTCGTCATCACATGACAATCCTGACACGCGCCGATCAGGCAGAAACCGGCACGCGGTTCTCCGGTAAATTCGGTATGACGCACCTTGCCCTGCACCGAGAGGATAGCAGTCAGCACGGTATCGCCACGGCGTCCCTCAAAGGAGACGCCATCAAGCATGAAGCTGATCGGCTGCTCAGTCAGCCGATACCGTCTGCGGAACTGGGCCGCGGCAGGCGAAACCGAGAATGTCATGATCTGCCTACTTAGCCTTTACCCACCAGCAGTCGGTCGAGACCGAACATGCGATCGATAATGATCATGGTCACGGTGGCAACGAGGATCATCAGGGCGGAAACAGCCGCCATCATCGGATCGATAGATTCGCTTGCATACATATACATGCGGACCGGTAGCGTAACCGTGGACGGCGAAGTGACGAAGATCGACATGGTCAATTCGTCAAACGAATTGATGAAGGCGAGAAGCCAGCCACCCGACAGGCCCGGCAGCAGCAGTGGCAGTGTGATGCGACGGAACACAGTCCACTCGCCTGCACCCAGGGTGCGTGCCGCGTTTTCCGCATTGCGATCCATGCTGCCTAGCGAAGCAAGGATAAGGCGGAGCGCATAAGGCGTGACGACTATCGTATGTGCGGCCACCAGCCAGCCAAAAGTGCCGGTGAAGCCCATCAGCGTGAAAAGACGCAGGAAGGCAACACCCAGAACCAGATGCGGAATGATCAGCGGCGACAAAAACAGCGCGTTGAGCGCATCGCGGCCACGGAACGCATATTGCGCGATTGCAAGACCTGAGGGCACGGCCAGCGCTGTTGAAATGGTTGCCGAGAACAGAGCAAGCTTCAGACTGTTGCCAAAGGCGGTCATGAAGTCGTTATGCGCGAAAACGGCCTGGAACCAGCGAAGTGAAAGACCGTTCCACGGCATGGACAGTGTGTTTTCCGGCGTGAAGGCAACAAGACAGACGACAACCATTGGCGCCAGCATGAAGATGACGATAAGCGTGTGAAAGAAAAGGGCGAAAGGACCGTTCTTGACCATGGCGGTTACCCCAGCTTCTTTTTCGCTTGCCCTTCGAGCATGCGATTATAGGCGATCATGATCACAAGATTGGCGACCAGAACGATGATGGCGATGGCAGCACCCAGCGGCCAGTTCAGCTCGATTAAGAATTCGTCATAGACGACGGTTGCCGCCATTTTCAGACGACGTCCGCCAAGCAGACCCGGAATGGCAAAAGAGCTGGCCGAAAGCGCGAACACGATAAGGCTACCCGACAGGATGCCAAGCACTGCCTGCGGAAACACCACCCTGCGAAGTGCCGTCAGTCGCGATGCACCAAGCGTCAGAGCAGCTGCTTCCACCGAAGGATCGAGTTTCTGCAGAACAGTCCAGACCGGGATCACCATGAATGGCAGCATGATATGCACCAGACCGATGACAATGGCCGTTTCGGTGTAAAGGATCTGCGTAGTCGGCAGGCCGACCATGTCGAGCACGCTGTTCACAAGGCCATTTCGACCCAGCAACATGCTCCAGCCGAATGTGCGAACCACGACCGAAACCAGAAGCGGACCAATGATGACCAGCAGGAAGATCGAGCGCCATGGCTTGCGCATGTTGGACAAAATATAGGCCTCAGGCACACCGATCAGCACCGTGATAACGGTTGTGATCAATGCCAGTTTGAGCGTGCGCCAGAAGATTGCGAGATAATACGGGTCTTTAAGAACCTGCGTATAATTGGCAAGTGTGTAGACGTCCTCGATACCCTTGTCGTAGCTATAGCTATTGAATGAGAGCAGCACGGTGAGCCCAAGCGGCAGCAGCACGAGTGCGAAGAAGAGAAGCGTCGAAGGTCCGACCAGAAAGAGCGGGAGTAGATTGCGCCGATCTTTCTCCGAAACGTTTTGATCCTGTGAGGTGACAGCCGACATGCTTAGTTCACCCCTGCGGTGAGGATGCGGCAATCGTCATGATTCCAGCTAAGACCAACTGCTGTACCTTCGGCCGGTGGCGGGTTGCCGAGATTAGGCAGGGCAACCGAAAGCTGACCTGCTGGAGTTGTAACACCGAGCAGCCATTGCGCACCCATGAAATAGCGCGTTGAGACTTCACCTGCGATGTGGCCTTCTTCCGCTGCAACAAGCTGCACCTTTTCAGGGCGGATGAAGACAGAAAGCTCTCCGGATACCTTCTTTCCGCCTTCCTGCACTGGAGCGGGAAACCGGATAGCCGTATCGGCCAGCGAAATGACGTCGCCCTCAGCGCGCGCTTTCAGGAAGTTCGACTTGCCGACGAAATTGGAAATGAAGTGGTTATGTGGGTGCTCATAAAGCTTATAGGGCGCATCGACCTGGGTGATGATGCCCTTTTCCATGACCACAATGCGATCGCTGATCGAAAGTGCTTCTGCCTGATCATGGGTCACCATGATGGTGGTGATACCGACAGTGCGCTGGATGCGACGCAGTTCGAACTGCATTTCTTCACGCAACTGCGCATCAAGATTGGAGAGCGGCTCATCGAGCAGCAGAACCGGCGGATTGATGACCAGCGCACGCGCAATGGCCACACGCTGGCGCTGACCGCCTGACATTTCACGCGGATAACGCTCCGCCAGCGCGCTCAGGCGAACCAGTTCCAACACGTCGCGGACACGTTTTTCCCGCTCTGCTTTTGGAACCTTGCGCATTTCAAGGCCAAAACTCACATTTTGCGCGACTGTCATATGGGGAAACAGGGCATAGCTCTGGAAAACGACACCGAGTTCTCGCTTAGCTGGGGCAAGACGGGTGATCTCGCGACCATCAAGAGTAATTGCACCCGATGATGGCGGCACCAGACCGGCAATCATCTGCAGGGTGGTGGTCTTGCCACAACCAGAAGGGCCGAGAAGCGAAATGAACTCTCCCTTATCAATCTCCAGATTGAAGTCATTCACGGCTGCAAACTTGCCGTAATAACGGGAAATATTGGAAAGGGTCAAAAAGCTCATTGGGTCTCCCTCTCGGCAAGACCTCCGCCAATCAAATGGGGGAATGGAAGCGCCGTGATGTTGTCTCACGTCGCCTGTTAAACAGGGCTGGCTGGCGGGAGCGGCCTGATCGCGCAATTTGAGCGCTGATCACACTTGGATTTTTTGAACGCATGACCGTCCGGCCACTTATGCGACCGCAGCGTTCCCCATACTTCAAGTTAAAACCGCCGATCCGCTTGCAGCATTGATTGCAATGCCTTGCCGGACCTTCCCATTGGCGACCGTTTTAGATGGCAGAAAAATTCGAACGATTACAAATTATAATTTTCATATTCGGAAGAAATTATATATTTCTTTCAAAATGCAGAATTTGGAAGCAATAATATGGATGATATATCAGAGAATATGAAATCTGGTGCCGCGCTTAACTCAAGTCTGGTCAAGGCAATTCATATTTTGAAAGGTCTCGCTGCCAGCACGGACGACGGCGTGCGGCTGATTGATCTGGCGCGCGCACTCGAGCTCAGCCAGCCATCGGCTCATCGTCTGCTCAAAACACTGATCGCAGAAAACCTTGTTGAACAGCTGCCTGACAAAAAAGCCTATCGCCTGTCGCTGGAGTTTTTTGCCATGGCCGCCCAGGCGCGCCAGCGCGATGGGATACTGAGTTTTGCTCGCCCATCACTTTTAAGGCTCTCAACCACCTTCAACGATACGGTCTTCCTTTTAGTGCGCAGCAATTTCGACGCCGTCTGCCTTGATCGTGTAGAGGGGCCATTCCCGATCCGCTCTTATACCGGCGATATCGGCGGTAAGGTTCCGCTTGGTATTGGCCAGGGAAGTCTTGCCATTCTCGCTTTTCTACCCGAAGAGGAGCGCGAGGCGATCATTCGCTTCAACATGCCACGCATTCTGGACAAAGCGACCATTGATGAGGTTGACCTTCGTATCATGATTGCGGAAGTACGCGAGACAGGCGCTTCCACCTTCAACTTTAACATGATTGACGGCATGGCGGGTCTTGGTGTGCCTATTCTCAATCGAGAGGGTGAAGCTGTGGCAGCACTGAGTATTGGTACACTTGCCTCGCGCCTCACCGAAAAACGTCAGCAAACCGTGACCGAGTTGTTACGCAAGGAAGCGGCGACCATTGCGCAAAAGCTCAATCCGTTTGACCCAACATTGCGACATCCGAACCAGGCCTTGGTGAAATAATCGGATAGTTTTGAAGCTCTCCGCGCAACAGGCTTACCTGTCCACAGCGATAGCTTAGAGCGCCTTTCGATCCGATTATTGAAGATCAACGCTCTAAGCCTATGTTTTTACTTATTTACTTCCAAAAAACTCATTCTTTTCATCTCGGTTTAGATCCAAAATTGCAGATTGACTTGCATCATGCGCCGTCGTTTGATCGGGCAAGTGTGGGGGATCTGTCGAAAGAGGCGAAAAGCCCGGAGCAGAAAATCCATCTCTTTATTGATGTAAAAATGGAGTTCTGTTGTGTTCAAGTTCACCAGACGGGGAATGTTTCATCTTGCTCTCGCTCTCGCCGGATCCACGGCGATGGGCACGATTGCCACCACAGCGGCCCAGGCGCAAGACAAGATCCTGTTGATCATAAATGGCGCGCTCGGTGATAAGTCCTTCTTCGATTCCGCGGCCAACGGAATGAAGATGATCAAGGAAAAATATGGCGATGACGTTGAAACCAAGATTCTGGAAATTGGTGACGATCCGACGAAGTGGGAACCGGTTTTCCTGGATGCATCGGAACAGGATTGGGATCTGATCATCGGCGGCACTTACCAGATGTCAGAAACCGTAGGCTCGGTCGCCCAGCAATATCCAGACAAGAAATATATCCTTTACGATGCAAGCGTTCCTTATGAAGAAGGCGGATACGACAACGTTTATTCCATTCAATATAAGCAGAACGAAGGTTCGTATCTTGGCGGCATGCTAGCAGCTTCGCTGCTCAAAGAAGGAAAGCTCGGCGACACTGGCAAGAACCTCGGTTTCCTTGGCGGCATGGACATCCCGGTGATCAACGACTTCCTCGTAGGCTATGTTGCTGGTGCACAAGCTATTGAGCCGGATACAAAAATTTCGATTTCCTACGCAGGTTCCTTCATGGATGCGGCAAAGGGCAAAGAGCTTGGTCTCGCACAGTATCGTTCGGGTGTTTCGCTCGGCTTTGTCGTAGCTTCGCAAACCGGCCTAGGTCAGCTTTCGGCGGCCAAGGAAACGGGCAAATATGTTCTGGGCGTGGATTCCGATCAGGAAGCAATCTTCAAAGACAGTGACCCAGCGATGGCCAAACAGGTCGTAAGTTCTGTCCTTAAGAATGTCGACGTCAGCCTTCTGCAATCCTATGACCGTTTCAAGGAAGGCAGTCTGCCATTTGGCAAAGCTGAAGCGCTCGGCCTGAAAGAGGGGGCTGTCGGCATCGTGCAGGATGGCAATATGGCCTCAATGGCCACACAGGAAATGAAGGATGCCATCAAGAAGGCTTCTGATGAGATTTCCGAAGGCAAGATCACGGTTCCAACGGCATTTGGCATGAGCACAGAGGATCTCAACGCGATCCGCAACAAGGTTCGTCCATAATCGTGGAAAAACAAGTCGAAAGCACAGAAGGCGACGATGCAATCGTCGCCTTTCGCGATGTGAGCAAGATCTATCCGAACGGCACTGTCGCCTTGCGCGATGTGTCGTTTTCAATCCGTACCGGTTCGATCCATGCAATTTGTGGCGAAAACGGTGCCGGCAAATCCACGCTCATGAAAATTCTGTTTGGCATCGAAAATGCCACTGCGGGCGAGATCGTGATCGACGGGGAGACGATTTCTTCCTGGTCGCCAGAAGACGCCAGCGCGAAGGGTATTGGCATGGTGCATCAGCATTTCTCGCTGGTGCCGACACTAAGCGTTACTGAAAATATCATTCTCGGTCATGAGCCTATGAAACACGGCTTTATCGATCGTGCAGCCGCCCGCAAAACCGTCGAAGAGCTGATGCGGCATTATGATTTGCATGCCGATCCCGATGCGATCACCGGCACACTCTCGGTCGCAGCGCAGCAGAAGATCGAGATCCTAAAAGCGCTCGCGCGTCGCACACGCCTTCTGATCCTCGATGAGCCCACCGCCGTTCTTTCTCCGCCGGAAATCGAGGAGCTGATGCGTCGGCTGAAGGCACTGCGCGATGAAGGCATTACCATTCTCTTTATTTCTCACAAGCTCAATGAAGTGCGCGAACTGGCAGAAAGTGTAACGGTTTTGCGCGCTGGCGCTGTTGCAGGCACTGAGAAACTTGCCGATGTGCCAGACGACGCCATCATGCAAATGGTGATGGGCCACGCGGTCGAAATTCCCCAACGCGCGCACAAGCGAAATGCGCCGCACAAAGTTCTTGAATTGACGTCGGTTACGATTGAAGCCCTCGACCCTGCTGACCGTATCCGCGATGTGAGCCTCACCATTGGGGCCGGCGAAATTGTCGGTGTTGCCGGTGTTGATGGCAGTGGCCAACGCGGGCTTGTGTCCGCCCTCTCTGGCCTCATGCGCGCAACCCACGGTGCGATTGCCCTCAATGGCGTTGATATGCTTGCAGCCGATACGGCCAGCTGGCGCAAACAAGGCCTTGCATATCTGCCTGCCGACCGTTTTTCGCAAGGTGGCGCGCCGGGTCTGTCGCTGGCTGAGAATACCATTGCCGGCACAGATGGAAGCCATGAAACAGATTTAGGACCCTTCCTGCGCTTCAACGCGATCAAAGCCCGTGTTAGCGGAATGATAAAACAATACTCGGTCCGCGCCGGGGCAATCACAGAGCGGCTAGACTCGCTTTCGGGCGGCAATGCACAAAAACTTATTGCCGCGCGCGAACTTGCGACCAATCCGAAATTTCTGATCGCCGATCAGCCGACCCGCGGCATTGACGTTTCAGCAGCAGCCTTTTTGCACCGCCGCATAGATGAAGTAGCGCAAGGGGGATGCGCCGTTCTTCTCGTAAGCGCTGATCTCGATGAACTGTTGCGGCTCAGTGATCGGATTGTCGTGTTCTTCAATGGTCGAATTGTTGCCGTTCTGACGAACGGGCCCGACATCACTCCGGCGGTTCTCGGCCCGTATATGCTTGGCACGAGGACTGTTGCGTGATGCGTAGACTTATTTCCCACCTCATCCCGTTTTTCCTGACAGTGCTTGTCATCGGTATTATCATGGCACTGCTGATTGTCCCTTTGGCCTTGATGCAGGATAATCCGTTGGGTGTGCTCAAGACCTTCTTCCTCGGCCCGTTTGGCAGCATCCGTCATATGGGCAATGTGGTGGAAGCTGCAACGCCGATCATGCTGACGGGGCTTGCCATCACAATTCTTTTCCGGTCGGGGCTGTTTAATTTAGGCGCGGAAAGCGGCTTCTACCTCGGCGGTCTCGGTGCTGTTGCGGGTGCCGTTCTGCTGCCATCACTGGGATGGTTCTCCCTGCCTGTTGCGATTTTGTGTGGGGCAGTTGCGGGCAGTTTTGCCTGTACGATACCTGCAGCTTTGCGTCTTCGTTTTGGCGCATCCGAGATGGTAACATCTCTGGTTCTAAACTACGCCTTCCTGTTTTTGGGACTATTCGTACTCAATTATGTCATCCGCGACCCGGCCGCCGGCGGCATGATGTCGATGCGGATTCCCCCCGAAGCCAAGCTTGATCGCCTTTTGGCGGGAACGCGCCTTAACAGCGGGTCGATCATTGCCATTCTCGCCTGTATCCTGGGCGGTATCTGGCTCTATTGGACACGTTCAGGGCTCAATATTCGGATTGCGGGTTCCAGCCCGGGATTTGCAAACCATCTCGGGCTTCCGCTCACAGGAATAATCATGCGCGCGCAGATCGTTGGTGGTCTGATTGCAGGCATGGCAGGTGCGCTGGAGGTACTTGGTTTGCATAACCGCTTTGCATGGCTAGACTTGCCCGGCTATGGATGGACGGGTCTGGTTGTCGCCATTCTGGGCCGTGAGAATCCATTCCTGCTCATTCCGGCCGCTTTGTTCTTAGGCTTCGTTCAAGTTGGCGGCGACCTTCTCGCCCGCAACATGAATATCCCCACAGAAGTGGTGGGACTAGTGACAGCGGCAATCATGGTTGGAGCAACCGCAAGCGTAATCCACAAACATCCGACTGTGCTGCGGCTCATTCGAAACCTGCGCAATCGGGAAGGAGAACAAGCATGAGCACTGTTCTCACACAAATCTTCGATCCGGCATTTATTGCAACCATTCTGCGCGTTGCCACGCCTTTGTTGCTTGCAGCGCTCGGCGTCATGATCTCTGATCGTGCAGGTGTGTTGAATATCGGCATGGAAGGCATGATGCTGATTGCAGCATTGATCGCGGTATTGGCAAGTGCTGCAACTGGAAGTCCGGCGATTGGCTTGCTTGCGGCTCTTATAGTCGGCGCCTTTCTAGGTTGGCTCATGTCTCTGTCGGTCAACAAGCTCGGCACCGACCTCATCATGACGGGCATTGCCCTCAACATTGCAGCAGCAGCCGGTACAACGCTCGGACTCTTTCTTGCAACCGGTGACAAGGGCATGTCGGGAGCGCTTAAAAGCGGGGCGTTACCGAGCCTCAGCGTTCCCTACATTGGCAATATCCACATCCTAAGCTTTGCCGCTTTGCTCGCGGTTCCTGCCGTCAGCGTTCTGATGATGCGGACGCGTTTCGGCCTTCACGTGCGCGCAACAGGGGTTGATCCGAAATCTGCGCGTGCGGCTGGCATTCACACCGGACGCGTTCAGATGCAGGCGCTGGTCCTTTCAGGTATCTTTGGTGGTGCGGCTGGTGCGTATCTTTCGCTCGGTTATGTCACCTGGTTTGGCCAGAACATGACCGCTGGTCGTGGCTTTATTGCCATTGCAGCCGAAGTGATGGGACAGGGAACCGCATGGGGAACCCTGGCTGCAAGTCTGGTCCTGGCCGCAGCAGAATCGCTCGCGATCACCCTGCAAAGCCTTGGACTGCCATTCGAGCTGATGCAGATGATCCCTTATCTCGTGCCCGTTGTGGTGCTGACGGTACACGCCGCAAGAAGACAGCGGCGTGCAAGACAGTTGAAGAAATCCTGAAATGCATGAAAACGAGAAAAACATGAAAGCTTGGGAGCTGACACGCGATCTTCTGCGCAACACGAAGCCTGTGGTACGCACCGCAGAAGAGCAGACATGGGATGCAAGCGCTGTCATGAAGGCGCAGGACGATCTCATGGCGATGTTCTGGAAAAGCAATGTACCGGGTTCAGCAGCACCCGAATGCCTGATGGCCGGCGCACTGCAATCACTCGAAAACAAGGGCTATAGACTAGCGCCCTATACAGAGCTTCTCAAGGATGGACTAGCAGCGCTTGAACGCTCTGATTTTGAAACGCTTTACCGCATCGATATGCGGTTGCGCATATTGATGCGTGCGGCAAAGCCCGATCCCGAGCATCCCTCGCAAAAAACCACACGCTTTGCCTCTTGGGATGCATTTGATGCGTCAGTGAACTGGCCGGACGATGTGCCTTATCCTATCCAGTCTGATGATTTTCGCGACCGCACAGCGGGCGCTTGGATGGCGCAGCTTGTGGGTGCTGCGGCTGGCACAGCACTTGAAGGCTATACGGCCGAGAACATCATGGAGGTTTTCGGTCCGATCCGCGATTATGTGCGTGAGCCCAATACCTATAATGACGACATCACCTTTGAAATCGCCTTTCTGGAAGCCTTTGGCGACAAGGGTTTTGCTTTAACCAGCGCGGATATTGCCGAGCGCTGGACGTCGCTGATACCGCTTGGTTGGTCAGCTGAGGCAATCGCGCTTTCCAATATGCGTCGTGGTCTTACCGCACCTGAAACCGCTACGTCCGACAATCCCTTCGATGAATGGATTGGTGCCCAGATGCGCGGCACAATCTGCGGCATGGTCGTGCCGGGGCGTGCGCGTGAAGCTGCGCGTCTTGCCTTCATGGATGCGGAGATTTCGCATGCAGGAAACGGAATCCTGGGCGAAGTGTTCAATGCTGTCATGGCGGCCCGCGCCTTTGCAATCAAAGACACCCGCGAATTGCTGGTTTCAACGGCAGAGCTTTTCTCGACTGAAACGGAATATGGTGCGGTTCTCGCTTTCGCCCTTGATGCTTGCCGTGCTGCTGGTCGCTGGCAGGATGCATGGGCAAAATGCGATGCGGAATATGCCGAGTATAACTGGATTCACGTCACGCCAAATGCCGCCGCGCAAGTTGTGGCACTATGGTTTGGTGAAGGCGATTTCGATCAGACGCTGGAAATCGTCTGCGGTATCGGCCACGATGTCGACTGCAATGCCGCGCAGATTCTGAGCATGATTGCCATCCAGCACGGCCCCGGCATTATCGCAGACCGTTGGTCAAAGCCGCTCCTTGCCGACGACATTGTCACCTATATGCGCCGTCCGGCAATAATCTCGTTCGACACACTTGTCGACCAGACGGTCAACGCGGCGCGTAACGCACTTTAAAGTTTTTCACGCTTTTCCGAACGCCAAACCACTTCACAGTTTCGCTGGACAAGCTTTAACGCAGGAAACCTATCATGGTCCGTAAAATCATTATCGATACCGATCCCGGTCAGGACGATGCAGTCGCCATTCTTCTGGCGCTCGCAAGCCCTGAACTTGACATTTTAGGCATCACCGCCGTGGCTGGCAACGGCCCGCTGGCCCGCACTGAAATCAATGCACGCACCATCTGTGAAGTTGCAAAAAAGCCGGACACAAAAGTATTTGCGGGTTCTATCCGTCCGTTGGTACGGCCGCTCGTGACGGCGGAAAACGTCCATGGCAAGACGGGCCTTGATGGTTATGATTTGCCACAGCCGACAATGCCGCTTCAGGCGCAACACGGCGTTGATTTCATTATCGAAACGCTGATGAACGAGGAAGCTGGCACCGTCACCCTTTGCCCGCTTGGCCCTTTGACGAACATCGCCTCCGCACTCATCCGCGAGCCGAAAATCGCTGAACGCGTCAAGGAAATCGTCTTGATGGGCGGTGGCTATTTTGAAGGCGGCAATATTACGCCGTCGGCTGAATTCAACATCTATGTCGATCCACATGCGGCCGCAATTGTGTTTAAATCAGGCATCAAGATCACCATGATGCCGCTTGATGTCACCCACAAGGTGCTGACCACCGAGAAGCGCATTGCAGCCATTCGCGGGATCGGCACGCAGTTAGGCGAAGTAGTGGCTGCATGGCTTGAATTCTTCGAGCGTTATGATGAAGCAAAATACGGCACCGATGGCGGCCCACTGCATGACCCGAACGTCATCGCCTATCTGCTGAAGCCTGAACTTTACTCAGGCCGACATTGTAACGTGGAAATCGAAATCAATTCGGAACTGACAATCGGCGAAACAGTCGTCGACTGGTGGGAAGTAACCGATCGTCCAAAGAACGCCCTCTTCATCAAGGATGTCGATGCAGATGGTTTCTTCACGCTACTGACTGAGCGCCTGGCAACGCTCTAATTCTGACCGCACGATCTTTTCGCAAACAGTTTCACACCTTGCGAAATGTGCTCATTCATACAGACTCTATGAAAAAAGCCGCAGGATTCACGATCCTGCGGCTTTTGCAGTTTTACTGATTATTCTGCAAAAGTTGCACCACTTCCTGGGCCGTTGGCGCAGCAGATCCGGCGCCGGCGCGCGTTACAGCAATTGCACCGGAAGCCGAGGCAAAGCGCACGCAATCATGCAGCGACTGACCTTGCGAATAGGCCACGGCAAAACCACCATTGAAACTGTCACCAGCGGCAACCGTATCGACCACTTTCACCTTGAACGGCTCAAAGTGCTTGACCTCGTCAGCGGTCACAAGCAATGAACCGCGACCACCAAGCTTTACGATAACGATCTTCGGACCGCGCTCAAGAAGTTTGCGTGCAGCAGCTTCCGCCGATGCAATATCGGTTGGTTCAATACCGGTGATTTCAGCGGCTTCGGTTTCGTTTGGTGAAATGATCTCGCTCAATGAAATCAGATCGGCCATGCGGCTTGCATCTCCCACAGGTGCAGGATCGAGCAGTACCGTGCCACCGGCAGCTTTCACAGCCTTTGCAACAGCAAGATTGGCTTCATGCGGGACTTCACGCTGCAGCAGCGTGATTTTGGCTTTCGCTATATCGGACGCATAGGCATCAATATCAGATGCCGCCCAATTCGCATTGGCACCGGCGCAAACAACAATCGTGTTCTGCCCGGCTTCTTCGACCTGAATGATCGCAATGCCGGTATCGACACCATCAATCATTTTAACACCGCCGGTGTTAAGACCAAACTGCTGCATTTCCTTGACAGCCAGTTGGCCAAAGGCATCGTTGCCGACCGCACCCACGAAACGAATATCGCCACCAAGCTTTGCCACCGCCACTGCCTGATTGGCACCTTTGCCACCAAGACCAATACCATAGCCGGACGCATTGAGCGTCTGCCCGGGACGAGGCAGTGCTGCCATGCGGGCGCTGACATCCACGTTGACGCTGCCAAAAATGAAAATTTTCAATGGAGTTCTCCACGATTGCAATTGCCGCCGAACATAGCGTCGGTTGGGCTAAACTTCCATGCCACCGCGCACACCATACACAAATACGAAAAATCAGGCTGAAAAGCCCACCTATCAAGCTTGACCATCAATACTTTGCCCTAACATAAATAGGAACTGACAGTGATTGAAATAAATTGGGAGGTTTCGGCATGGTATCAGACAAGCTGCAGAACATGATTTCGCGTGTTCATCAGTTCCTTGAACGAGATATCAAGCCGCTGAGCGGAAAGACCCCCCCCTTTATTCTTTTCTTTTCTTTCACAGATGGGCAATCGCGCGCGCAAACACTCAGCGTCACCGCGGGAAGCTTTAAAGACTGCTGGAATGCAGGGCTCGAGAAACTTCGGCAATCCATCACCAAATCAGGAATTCAGCCCAAGTGGTTGCGCGTCGATTGGGTGGAAAGCACCGAAGAAATCGAAAAATCAGAGCTCATCAAAAAACTTCAGCAGGTTAAGCGGAACTATTTCCGGTATGGCATCTCCCTTGACGCGCGGTTTCAAGCGGCTTTCCTTGAAACAGAACTCAATGGCAATGCCATGCTCTACGGTGGCCCGTCGATTGCCGCTGCGAGCCTTAACGAAGCCAACTTCAACCGCTATGCAAAACGCGCGCGTGGGTTAGAAAAAGTCTCGGTGTCTGAGGTTGAGCAGTTTCATGTTTTCTCGACACAGGCACTTTTCACCACCGACAGCGACGATGCGGTCCATTCGATCCCCGGAGCCGGTCCCAACACGGGCCGCAGAACGATCGAGATGTTGAATATCGCCGATATTGACGGGCTGATCGAGCGCGGCAGCCGTTTTCTGGAAACTCAGGTAGGCGAAGATGGACGCTTTATCTATGGCTGGCATCCGTGCTTCGATAATCAGATCAAGACCTACAACACGCTCCGCCACACAAGCACGCTTTATGCGATGCTCGAAGCCTTTGAAATCACCAAAGATCAAGCGTTGAAAGAGGCTATTGAGCGGGGGCTTCAACACCTCACCAGTAAGCTCATCAAGACCGTCGAACAGGAAGGCCGAGAGTTGGCTTTTCTTACCGAAGACAATGGTGAGATCAAGCTGGGTGGCAATGCCGTCTGCCTGCTGGCACTGGTCAAATATAGCGAACTGACCGGCACCGAGCGCTATCTCTCATTGCTGCAAAAACTCGCACTTGGAATTGTGTATATGCAGGATCAGGAGAGTGGCAAATTCAGCCATGTGCTCAACTATCCCTCGCTGAGCATCAAGGAGCCGTTCCGCATCATCTATTACGATGGAGAAGCAGCGTTCGGGCTGATGCGGCTATATTCATTGACCGGCGACGCCCGTTGGCTTCAGGCGGTGGAAAAGGCCTTTGACTATTTCATCGAAGCTGATCACTGGCAGGCCCACGATCATTGGCTTTCCTATGCAGTCAATGAATTGACCCGTTATCGTCCGGAACAGAAATATTACGCGTTTGGCATCCAGAACTTTGCCGATTATCTGGATTTCGTCAGCAACCGCATCACGACATTCCCCACGCTTCTCGAACTGATGATGGCCGCACAGCAGATGATCAGCCGGATCAAGGCTGATCCGGCGCTCGCACCGCTGCTGGAGAGGGTGGATCTTAAAAAGTTCTATTTTGCGTTGGAAAGGCGCGCTCATCATCTGCTCAATGGCCATTTCTGGCCGGAACTTGCGATGTTCTATGCCAATCCCGCGCGGATCAATGGCAGCTTCTTCATTCGTCACCACGCGTTTCGCGTGCGGATTGATGATGTGGAACACTATCTTTCGGGCTTTGTCGCCTATCGCAAATACCGTCTTAAACAAGGCTTAGCGGAAAGCCAGACTGCTTCCCGCGAGACAAAACTGCAGGCCGAACTCTCCTAAGGCCTATTCGCTCACACCTGGGCTGCTCGGATCTGCAAGCGGGAAGCTCTTGTCCGTCAAGCACGTCTTAAGCCAGTCATAGTCGTCGCTATCGATGACTTCACCGTCCAGTTTGAGCACTGGTTTCGAACTATAAATTGTTGGCTGGGCTTTAGGCTTCACATTCCAGCTACGCCCTTCTCCGCTCGTGCTCGGACACGTGTTGTCGTCGCCATTAAATGAGCAACTGGCGATCAGCTTTGGCTGACCGTCGACGATATCGGCAATGTAGCGTTTGAGATAACCGGTATTGGTCGCCCAATATTCCTCGACGCTGCATACGCGATTGCCATTCTGATAATGCCGCGTGGGAAAGCAATTATAGGTCTGGTCTGGCGGCAACATATCGCAGGATGTTTCATATCCCGCATAGTCACCACCGCTGAACTGCTTGAGAAAGGCCCGCTGGGTTGTGGCGACTGCAATAAGGCTTAATTTGCCCTTTTCCTGAAGCTTCGCTGTGCGTTCGGCAATCATGCTATTGGCAATCTGCTGCACGGTTATATCATCCGGCACGCTATCGGGTTCGCCAATGAGGCCATCTATCGCCCTGTCACGTGCGGCGATCCAGCGCTTCTGGCTTACCACCAGCATCGAGCGGATTTCCTCGTCGGGCGCAGTTTTGAGCGTTGCCGAATAGGTCTTGTTCAACTTGCTATCAGCATTCTGGAGCGACTTGCTCGAGCAGATCAGCTTTTCGCTTGGCGTTTGTGCCTTGCTGCAATCAATGGCCAATGCGGGTGCGGACAAAGCGCACAGCGCAGCCAATAGTGAGAGACGCAGAGCGGAGTGTTTCAAATTCATATCAAATACCCAAAATTAATGATCGACCGATTTCATATCGCAAGTGGTTTCGGCATTGGAGCACAGTCCTCTGAACCAGGCGCGTCCGGTGCGTTGATCCTTGCTGGTAAGCTCTACAAGCTCTTCGCCTGCCATACGCTCGCGCAGCACCGTGTAATCCAGCAAAATCCAATCCTCATTGCAGGCGAGGATATTGTTGATCTGGCCCATTTCCGTTAGCCAGTCACTGCCAATATCAAGGAGGCGCTCACTTTGCGGATCCGGATTTAGAAAACCTTGTCCGGATTGAACGCCAACTTTCGCTTCGTCCGATTTGATCCAGCCTTCGCCATTATAGACCGCGCGCGGGACGTAATCGTCGCTCTCTTCATTATAGGCATCGCTCGCATTGGCGATCTTCAGCCAGCCATCGCGCGCTGCAAGCACATCAAAGCCGATGCTGTAAGCATATTCGGCTTCCCCGGAACTTGAACCGGTTGGTATATGGCCCAGAAGCTTGGCATCAGCAGATGGCGCTTCGCGCACCTCTATCGAGGGCTTTTCACCATTCGTCCATGCACCAAATGCGCATGATGTGGTGCCTGCAGGAACTTGCGGCTCACTATCGGCAGCAAAGCAAGCGGGAGTTAACGTCAGAACAAGTGCAAACGTGACGATGAATGGTTTCTTCATGAGATTGCTCCCCTCAATACCGTTCAGGCCGTTCAGGAAAACGGGTCTGAATATTCGAGCACTTCCTGGCCCATCAAAACGCAATCTCCTGCGATTTTCGCATAATAAAGGCGCAGTCGATATTCTCCCTTATAGACATAGCCCAAGCCTTCGATAACATCGAATTTTCCCTTGCCGCGCAGAGCTTTGATCGTACCGCTTTTCTTGAAAGTTGGTTCATCGATTTCTGCACGATCGTCATTGTTGCTGTGCAGAAGCAGGAGCTGCTTTGCCTTTATGACCGCATCGGCAATGCACTTGTCGGCAGCTTGTGCAGGAGCGATTTGAGACAGAACTGGCAAGGAAAGAGCAAGAGCCAGAAGAAACGGACGAAAATACATTAAAATCTTCCCTCATCATTTATTCTTCTTCGAGCAGACTGGTGATCAGCCTCACTCAATGAAGACCTTTACGCTGGCAGCGCGTCCGCCAGCATCAACAACGGTCAGTGTGGAGTAGCCGGTGCCATCCGGCAGCCATGTGGCCGTGCGGCGGCGATTGGGTTCAGAAATCGGTTTGCCGTTGGCAAGCCAGCGAAACGGTGCCCGCCCCCCCTGTAATTTCAGCACCAGTGGCGATGCATTGTCGCTGAGCGCTTTCAATTCGACATGCGCGCCATCAGGTGGAAATACGATGCGAGGTGCTGGCTCAATCGTGGCTTTGAGAACCGGCAGAGGATCGCTTGCAGACGAAAAGCGTATTTGGGTGACCGGAAGATCGGCGCGCGCCGTACGAAACGCGCCAGCGGGCGCGCGCGGTAACGGCACGGAAGCAATGCCGGAACGCACAAATGCTTCAAACAGAATGGGGGCCGCCGAAACATAACCCGCAAGGCCCGGCACCGAGCCGCCATCGGCACGCCCGACCCAGACACCCAGCACATAACGCCCGTCATAGCCGACCGACCATGCATCGCGGTAGCCATAGGACGTGCCGGTCTTGTATGCGAGACCGAGGCGTTTCGCGCCTTGCGGTGGCACGACACCGGCCAGAATATCGCCGATCTGCCATGATGCCTGCTCGCTCAGGACAGGGGCCGATGGTTGCACCGGTTCGGAGCCTTCAGTGCCGTCACGAAGGGCTGCCCCTCGCCCGCCATTGGCAAGCCCGGTATAAAGCTGCACCAGTTCGCGCAGGCTGATGCCCGCGCCGCCCAGGCCGATAGCCAGCCCCGGCGCTTCACCTTTCGGCAATTGCAGATTGACTGCCGATTGACGAATGCGTGTGGTTAGTCGTGCAGGACCGACGGCATCGAGAAGGCTGATAGTCGGAACATTCAACGACATTTGCAGCGCCTGACGGATGCTGACATCGCCCTGATAGCTCATATCGAAATTGCGCGGACGATAGCCGGCAAAATCCTGCGGGCGGTCCTCGATGATGGTTTCCTGTGCGATCAGCCCCTGCTCGAAGGCCAGCCCATAGATGAACGGTTTGAGTGTCGAACCTGGCGAGCGCACCGCACGGGTCATATCGATCCAGCCCTGCCGCTTGCCATCGAAATAATCAGCCGAACCAACCTCGCCTAAGATATTGCCGTTTCGGCTATCGGCCAGCACCATGGCGACCGATACTTTTGGCCCGAGTTTGCCAGCCGCTTCCCGTGCGACTGCTTCAAGTCCTGCCTGCACCGACTTTTTAAGTGTGAGGTGATGCCGGGGCTTAGTCGGTGCCTGCTTCAATGCGAGATCGGCAAAGTGGGCAGCCAATGAAGGCAAGGGATGACGATTAGCAGATATGCGTTCACGCGATGCACGCTCGGCTTCTTCGCTTGTGAAAACATCAGAGGAGACCATGCGTTTTAAAACACGATCCCGCGCCGCAACCGCGTTCTCCATCTGGCGATCCGGACGGCGGCGCTCTGGCAATTGCGGCAGAGCCACAAGCAATGCGGCTTCCGATATAGTCAGACGCAACGGCTCCTTGCCAAAATAGGCAAGTGATGCGGATCGCACGCCTTCCAGATTGCCGCCATAAGGAGCAAGTGTGAGATAACGTTCAAGAATTTCAGACTTGCTCAGCCGTCGCTCGATCTGAAGCGCGCGTGCGAGCTGCCGGAACTTTGAACCGAAACTGCGGCTTTCCCGCGGCTCGATCAACCGGGCAAGCTGCATGGAAAGCGTCGAGCCACCAGATACAATGCGTCCACTGCCTGCAAGCTGGTAAGCGGCGCGGAAAAGTGCTGTAAAATCGATGCCGCCATGATCGTAAAAACGCTTGTCCTCGTAAGCGATCAGCATTTTCACGAATTTCGGATCGACATCCTCGATACGTGTATTCAGGCGCCAATAGCCGTCCGGCGTTGCATAGGCGCGCAGCAGAGCGCCGTCGCGATCCATGACTTCTGTGGAGATGGTCAACCGTTCCGGCAAAGGCGGCGGAAAAGCGCTGTCGAGCCAGTCAAGCCCGACCACGGTTCCGATAGCAGCGATTCCACAGAATGCGGCACCGCCAATGGCTATTTTCCAACGCCTTTTCATTTTTATAACCATGATCTTGGCCGAAAACCGGTTCCCATTTTTCGGGCTCATGGCTTACGGTGCTGCCACCTCCATCATGCTTGTCGCCGTGCGCGCTGCAAATTGCGGACGATACATATCTTCAACCGTTGCTGCCGGATGGGTATAAAGACCCGGCGTCACAGCTCGAACCACATAAGCAAGCGTGATCGGTTTCTTTTCGCCGGCCGAGCGGTCGAACGCGGCGACAAATCGATCATTGCGGAATTCGAGATGCGCTGCCTGTGTACTTTCCAACCACGGGAAATTGCCAAGATCGGCACTGGAAACAAGGCCCGGATTATCGATCTCAAAACCAGCTGGCAGCAGATCTGTCACAAGGAGACGCGACTGCCATTCCTGCAGATCGTCGATTTTCAGAACAACAACATAGCGCTCATTCTGATTGACCCCGGTAACATTGGCCGGTTCGCCATCAAGCGTATAATATGTCCTCTCGATATTGAAACCTTCTCCACCCGCAGGCAGTGACTGAGCGGGCGCTGCAACAGCTGTTACGACCGCATCAACTGAACCCTGACCCTTATTGGTGACGACCAGCGGCTGCGCTTCAAGGGCTGCACCATTGAGACGCTCGGAGAACGCGCCTTGATGTGCAGTTCCATTGATGTCGAGGTTGATGGCGCCATTGTCATCCTGCAGACCGCGTGCTGCAAGCAGCATCCATGCCTGATCCTGTGTGCTGAGATAACGAGCCTTTTCACGCTGGAACTCGACCAGCGTAATCAGCGACGGCAGCACTTTCGGCGCAGGCTTGGTTTCCGAAGCAAGAGCCAGCATTGCCGCACCATCACGCAGTGGCGAACCATAATCGGAGCGATTATAGTCATAGCTGGACTGGCTGGTTGCGAGCTGGAGCGACGAATTAAACACGCGTTCCGAACGCGGCTGATCACCATAAAGCGCTAATGCAGCACCGAGCTGGGCAACGGCCATCGGGCTTGCGAAGTTTTCGAGCTGGGTATCGGCAAAGTAACGCAGATCGCCAACAGAAGCCTTCTTGTTGCGTGCCAGAACATAGAGCGCATAGGCAATGTCGTTGCCGCGTTCCTTAACATCGGTGGTATAGCCGAGCGCATTCTGCAGATTGCCAAGGGCGGACAGCATAGCCTGCTGTGGCACGTCGTAGCCCTTTTCGCGGGCACGCGTGAGGAAGTCAGTCACATAGGCGTCCATCCAGAGATCACCAGACCCCGGAGACCACAGGCCGAACGAACCGCTCGAAGACTGGTTGTTTAAAACGCGGAAGATGGAATCCTGTACGCGCTTTTTAAGTTCTTCCTGGCTTTCCAGACCAGCAGCCGCTTCCGTACCTGCCGCCATTTCGCTCAGATAAAGCAGCGGCAGTGCACGGCTGGTAGTCTGCTCTGTGCAACCATAAGGATAACGGTCGAGCGCCATCAACAAAGCTGGCACATCAAATGCTGCACTGCGCGTCACACCAACACTGACAAATGCGCCATCAAGCAGGCTCTCAGACAGAAGGCCGCCGTCGACTTTCAGGCTTCCGCCATTGGCGCTAAGATTGACGACATGACGGCTCGTGACCGGCAGATCGACTGGACGCACCGGTAATGCCAAAGCCTGTTCAACATTGAGACCCGCATCGTTGGAAAGTCGGATCGTCACACCACCGGCACCCGTGGCTATAGCATTCAGCGGAACGGTGATCGACTGCCGTTTGCCACCTGTAAGAACTATGCTTTCAGGGTAAGAGCCAACCTCGACACCGAGATTATCGGTGGTCTCAAGGCTTACCCGATAAGTGCCATCCGGTGCGTCCGTATTGGCAATATCGAAGCGGATATTGGCCTGATCGCCGGGGGCCATAAAGCGTGGCAGACCAGCGGTGATGACCACAGGATCACGGATGATGACATCTGTGACCGCGTGACCAACGGCCTTCTTGGTCCATGCAACAGCCATGACACGCGCGGTGCCGTTGAACTGCGGTATGTCGAAATCGATGCTCGCTCTGCCGTCGCTATCGAGTTCAACAGGACCGGAGAACAGGGCAACCAGCTTTTCGGTGGGCGGGCTACCTTCGGCTGCCATATTGCCACCATCGCCACCCGTGCGCAGCTTGCCGGTGACACCAAGCGAGCCGTCGATCAGGCGACCATACATATCGCGCATTTCAAGACCGAGCTGACGCTGGCCGAAGAACCAGTTTTCAGGGTTCGGCGGCTGATAACGTGTCAAATTAAGAATGCCGACATCGACTGCGGCAACCATGACATAGGCCTGTTCGCCACCCGCATTCTCGACCGAAACGGGAATAGAAAGTGTGGAACGCGGCGCAATCTTTTCAGGCGGGGTGAGCTTGACTGCAAGCTGCTTGTCGGCAGGATCGACCTTCAGCCATTTAAGACCAATAGCACGCGCAGGCATGCGGCTTTCGATGGCCTCACCTGGACGGAACAGAGTTGCCGTAACATAGGCGCCTGCACCCCAATCCTCACCCACCGGAATATCGATGGTCGTGCCATCTTCCGGCACGCTTGCGGTAATTGTCTTGAGCAGCTTTTCCGCACCAATGGTGATGAGCAGCTCACCGGCAAACCGAGGGCTGACCTTCAGTTCTGCCGTGTCACCCGCCGCATAATGTTCCTTGTCGAGCGCGATTTCGAGCCCGTCGGGTGTTTCGGTCGAGGTTGAGCTGACAAACCAGCCTGCATCAAATTCGTAGCTTGTGGCCGGACCCGAAGCATCGGCTGTTTCGATTTCCAGACGGTAACGACCCCAATCGACAGGCAGACTGATTTCAGCCTCGCTGTCGGTTTTCAGATCGATCTTGCCGTTGGCAATCGCCTTGGTGAACGTGACCGGTTCGTAATTCCAGCTGTTGCCACTGCGATACCACTGATAATTACGCTCGATCTTGACCAGCGACCATTGTGCGCCGTCAAGTGTCTTGCGATCACCCTTGCTGTCAGAAGCGATCAGGCTGAACTTTGCGGTACCGCCCTGCGGAACCTCATCGCCAGAGAAATCTGGGCGGATGCCTATAAGATCGGTTTCCGGCTGAACGGCAACATCGATCTTGCGCTCGACGGCACGGCCGCCGGTTTCCCGCATACGAACGGTAACAGCTGCATTCACCAGACGCGTTGTTGACGGCATTTCATCGACAGCGACCGGGAAGCTTGCCTTGCCGTTCTCATCCACTTTCGACAAGTCATCAAGCGGAAGACGCGTGGCTTCACCCTGTTCTTCATCGGCAAGACCAAAATAATAGCCCTTGAAGCGCTCCCATTGACGCTTGGTTGAAAGTGTTACTTCGCCTTCAAGCGCGAGGCCAGCAGCTGGCGCACCATAGAGGAAACGTCCGTCCACAGTGATATTGGCTGTCTCTCCCACCGCGATTTCCGGCTTGTCAGACGTCAGATCGAACTCGATCCGGTCGGGCACAAAATCCTCGACCAGAAACATCTGTGTTGCGATGGCTGGTTGCTTGGGATCGGTATAGACCGAAACATTCCATGTGCCGCGCATGGCGTTGGACGGCAAAGTCAGGTCAATGGCATGACCACCGGCCAGCTTGCTGTCGGAGACGAGACGGCGATCTTCCACACCATCGGGACGCACGAAGATAAAGGTGAGCGGCAGATCATCGATTGCGGTTGCGGTGTCGTCACGTGCAAGGGCGCCCACATGCACAACTTCGCCCGCACGATAGATACCGCGCTCCGTCCATGCATAAAGATCGAGCGCCTTCGGCACTGCACGGCCCGTCACACCACGATCGGAAAGATCGAAACCAGCGCGCGCCATGTCGAGGAACGTGAAATCATCATCATCTCCACTCGCCATCAGTACGGCTGGCACCATGCCGTCCGTGCCGCGTGTCAGTCCCGGCGTGAACGTCGCCCGTCCATCGCTGTCGGTGGTCGCTTCCCCCAGCACTTCATTGTTGCGAGCAAGAAGGGTCAGCTTCACGCCTTCAAGCGGTTCTGCACTCTCCAGCGAACGGGCAAACACATTGATCCCGTCCTGTCCGGTGTAGGTCGAAAGGCCGATGTCGGAGACCACAAACCACTGCGTTGCCTTGGTTCCATATTCATCATCGGACTTTTGGACCAATGGTTCAGCGGTCAGAACATAGACACCCGGCTTGCGTTCCGGCAGCGCTTCATCGACCGGGAAACTGGTCGTCGCTTCTTTGTTGAGCTCATTGCCTGCAACCTCGATCTCGCCTTCCCACACAGGCGCACCCATCTGATCAGAAACCGTGCTGATGTCGTAGCTGTCGAGCTGGCGCAGGAACTGGTAACCGGAGAGGAGCTGGGCCAGCGAACGGTCGCCGACGCGGTAGAGCTTGACTTTGGCGGTACTCAGGTTGACGCTGACCAGCGGAATGCCGCGACGCGCCTTGGCAGGCAGAACAAAGCTGTCGCCAGTAAAGCGTACCGATGGCGCGCGATCCTGCACATAGATCGAAAGATTGACCGGAGCTGGCAACACTTCGCCAACAGCTGATGGCAGGCCTTGACGGAACGTCACCGTATAATTACGGCCATGCTCGAGACCTTCAACGCAAATCTGGCGATCTTTGGCGTCAACGGCTTTTGGCGCGCCATTATCGAGCGTAACGAAGCTCGAATAATCGACACCGCTTTTCACCAGTTCTTCTGAGAACTGCGCGCAGATGCGCGGCGCAGCATTATCATTATCGACCGTGTTGTTGACGATGCGGAAACCTTTGCGGGCTTTCAAATCTTCATAGGTTTCTCGAACGGACGCGGAATTGACGAGATCAAGGCTCGCTTCATAAGCCTGCAAAGCCGGGCGCGATGCATCACGCTTTTCGAGTGCCTGCGCCATGACGGCAAGCGCTTGCGCGCGCTCATCCTTGGTGCGGGAAGTCTGGTAGGCAAACCACGAGGCCGAGGTCGCATCGCGCTGGAACTTGGAACGTTCCTGAGCATTGGAAGGCTCGGTCGCAAGCGCTGACAGCGCATATCCTGTCCAGATCTCGCTGTCGTCCGGCGACATGCTGGCAGCCAGGCGGAACTTTTCCATGGCCGTGCGCGGATCGCCATTCATGCCAGCAGCGCCTGCTTCATTGCGAAGATCGCGCAGGCTGTCAGAGCTTTCAAGGCCGCTGATCTCACGCTTGAGACGACGGGCTTCATCAACCAGATTGGCTGCAAAGAACGAGATAGCAGGTGCAGCGCCAAGATCTTTGCCCTTGGCAGCCTTTGCTTCCGTCACAACCTTGCCGGCAATGGATCCGACAGATTCATTGAGCTTGTTGAAATCGGCTTTCAGAAAGCACCATTTGACCTTGGGATTATAAGTGAAGGCCTGACAGGAATTATCGCCCAGGCAAACGCTTTTGCATTGTTCGAGCGAGACATTCTTTTCAGTTCTCAGATCAAAGCCGAAATAATCGGCATTCTGTGTGGTCTCTATGCGCCGTGTTTCGGCGGCATTTGCCCCTGAAGATGATCCGAATGATGTCGCAAGGCAGAACGCAGTCGTAAAGGCCAGTACCAGCCGATTAAACCGATCAGACATGAGTGTCACTCTTCTGTAGTTGTCCCTCATCCCGCGCGGTTGTCGTCGACCCTCACCCGCACGCTCTTGAGATCAGAACTTACCAATTTATCCAAAACTGGATAGCTGGATTCGTATCTGAACCTCCAAATAGACTCTGATACAGGACAAACGTGATCAGACAAGGCTTCTTTTAGCTTGAGCGTAATCGGCAGGCCAGAAATTCATGCCAATTTTTAAATTTCTTAGAACGATATTCTAATTCGATCTCAACCAATGGAAATCCGTTCGTCGTAAAGAGGGTTCTACTTCCTGTAAATTCGCGCCAGCTTAATCGAAGGAAGTTCCCCATGATCCTCAGCGTCAAAAACCTCTCCAAGACTCTTATTGCGGGCTCTCTCATGGCCCTTGCCGCGTCGGGTGCGGCCCATGCAGACGCAACATTGGATCGCATTAAGGCCAAAGGCAAGCTGACCGTCGGCGTCATCCTTTCAGGTGCACCATTCGGCTATATCGATCCGAAGACGCAGGAACAGAAGGGTCTCAACATCGATATCGCTAACGAACTGGCGAAAGGCCTCGGCGTTGAGCTCGCAACACAAACCGTCACGCCACCAAACCGCGTCCAATTCCTTCAGCAGGGCAAGGTCGACATTCTGATCGCCAATATGCAGTACACTGAAGAACGCGCCAAATCGCTTGGTTATGTGAAGACACCTTACGATCGCATGGGCGGTGCTGCCCTTGGTCGCAAAGACAGCGGCATCAAGGAATGGAAAGATCTCAAGGGCAAGATCGCCTGCGTTTCGCAAGGATCCAACTACACTCAGCCGCTGATCGAAGAATATGGCGCGAACGTAAAGGCGTTGCCAAGCCAACCGGAATCACTGCTGGCACTCAAAGGCGGCAATTGCGATGTTTCGGTTCATGTCAGCGGTACACTGGGTCTTATGCTTCAGGATCGCGCCGACGAGTGGAAGGATTACGGCATATTGATTCCAACCGACCTGATACCTTCGGATTCAGTCATCTGGTTGAAGAAGGACGAGAACGACACCGAAGCCGCTCTCGACAAGATCGTTCGCGATCTCCACGCGTCGGGCAAGATGATCGAGATCGCCAAGGCAAATCGCCTGCCAAACCTGAGCTATCTTGAAGAAGAGCATAACAAGCTCAAGTCTCAGTAATTGAAGGCTTGATAAGCCATACAATACGCAAATTACAGAGCATTTGCGGACGGCTCATCCGTCCGCAATTTCAGAGCTTAATTCGATCGGAGTGAAACGACGCTCGATAAAACTATGCTCAATATAAAGGATTTGGAGCGCTGATCTGATGCACTCAGATTGGAACCTGCTCTAACCGCAATGGATCATTTCAATGAAAGAAGCTCTGATTTCGCGCTTTATTGAACTCACCAGCGCAATCGGCCTCAACTATGAATTTCTCAATAGTGGCTATGAGCTTGATATGTGGCTCAATGGCATGGTCACCACGCTTAAGCTGGTCGCGATCACCATTCCGCTGAGCCTGTTTTTCGGCGTTTTGTTTGCTGGCGCACTGACCTCAGGAAAGCGTTGGCTAGCCATTCCTGTGCGTGGCTATGTCGAACTCACTCGCAATACGCCAACGCTGGTGCAACTGATGTGCGGGTTTCTCGTTCTCAATATGCTGATTTCCAACGCAATCGGTGGCGCGCAGAACAATCCACTCACGCCATTCTTCTGGTTGGTCGCGATTACCGGTCTTCATATTGCAGCCCTTCACGCAGAAGCATTGCGCGGAGGCATTGAAGCTGTTCCCGGCACAACGATCGAGGCTGCGCGCGCTATCGGATTCAATTCGTTTCAGGTGCTCATTTATGTCGAGCTTCCGCTGGCAATCCGCACCGCACTCCCTGCTGTGGTCAACAATCTGGTCAATCTGGTGAAGCTTACGACCGTTGGGTCGGCCATTGCTGTTGGCGAGATTACCTATGCCTCGATTCTGATCTGGACACAGCGCGATAACGTAGTCGAGCTGATGCTGGTCATTCTTCTGTTTTTTAGCATCATCAACCTCATCGTGGCACGCGTTGGTTACTGGTTTGAGAAGCGCCTTGCAATTCCGGGATATGGCCAATGAACATCTCTGTTGAGCAAAAGCCGGGCATCTGGATGTCGCCTGCAAGTCTCACATTCACGACCATCATTCTCGCCACGGCACTCTGGTTTTATCTAGATCCGTCACTTGGCCAGATTTGGCTCGAATGGCTGCCTTATCTTGGCAAGGGCTTTGCCATGAACGTGCTGATCAGCGTTTTTGCGATCACGCTGGGCACTTTTGCCGGCGTTTTGCTCGGCATCATGGAACTGGCCCCCTACAGGATAATTCGCGCACCGGCCGTAACCTACGTGCAGATTTTCCGCAATGCGCCGCATCTGGTACTGATTTTTGCTGCGACCTATATTTTCCCGTTCGAACTGGTGATATTCGGCAATTACATTGCGTTCCCCGACTGGATTAAAGCAGTGGTCGGCCTTGCGATCCCAGCAAGCGCGCATATTGCAGAAATTACTCGCGGTTCCATTCAATCAATCCCGACTGCCCAATGGGAAGCAGCACAAGGCCTTGGTTTTTCACGCCTGCAATCGTTGCGCTGGATCATCCTGCCGCAATGCGTCAAACGTTCACTGCCGCCCTGGATGAACCTTTATACATCCATCACCATGGGTACGGCATTGGCATCACTTGTGGGCGTGCATGAGCTGCTGCATTCGGCAACCGATGCAAGCACCGCAGTCCAGCGCAATGACTTCACCGTCATCATCTATCTGACCGTTTTGATGGCGTTCTTTCTCTTCTGCTATCCCGTGTCGCGCTTCACACAGCGGCTCGAAAAGCGGCTTTCCTCCCGCTGACAAGGATCTGAAATTCACATGAGCGACACCACCAAAACTACACTGGTCGAACTTCAGAACGTTCATCTGTCTTTTGGACAGAACGAAGTGCTCAAGGGTATTGATCTCAAGATCAACAAGGGCGATGCAGTTTCGATCATCGGGCCATCCGGGTCAGGAAAATCAACAATCCTGCGCTGCATCAACGGTCTGTTGATCCCGCAATCGGGGAAAATCACCGTCGGTTCGACGCGCGTGGATGAGCTGAAGACCGAAGCCGAGCGAATAATGCTGCGCAAGCGCATTGGCATTGTGTTTCAGCAATTCAACCTGTTTCCGCATTTAACGGTTCTCGAAAACATCACCATTGCGCCGGTCAAAATTCTTCGCACCTCAAAAATCGAAGCGGAGCGCCATGCAAAGGTGCTTCTGGAAAAGGTTCGCCTGGGGCACAAGACAGATGCCTATCCAGGTGAACTTTCGGGTGGTCAACAGCAGCGTGTTGCAATTGCACGCGCTTTGGCAATGCGTCCAGAACTGGTCTTGTTTGATGAAGTCACATCGGCGCTCGACCCGGAAACAGTGGGTGAGGTGCTGTCGGTCATTCGTGATCTCGTCAACGAAGGCATGACCAGCATTCTCGTGACCCATGAAATGCGCTTTGCCGAAGAAATCAGCGATACCATCGTCTTTACCGAAAACGGTCGCATCATCGAGCAGGGCACACCAGAACAGCTTTTCTACAAGTCCACGAACCCGCGCATCGGTGCCTTCGTCAACGGCCTAGGCGGCAATGTAAGCCGCATCAATGAAGGCGGTGAAGGGATCTGATATGACCGATCATGTGACGGAGGCCTTAAGTCGGGCCATCATTGGCTCCAGGCCATCAACTCAAGCGATCGCCATTGCCCGAACAGCAATCGTTGATTTTCTCGCCTGCGCGCTTGGCGGTGCGAGTGATCGCAGCACCCATCTTGTCAGCAAGGTTCTAAGTGTGAGCGGGAATGTCGCACTGATTGGCCAGAACGGGACCGCCGATCCTTTCACGGCAGCGCTCATCAATGCTCATGCAGCGCATGTCCTCGATTATGACGATGTGCATGGCAGCGTGCGCGGACATCCGACGATTGCCATCATCCCGGCTCTTCTGTCAGTCGCCGGGGAGGGTGAAGTCAGAGCAGATGCTCTGATTTCGGCTTATATTGTCGGACTTGAAACCATGGCGCGCCTCGGCCTTGCCATGGGTACCAAACATTATGAAAACGGCTTTCATGCAACCGCAACGCTCGGTACTCTAGGAGCTGCAGCTGCAATCGCACATCTATTGAAATTCGATGCATCAACGACTGCGATAGCGCTCGGTCTTGCCGCCACACAATCGGCCGGTCTTCGTCTGCAATTTGGCTTTGACGCCAAACCGCTTCATGCAGGGTTTGCGGCACGCGCAGGTCTTAGTGCTGCGCGCCTGGCAGAAGCTGGCTTTGTTGGCGCGCCCGATTTTATCGATAATGCAAACGGCTTTTTCAAAGCTTTTGCCTTTGGCGCAGAGGATATATCGCGCGTCACACAAGGTTGGGGTGAGCCTTGGCAGATTGTCGTGCCCGGATTGACCCTTAAAGCTTTTCCTTGTTGCACGGCCGCCCATCCTGTCGGGGTTGGTGCACTGGCACTGCGCAATGAGAAAGCCTTGCAACCCGATCAGATCGCAGCGGTTTCGATCACTTTTCCGCCTGGTGGTGATGCGGCCCTGGTGACGACCACGCCTGTGACGGGCATCGATGCGCGGTTCAGCCCCGAGTATATTTTTGCGGCCGCTTTGCGCGACGGAAAGCTAACGATTGCTCATTTTGATGAACGTCCGGTCGACGGCGATTTGGCACAACTCGCGGCCAAAGTGACGCGACACCACGATGAGAATGCCCCGCGGCTTTCACCCGATCCAAAAACCCGCTTCGTCATCATCAATGTAACGCTCACGGATGGATCCACACTCTCGCAACGCGTCGATGGTCTGCCGAGCATCAGCGACCCGACCGATAAATTCAAAGACGCAACGAAGAATGACCAGCGCTTTGCAGGCATACCCGACCTCGTGCAATCCATGACGACGGTGGACGACTTGCAGACACTGATTTCGTCGCTCAACCAATCCCCGGAGTAAAACAATGACCAAGAAACAGATGCATCTCGGCCTTTTCCTGCAAGGTGCAGGCCATCATGTTTCCGGCTGGCGGCACCCAGATGCAGAAGCGGGCAGCGAAAATTTCGACCTGCTGCGTCGCGTTGCGAAGCAGGCTGAAGATGCCAAATTCGACATGGTATTTCTCGCCGATGGACTGACCAGCGGCGTTGATGCTCATCCATCAATGGTTGCCCGGTTTGAACCGCTGACCCTGCTATCCGCACTAGCCATGGTCACAGACAAGATCGGGCTGGCTGCCACCGCTTCAACCACTTACGGCGAGCCTTATCATACAGCACGCGCGTTTGCGTCTATCGACCATCTGAGCCATGGTCGCGCCGCCTGGAACATCGTCACCACCTCTTACGCTCGCACCGCCAACAATTTCTCAAAAAGTCATCCTGAACATGACGAGCGTTATGCCGTGGCTGAAGAGTTCGTCGATGTCGTGCGCGGCCTTTGGGACAGCTGGGACGAAGATGCTTTTCCGAAAGACAAGAAAAGCGGCGTCTATGCCGATGCCAACAAAGTGCATGTGCTCAACCATGCGGGCAAATATTACTCGGTACAGGGTCCGCTCAACATTCCGCGTTCTCCGCAGGGCCATCCAGTTCTCATTCAGGCAGGCTCGTCCGGTCCGGGTCAGGATCTCGCGGCTCGTATCGCGGATATCGTGTTTACTGCACAGCAGAGCATTGCTGAGGCGCAAACTTTTTATACGAGCTTAAAGGAGCGGGTGGTCAAGGCCGGTCGGAATCCGGACAGTGTCGCAATCATGCCCGGCTTCATGCCGGTGATCGGCGACAGTTTTGAAGATGCTTCCGAAAAACTCAAGGAGCTCAACCGCTGGACGGACATCAAGAGCGCCATGCCACTTCTTGAAGAACGCATCGGCCATAGCCTTGCTGATTACGATCTCGACGGTCCGTTGCCTGATCTGCCTATTTCCGATCAGCTTCGCAGCCGCGCAGAGCTTCTGCGTGATCTGGCGCGTCGTGAGAACCTTACCATTCGTGATCTCGCGCTTCGCGTCGCAGCTGGCCGTGGCCACCATATTGTTCTTGGCACCGCCGAGCAGATTGCCAACCGGATGCAGGAATGGTTTGAGGGGCGCGCTGCGGATGGCTTCAACGTAATGCCACCTTATTTCCCTGGTGGACTTGAAGACTTCAACAGACAGGTTGTGCCTATTCTTCAGGAGCGTGGATTGTTCCGCACCGAATATACGGGCTCGACATTACGTGAGCATCTCAATATTGCTCGGCCTGAAATAAAGCATACATAAAGACAGTAGCCGCATCGCCCTCCTCCCCCATTTACACGATGCGGCTGCTAGACCAAATTCCCCCAAACAAGAGGCCGGAAGCGCTCCCAACGTTTCCGGTTGGCATGATTGATGGCACATCCCAACAGACTGAACTCTGCAGCGCTCGATTTGATCCCCAATACGGCCACGGCGGATGAATTGAAAGCTGCGATGCGACAGCTTGCTGCCGGCATCAGCGTCCTGACCACAGGAACGGGCGACGCCAGAACTGGTGCAACCGTGACCTCTGCGACCGCTCTTTCGGTCGAACCACCGACAATAATCGTCAATATTAATCTGACTGCCTCGGTCTGGCCGACAATCAATGCCGAACGCCGCTTCTGCCTCAACATCTTATCGAGCGAGCAGCAGTCTGTGGCCGACCGTTTCGCAGGCCGCAATGGTGAGAAAGGTGCCGCGCGCTATGAGGGCGCGGAATGGTATGCGCTTGCGAGCGGCGCGTTGGCACTGAAAGGCGCACTCGCTTCCATCGATTGCGAGGTTGAAGAGATCATCGAACGTCATACCCATGCCATCATCATCGGTCGCGCGCTTAAGATTGTAAGTGGTAACGGTGAACCACTCATCTATCATCACGGACACTATCACACGCTGACACGCTAAATATTGTCAAAGCCACATCATGCGCGAAACACCTGTTGCCCAAACGACGTAAATTGCCTAGCTGTTAGACAAGTTGCATCGAAGTGGGAGAGCCCGACGCCGTGATTGACTGGCTGGCAGATTCAAGCCCGGTAAACCGGAAAAATGCTGCGGAAATCGTCTTTGAAGACATTCGCACCGCTATCGCGAATGGACGCCTGACGGTTGGAACACGTCTGCCCTCTGAAACTCAACTCTCTCAAAAATATAGTGTCAGTCGTCCCATCGTGCGCGAGGCACTACGTTCGCTGCAGACGCTTGGCCTCACCCACACCCGCACGGGAAGCGGCACTTATGTGCTTAAAACGTCTCCGGGCCCCGAGCTGAGCTATGGTGGCTATTCGGCGCGCGATCTTATCGAGGCGCGCCCCTTCATCGAAGTGCCGGCAGCCGGATGGGCCGCAACCCGTCACACGAACGAGCAAATGACCAATCTCATTGATCTCTGCGATCGCATGGATCGGCAGACCGATCCGCACAAATGGGTACTGCTTGACACAGAATTTCACAGTATGATTGCACTGGCGTCCGGCAATGCCATGTTTGCGAAGATTGTAGCGGACGCCCGGATAGCGCTCTCACGACAGTCCGAACTCGTCAATCTGATGGCCGGTCGACGTGAAGCCTCCAACATCGAGCACCGCCAGATTGCAGAGGCAATCAGGACCGGGTCCGAAGAGCAGGCACGTCTTGCAATGCAGACCCATCTCGGACAGGTCAAACTGGCTGTCACCACCATTATGGCTGAGGAAAAAACCGCATCAGACCAGAGATAATGGAAGCGGGACAAAACGAGGCCGAGAAAGATCATACATAATTAGAAACTGCGAACGCCGCTCGGATCCAGTCCGATCGGCGTTCTTGGTTGTTCCAAGGGCAACTGAGCGATGATCAGGGTTCGACCGCTAAATTGGCAAGTTGCTCCGGTTTGAGGGCGAGCTGCAATTCACCAGGTGTCATATGCCCCTGCGCAAGCACGACTTCTGCTACCGTTTTGCCCGTTGCGAGTGCTTCCTGCGCAACTTTGGTCGCCGCATAATAGCCAATCAGCGGATTAAGCGCCGTGGCAAGACCGATGGATTCTTCCACACGACGAGCCATGATTTCGGGATTTGCGGTAATGCCGTTTACGCAGCGTTCTGCGAGAATGCGGCAGCCAGCGCCCAGCTGGCTGATGCTTTCAGAAAGCGAGCGCACGATGATCGGCTCAAATGCATTGAGCTGCAGCTGGCCACTTTCCGCTGCCATTGTGATCGTAATGTCGCTGCCAATGACGGCAAAAGCAACCTGATTGACCACTTCCGGGATCACCGGATTGATCTTGCCTGGCATGATGCTGGAGCCTGCCTGAACGGCCGGCAGATTGATTTCGCCCATTCCCGCCCGCGGGCCGGAAGACAGCAGACGCAGATCGTTGCAGGTCTTTGAAAGCTTGACGGCAACGCGTTTGAGGACGCCAGACAGGTGCACAAAAGCGCCCGGGTCCTGCGTCGCTTCAATCAGATCACTGGCGGTGACCAGCGGACGACCGGTAAGACGCGAAAGATGCTCACAGGCAAGCGCTGCATAACCCTTGGGTGCATTAAGACCTGTACCGATTGCCGTCGCGCCAAGATTGATTTCGTGCAAAAGCTTTGCCGATTCAAGCAATCGTAAGCGATCTTCACCAAGCATCACGGCAAAGGTTCGGAACTCCTGACCAAGTGTCATCGGCACTGCATCCTGAAGCTGCGTGCGCCCGACTTTCAGCATCTTCGCGAATTGATGTGCTTTACGCTCAAACGATGCCTGAAGAATTTCCATTGTGTTGGCGAGTTCATCAATGGCTTCAATCAGCCCGACATTGATTGCAGTCGGGTAGGCATCGTTGGTCGACTGGCTGAGATTAACATGGTCGTTTGGATGCAGCTGCGCGTAGTCGCCCTTTTCAAAGCCCAACAGTTCCAGCCCACGATTTGCTATGACCTCGTTTGCATTCATGTTGGTGGATGTGCCCGCACCGCCCTGAATGACATCGACCACAAACTGATCATGCAGCGCGCCATCGCGGATTTCGCGGCAAGCACCCACAATTGCATCAAGATGCTTTCGGCTAAGCAGGCCAAGCTGATGATTGGCGAGTGCTGCTGCTTCTTTGACAAACGTCAGACCGCGAACAAGATGGGGATAGCGTCCGATCGTAACCCCGGTGATCTGAAAATTTTCCACTGCCCGGGCGGTATGAATGCCCCAATAAGCAGCTTTAGGCACCGCCTTTGTCCCGAGCAAATCATGTTCAATGCGCGTCTCGACCACTTTGTCCTCCTGAAACCGAAACGATTAAATCTGTCATGCTGTCAGACAGATTAATACCGGTACTCCTCCTCGTCATGAGCGTCAACATACTTGTGAGCTTGACTAGCCATTTCTGATATGCGTTAAGACTTGTATTAAATCTGTCATGCAGCTTTACAGAAATAGCAACGGGAACAAATGAGCGAGTGAATAGAAGCCTGCGCTAAAGGGCGTAGAGGTTTCCTTTCTCAGCAATGTTTTGATTTAAAATGGTCGATGCATTGCCGCGCCAAGCGCGAGCTCCATGTATCTCAATGATTCAAGAATGCCGTTCTTCGTTGCGGGTTCCGCGTAAAGCTATAGCCTTTATTCAAACTGAGCTCTCAGGGAGGAGCGATGACAACGGAATTTATCAAGGCCACACCGGCTGAACGCGAAGTCTTCACAGAAGAAGACCGCGGCTATCACAAAGCGCTCAAACCGCGTCAGATCCAGATGATTGCAATCGGGGGAGCAATCGGTACGGGCCTTTTCCTGGGTGCTGGTGGACGTCTTGTTCAGGCTGGGCCGTCGCTTGTATTCGTTTATGCCGTCTGTGGCTTTTTCGCATTCCTGGTGCTGCGCGCGCTCGGCGAACTGATCATGCATCGTCCGAGCTCCGGCTCCTTCGTTTCTTATGCCCGGGAATTCTACGGCGAAAAAATGGCCTTTGCAGCCGGATGGATGTACTGGCTAAACTGGGCCATGACATCGATTGCTGACGTTACAGCCGTCGCGCTCTACATGAATTTCTTCAAGCACTATGTGCCGTGGCTTGAAGGGATTGACCAATGGATGTTTGCAATGACAGCCCTCATTCTGGTGCTGTCAATGAACTTGCTATCGGTCAAGGTTTTCGGTGAATTGGAATTCTGGTTCAGCCTTGTCAAAGTGCTGTCACTGGTGATTTTCCTGGCGGTTGGCATTTATTTCGTTGTGTCCGGCACGCCGATTGATGGTCATCAGCCGGGTTTCCATCTCATTCGCGAAAGTGGAGGCCTTTTCCCCAATGGTATTCTGCCCGCACTCGTGATTATTCAAGGCGTCGTCTTCGCCTATGCCTCGATCGAGTTGATTGGCACGACCGCTGGCGAAACTGAAGACCCGCGCAAGATCATGCCAGGTGCGATCCGCACCGTCGTGTTTCGCCTGCTGGTCTTTTATGTCGGCTCTGTTTTACTGCTCACGCTACTTTTGCCGCATACGCTTTACTCGGACGGCGAAAGCCCATTCGTGACCTTTTTCAGCAAGATTGGCGTTCAGGGTGCGGATATCATCATGAACCTCGTCGTTCTGACTGCTGTGCTGTCATCGCTGAATGCCGGACTTTATTCGACCGGGCGCATTCTTCACTCAATGGCTGTTTCGGGCTCTGCACCAGCAGCACTTGCCAAGATGAATAAGAGCGGGGTTCCTTATGGCGGTATAGCTGTGACTGCGGTCGTTACTGCAATCGGCGTGGGCCTCAATGCTGTGGTTCCTGCCGCAGCCTTTGAAATTGCACTCAACCTTGCATCGCTTGGCATCATCACAGCCTGGGCCGTGATTATTCTTTGCCAGCTCAAACTCTGGTACCTTTCGCGCAAGGGTGAGATCGCACGCCCTGATTTCCGGATGTTCGGTGCACCTTACACCGGTATCCTGACCTTGATCTTCCTGTTGGGTGTACTCATTCTGATGGCCGCAGATTATCCGGTCGGCTCCTATACAATTGGCTCGCTAATTATCATTGTACCCGCTCTGATTATTGGCTGGTATGGTCTGCGTGATCGAATCTATCGTCTGGCTGCTGAACGTGCAGCTGAGGCGCAAAAAAACAGCTGATTGAGGGGTAGCGTGAACAATTCGCAATTCAAACCATTGGTGGCGGTCATCGCCACCGGTGGAACTATTGCAAGCAAGCGCGGGGACGATGGCGCAAGCACACCGACGCTCAATGGCGACGATCTGCTTGCGACGCTTGGCGAGGTCGGAGCGAAGCTTCGCCCAATCGATTTGATGGCAAAGGATTCATCCAGCCTGACACTGATTGATATGCAGTCCATCTCCGAAGCCATTGAAGCCCAGATTGCAGATCCACAAATCAGCGGCGTTGTGGTGCTCCATGGCACCGATGCAATGGAAGAAACGGCGCTCCTGGTACAGCTGCAACGCAATCATTCCAAACCGGTGATCTTCACGGGTGCACAGTTCACTGCCGATCATCCCAATGCCGACGGTCCATCCAATCTTAAAACCGCCATCGATCTGGCAGCAGACCCTGCTAATGCGCAACAAGGCGTATTGATCGCCTTTGGCGGCCGGATTGTTCCTGCATGGGGCGCGTTCAAATTCAGCAGCGACCATGCAGACGCTTTCAGATCGGTCCGCGAACTCGAACGACCTGAAGCAGGCCGCTTGCCAGCATCTGTAAGCGGTACGCGGGTCGACATTGTGGCGATCCATCCTGGTTGTGACGACCTGCATCTTCAAGCGAGCATTCAAGCCGGAAGCCACGGTATTGTGCTTGCGGCTTTAGGTTCGGGCAATGCCAACGCGACAATTGTTCAAGCTGTAAAGCAATGTGCGCAAAACAATATTCCGGTGGTGGTTTCTAGCCGCGTTCCCACAGGCATGTTGGCCCCAGGCTATGGCGGCGGCGGTGGTGGACATGATCTGGTTGCAGCCGGTGCAGTGCATTCGCAAACGCTGCGACCGGGACAGGCGCGTATTCTTCTGGCAAGTCTGATTGCAAGCAAAAGCCCGAAGGCTGCAATCATCCAAGCTTTTGATGATCGCAACCCATAAATACAACAGCGCAATTTGAAACCCTAAAGCGCGTCGCGGCCTGCGGCGCGCTTTCTTTTTGTTCCCATTGATTATTTCAAATGAGGCTTGCTGCTTCAAAAGTCGCTCAGTCGCCAAGCGCCAGATCCAAAACATATATGAGTTTTTTATTTCTGAGCCCGTTTCTCTCTCTCGAAACCCTATGGGCGACGGCAGCATAATGGACTTTGTGAAGACCGGGCGCCCACGGGCAATCCGGCCAGGACATCGACCAAGGATACTCGAAATGACAATGGATATCGCCGTGCTGGGTGTCGGCATCGCATTTTTTGCAATGCTATTTGGCTATTTGCGCCTTTGCGAGAGGCTTTGAGGAAACGCGATGCTGATCGAATATATCGCAGGCGCCTTCGTAGCGGCCTTTGTCGCCGTCTACCTTCTTTACGCGCTCATTCGTCCAGAACGGTTCTGAATAAGCAATTAATTTGAGCCTGATCTGGGCTTGGGAAAAACCATGACAATCAATGGATGGATACAGATCCTCATCTTCTGCGGGATCATCATCGCGCTCGTGAAGCCGTTTGGCGGTTACATCACTCGTGTTTTCACTGGTGAGCGCACACTTTTGTCGCCCCTCCTAATTCCCATTGAACGGGGGCTTTATCGTTTGGCCGGTACGAGTGAGCGCGAGGAGCAGCACTGGACGCATTACGCCGCCGCCATGCTGCTGTTCAATCTGGCGGGCTTCCTCGCTCTTTATTTGCTGCAGCGTGCACAAGGTTTCCTGCCTTTCAATCCGATGGGCATGAGCAATGTGCCTGCCGATCTCGCCTTCAACACGGCAACAAGTTTTGTGACCAACACCAACTGGCAGAATTATGGTGGTGAAAGCACCATGTCTTATCTCACCCAGATGGCGGGACTTACGGTCCAGAATTTCGTTTCGGCAGCAACGGGGGTGGCGATTGCCATTGCACTCATCCGTGCATTCTCGCGTAAATCTATGAAGACGCTGGGGAATTTCTGGATCGATCTCACACGCTGCACGCTCTATGTCTTGCTGCCGATCTCAATCGCCATGACGCTTGTTTTCGTGGCTCTCGGTGTGCCGCAGACGTTGGGATCTTATGTCGAAGCCACCACCCTTGAAGGTGCTCGCCAGGTCATAGCAACTGGCCCTGTCGCCTCGCAGCTTGCCATCAAGATGCTTGGCACCAATGGCGGTGGCTTTTTCAACGCCAATTCAGCGCATCCGTTCGAAAATCCCGACGCCATCTCGAATATGATGCAGATGGTGGCGATCTTTGCGATCGGTGCAAGCCTTACCAATGTTTTTGGCCGCATGGTTGGCAATGAGAAGCAGGGCTGGGCAATTTTTGCTGCAATGGGCGTGCTTTTTATAGCCGGTGTAGGAATTTGCTACTGGGCAGAAGCTGCGGGCAATCCGCTGATCCATGCGCTTGGCATTGATGGCGGCAATATGGAAGGTAAGGAAACTCGCTTCGGCATCACCATGTCCGCCCTTTTTGCGGTGGTGACAACAGCCGCTTCCTGCGGTGCGGTCATCGCCATGCATGACAGCATGATGGCGCTCGGCGGCATGATCCCGATGATCAACATGATGCTGGGTGAAATCATTATTGGCGGTGTGGGCGCAGGCTTTTACGGCATCATCTTGTTTGTTGTCGTCGCAATCTTCGTTGCCGGACTGATGGTCGGGCGCACACCGGAATATCTGGGCAAAAAGATCGAGGCAAAAGAGGTAAAGATGGCCATGCTCGCCGTACTATGCCTGCCACTTTCGATCCTTGGCTTTACGGCTGTCGCCACAGTCATCCCGACGGGGTTAAGCTCAATTGCCAATCCCGGACCACATGGCTTTTCGGAAATTCTCTATGCCTATACGTCAGGTACGGCCAATAACGGTTCGGCCTTTGCCGGGCTCTCCGGCAACACGCCCTGGTATAATATAACCATCGGTCTTGCGATGCTGATGGGTCGCTTTCTGGTCATCATTCCGGCCTTAGCAATTGCAGGCTCACTGGTTGCCAAGAAGGCAACGCCCCTATCTGCTGGGACATTCCCAACCCACGGACCGCTTTTCGTCGGCCTGCTGATCGGTGTCATTCTCGTGGTCGGCGGTTTGATCTTCTTCCCTGCGCTGGCGCTCGGACCAATTGCTGAGCATCTTGCAATGATCAACGGGCAAACTTTCCAATGATCAGCCCGTCCAACCTCATTCTCCTCATCCTCGCAGCAGTGCTGATGATCGTCGCTGCTGCAGAATTTCTGGGTCCGCTTTTCTGGAGTTCCCTATGAGCAAGTCCCAAACCCCTAAAATAGTTAAAACCGGCATCATTGACGCCCGCATTCTCATTCCGGCAATTGGCGATGCCTTTCGCAAGCTCAACCCCAAAAGCCTTGCACGCAATCCCGTCATGTTCGTGGTGGCAGTGGTTTGCGTGCTTACCACAGTTCTTCTGATAAAGGATGTTGCGACCAGCGGCACCGGTATCGGCTTTTCGTTCCAGATCGTGCTGTGGCTATGGTTCACTGTGCTGTTTGCTAATTTCGCTGAAGCCGTTGCCGAAGGTCGCGGCAAGGCGCAGGCGGAATCCCTGCGCCGCACACGCACCGAAACCCAGGCTAAACTGCTGCATGATGTGGCGCGCACTGATTTTACGGTCGTGCCCGGAACAAGTCTCAAGGTTGGCGATGTAGTGATCGTCGAAGCATGCGATATCATTCCTTCCGACGGAGAAGTCATAGAAGGGGTTGCTTCCGTCAACGAAGCAGCCATTACAGGTGAATCCGCTCCGGTCATTCGTGAATCGGGCGGCGACCGCTCAGCAGTCACAGGCGGCACGCAGGTTCTGTCGGACTGGATCAAAGTCCGCATCACGGCGGCGCAGGGCTCGACCTTCATCGACAAGATGATCAGCCTTGTCGAAGGCGCTGAACGCCAGAAGACACCGAACGAAATCGCACTCAATATTCTGCTTGCAGGCATGACGCTGATCTTCGTTTTAGCGGTCGTGACAATCCCGAGCTTTGCCTCCTATGCGGGTGGTTATGTTCCTGTCATCGTGCTGGTTGCCCTTTTCGTAACGCTGATCCCCACAACAATCGGCGCGCTTCTATCGGCCATCGGCATTGCTGGCATGGACCGTCTGGTGCGCTTCAATGTTCTTGCTATGTCCGGCCGCGCCGTCGAAGCTGCTGGAGACGTCGACACGCTGCTCCTCGACAAGACCGGCACAATTACGCTGGGCAATCGTCAGGCAACAGCATTCATGCCAGTAAGCGGCGTGAACGAGCTCGCCCTTGCCGATGCCGCACAATTGGCGTCACTTGCCGACGAAACCCCGGAAGGTCGCTCCATTGTCGTTCTCGCCAAGGAAAAATACGACATGCGTGGCCGCGACATGCAGGGCCTGAATGCGAGCTTCGTGCCTTTCACGGCGCAAAGCCGAATGAGTGGTGTCGATGTTGAAGGATCGTCAATCCGCAAGGGCGCGGTTGATGCAGTGCTCAAACATGCGACCTCGGACGAGAAGACTGTTCACGAACTCCAAGCCATTGCCGACACGATTGCCAAAGCAGGCGGTACGCCGCTCGCGGTCAGCAAGGATGGACGCCTGCTTGGAGTCATTCATCTCAAGGATATCGTCAAGGGCGGGATCCGTGAGCGTTTTACCGAATTGCGCCGCATGGGTATTCGCACGGTGATGATCACTGGCGACAATCCGATGACAGCGGCAGCGATTGCTGCAGAAGCAGGCGTCGATGATTTCCTGGCGCAAGCCACGCCTGAAAACAAGCTCGAGCTTATCAGGCAGGAACAGGCCAAGGGCAAGCTTGTGGCCATGTGCGGAGACGGCACCAATGATGCGCCTGCTTTGGCACAAGCCGATGTCGGCGTTGCGATGAATACCGGTACAGTTGCCGCACGCGAGGCCGGAAACATGGTCGATCTCGATAGTGATCCAACCAAGCTCATCGAGATTGTCGAGATCGGCAAGCAATTGCTGATGACACGCGGGGCACTTACGACGTTCTCGATTGCCAATGATATTGCCAAGTATTTTGCGATCATTCCCGCGATGTTTCTCGCCTTTTACCCTCAGCTTGGCGCGCTCAACATCATGGGTCTTGCGACCCCACAAAGCGCGATCCTCTCAGCGATCATCTTCAACGCACTCATCATTGTGGCGCTGATCCCGCTTTCGCTGAAAGGCGTTGCTTATCGGCCCGTTGGTGCAGGCGCACTGCTGTCGCGCAATCTTCTGATCTATGGCCTTGGCGGCGTCATTGTTCCGTTCATCGCCATCAAGCTCATCGATATGGCAATCGTCGCCATCGGCCTGGTTTAAGGAATAAAAAATGCTGAAACATCTGCGTCCAGCACTCGTCATGATCGTGGCTCTCACTGTGATTACAGGGCTGATCTATCCGCTTGGCATGACGGGTCTTGCACAAGCCATCTTTCCGCAACAAGCAAATGGCAGCCTCATCGAAAAAGATGGCAAAGTGATCGGGTCCGAACTGATCGGCCAGAAATTTGCAGGCGATCGCTACTTCCATGGTCGCCCTTCGGCAGCAGGAAAAGAGGGCTATGATGCTGCAAGCTCGGGTGGCTCCAACCTCGGACCAACCAACCCAGCACTGATTGCACGCATAAAAGACGACGCAGCTTCATTGCGGGAGGCTACGACGAATCCCGAAGTGCCGATTGATCTGGTTACAACATCCGCCAGTGGGCTTGATCCCCATATCTCTCCACAAGCCGCACTTTTTCAGGTGCCTCGCGTTGCCAAAGCACGTGGGCTCGATGAAACAAGCCTTCGCGGCATTGTCGAGCAGCAGATCGAGCAGCGCGAGCTTGGCTTTCTCGGCGAGCCGGTGGTCAATGTGCTCAAGCTCAACCTTGTTCTCGACAGGGCAGGCAGTAACTAGAGTAGATCGAAGCACTTTGAGCAAAAACGTGCAGCAGTTTGCGCGGGCTCATGTGCACAAACGAGACGATAGAGCGGCTCCAACAATTCTGTTAAAACCGGAACCGCTCTAACGGCGCGCTTTCCCGCCGCCTTTTAATTTCGAGGAACAACGCTTGGTATCGGATGATCTTCGCCTTAGCGATATGAGGCCTTCCCCCGATGCGCTGCTTGAACAGGCAGAACGCGAAACGCGCGGTCGTCTCAAGATATTTCTGGGAGCAGCACCCGGCGTCGGCAAAACCTATGAAATGCTAATGTCGGGGCGTGCACGAAAAGCAGACGGTATCGATGTGGTGATCGGCATTGTCGAGACCCATGGGCGACAAGAAACCGAAGCGCTTGTCGATGGGCTTGAGATCATAGACCGTAAGCCAGTGTCCTATCATGGCCACCGTCTTGAAGAGATGGACATTGATGCCATCCTCAAAAGACAGCCGCAACTGGTTCTGGTGGATGAGCTCGCCCACACCAATGCACCGGGCAGCCGTCACCCCAAGCGTTATCAGGATGTCGAGGAAATTCTGGCGCGCGGGATCGACGTCTATACCACACTTAATATCCAGCATGTCGAAAGCCTAAATGATGTGGTGGCGCAGATTACGCGCATTCGCGTGCGCGAAACCGTGCCCGACAGCATTATCGACCGGGCCGACGATGTCGAGTTGATTGATCTGACGCCAGACGATCTCATAAAGCGGCTTAATCAGGGCAAAATCTATCTGCCCAAAACCGCAAAGCGTGCAATCCGAAACTATTTCTCCCCTGGCAATCTGACGGCCTTGCGTGAGCTCGCTCTCCGCCGCACAGCCCAGCGGGTTGACGAGCAATTGCTAACCCATATGCGCGCCAATGCCATCCAGGGGCCATGGGCTGCCGGTGACAGGGTGCTCGTTGCGATCGACCAGCGCCCAAACAGTGCTTCACTGGTCCGCTATGCCCGGCGACTAGCCGACCGAATGCGCGCGCCATGGGCTGCAATTCACATCGAAACGCCGCGTTCGGCCGGGCTTTCCGATGAAGCCAAGGATCGGCTTGCGGCAACCATGCGACTTTGCGAACAGCTCGGCGGCGAAACAATCATAATTCCCGGCCAAAGCATCGCCGAAGACCTCGTGCGTTATGCTTCAACGCATAATTTCACACATATCGTCGCCGGAAAATCGGCCAAGCCACGTTGGCGCGAGGCTATTGAGGGCTCGGTCGGCCACGCACTGATCCGCCATTCCGGTGCAATTGATGTTCATATCACCGCGGCCGCTGACCGCGACAATGCCGGTTCCGCCCGCAACATTAAAACCGTCAGCCATTCATCCGGGTATGACCTCAAGCCATATCTCGTCGCAACACTTGTCACAGCATGTGCACTTGGTGTTGGGCTTTTGCTTGATCAGTTTCTCGACGTGCGAAGCATCGCACTGGTTTTCGTTGTCGGTGTTCTCGGTGTTGCAGTCACACTTGGCCTTTGGCCTGCGCTGTTTGTCTCTGTATTGAGCGCTTTTGCCTATAACTTCTTCTTCCTCTCGCCGCTCTACACACTGTCTATCGCGGACCCCGAAAGCGTGGTGGCGCTTTCGTTCTTCCTGCTTGTCAGTTTTGTCGCCAGCAATCTGGCAAGCCGCGTACAGCGTCAGGCCGCAGCTGCAAGACAGCGCGCAAACATGACTGAGGATCTTTATCTTTTCAGCAAGAAGCTGGCGGGGACAGGTTCGCTCGACGACGTGCTCTGGGCAACCGCCTTTCAGATCGCCTCCATGCTGAAAGTACGGGTTGTCATCCTGCTGCCGGAAGGTGACAGCATTGCGGTTCGCGCAGGATACCCACCCGATGACAGTCTTGTCGATGCCGATATTGCTGCAGCCCATTGGGCGTGGGAACATGAACTGCCAGCGGGACGAGGTGCGGATACCCTTCCTGGTGCCAAGCGGCTTTATCTGCCGCTCAAGACGGCACGGACGTCTGTCGGCGTGATTGGCCTCGACAATGATCGGCAGGGGCCAATCCTGACACCCGAACAACAAAGGCTTTTTGAAGCTCTCAGCGATCAGGCGGCCATTGCCATTGAGCGGGTGCAGCTTGTTGGTGATGTCGAACGCGCCAAGCTTGCAGCAGAGGCAGACAAGCTCCGTTCCGCGCTTCTTACCTCTATATCGCACGATCTTAAAACGCCGCTTGCCGGTATCATGGGTGCTGCCACCACATTGCGCGACTATTCCGCGTCACTACCTGGAAGCGATCGCACCGAATTGCTAACGACCATTGTCGAGCAGTCCGAACGGCTCAATCGTTTTATTGCCAATCTGCTCGATATGACACGGATTGAATCAGGCGCTATGGAGCCCACTTTGTCGCTGCATTATCTTGGCGATATTGTAGGGGCAGCGTTGCATCGAGCCGTCAAAATTCTCGCGCATCACAAGGTTCAGGTAGCGGTTGCAGCCGAGCTTCCCATGCTGCGGCTTGATGCGGTCCTGTTCGAGCAGGTGCTGTTTAATCTTCTCGACAACGCCGCAAAATATGCGCCGCAGGGATCAGAGATCAGGCTTGAAGCGCATGTTGAGCGTGGATATGTGGTGCTTGAGATCAGCGATCATGGCCCGGGCATTCCCGATGTCGATCTTGAACGGGTTTTCGATACATTCTATCGCGTTCGAAAGGGTGATCATGTACAGGCAGGAACAGGTCTTGGTCTTTCCATTGCCCGTGGCTTTACTGAAGCAATGGGTGGAACCATTCGGGCCGGAAACAGGGCCGAGAGTTCCGGTGCCCGTTTCACAATAACAATACCTTTGCCAGCGAACCATGTCTCCCAGAAGTGGGAGCCGGTTTTGGAATAAAGACGTGCTTGCAAATAGACATCGGAGCGTCTTTTGTGCGTGCGCTAGGATGCAGGGTACTGCAGAGAAATGGACCGGAACTGATGAGCGATCCAAAGCCGAAAATCCTGGTTGTCGATGATGAGCCACCCATCCGCAAATTGTTGCGGGTTGGGCTTACAACCGAAGGCTATAGCATTATAGAAGCGGCCAATGCGCGCGAAGCAGACATGCTGCTTCAAAGCGAAAATCCTGATCTCGTTCTGCTTGACCTTGGTCTGCCCGATACCGACGGCCATGAGCTGCTCCGTCTGTGGCGTGAACAGGGACTGACACTGCCAGTTCTTATTCTTTCAAGCCGCACCGATGAAGCGGGCATAGTACGAGCGCTAGAAGCGGGTGCCGACGATTATATCAGCAAGCCCTTTGGGATGAAGGAACTAGCAGCAAGAACGCGCGTGGCGCTACGCCATAAACTGCAACAGCAGGGAGAAAAGCCTGTCTTTCAGAGCAATGGATTGTCGGTCGATCTGGTCAGGCGCATTGTGAAGCTTGATGAGATGGAGATAAAGCTCTCTCCAAAGGAATATGAAATCCTGCGCCTGCTCGTGCAGCACGCAGGCAAGGTGCTGACACATCAATATATTCTAAGCCACGTCTGGGGTCCGGCGGCGGATGTTCAATATCTGCGCATCTATGTTCGTCAGCTGCGCCAGAAGATCGAGAAATCTCCCGATCAGCCGCATTATATTCTGACGGAAACAGGCGTCGGCTATCGTCTTCGCGAAGCCGACGCAATTGAACAAAGTTAGTCTGACGCTTTGGATGCCTTGGACTTCTTCAACGTCTTGCCATGATTGGCGATCCAGTCCATAGCGGCCAGAAGCACGCCCGAAATCACGAAGACCAGATGAATGACGACCATCCACTTGATGTGATCGGCCGAATATTTGGCAACATCCATGAACACCTTAAGGAGATGGATACCGGAAATTGCAACAATCGAGGCTACGAGCTTCAACTTCAGCGCCGAGAAATCGACTTCACCCTGCCAATCAGGGCGATCCTTGTGATCGGCCAGATCCATGCGGCTGACGAAATTCTCATAGCCCGCGAAGATCACGATCATCAAAAGATTGGCAGCAAGACTAAGATCAATCAGCGCCAGCACGCCAAGAACAGCATCATTGACCGTCATGGACGGAACAATCATTGCAAAGCGCCACAGCTCAACGATGAACACCCAGACCAGAATGACCAGCGCCATTGCGAGGCCGATATACATAGGGGCCATCAGCCAGCGACTGGCGAAAAGGCTGCGTTCGATCAGTCGTTCCATGGCGTACTCCTAAAATTGGCCGGAGACGCAACTATCACGCGGATGTGACGACCACAAGTCGGTTAGAAAGGTAGCCGAACACACCAGCTCAGACAGAGTAGCGAGTGAAAATTCACCACTTCACATTCAAACCGATATTTCCTTCCCAGATTCGGTTGCGTTCGCCACCAAGATTGGTTGTGTAATCGGCAGTCGCATAAAGGCTGGCCTTCTCGGTGATGTCGAGGGTCAAACCGCCGCCAACTTCCAGCGAAGTGCCTTTTAGGTCAGTCACAATCGGATCGGTGGCAAAGCGCACGGTCTGATCGGAAGAAAAATTTTGCCACAGATTGGCTTTCAAATAGGGACGCAGCTTGCCGATGGAGGTCTCCTCAGCACCCTGCAGACGCATTCCGATGCGTCCGGTCCAGGCATTATCTGAATCAAACGATACGGATGAGTAACGATCTGCCTGATCATCGAGCGAAAGGCTCTGCCAGATGAGCTGCGCCTGCGGTTCCAGCGTCCAGCTTTCACTCAACGCAATTGGATAGCCCCCTTCCAACGAAGCTGTGACACCATGGCCGTCGACAGCGATGCCCTGCCCTTCATTGGAATTGGCATCGCCGCCATACCACGTGCCCATCAGCACGGCATCGAGATACCAACCTTGCGGGCCAATATGCGTCCAATAACCGCCAAAGCTGGTGCCAGTCATTTCCAGATCGCCGACCGCCAAATCATTCCAGCCCAGCGCCTGCCCTGTAATATCTCCTGTCACACGGGCATAGCCGAAGAACAAGCCGAAACGGTCGAAATGGCCACTGTCTGTCTCATGACCCCAAAGGTCCTGACCGGCCTGAATGCCGAAAAGCTTGCCATCAAGCCCTGGCGCAACAGTGCCCTTCCACTTCGTATCGATACTCTGCCCGAACAAACGCGCCCAGGTAGATGGCAGATAACCGCCGCTTTTAAGAAGATCCTGTTCGCCACGGCGCTCATGAAAGGTTCCGAGAGACGTGAGTGCCAGATGATGCGCAACAGGTGGCAAAGCTGAATAGGCCGGTACCTCGACACGATAAAGCGTGACGACATCTCCTTGCACACGCGTGGCACCCGGCGATGGTGACACCGCCCCTTCAAAGCCTATTTGCGGGATTGACGATTGTCCGCTGGAACCAGCGGGCGGATTGGCCGCTTCTGCTGCTGGGGGTGCAGGTGGCGCTTCAGGCTCAGGCGAACTTTCCGTGACAGGCGCAGATGTATCTTCGGGGTCTGGATCGTTCGGATCGACCGGCAGGGTCGCCGGTGGTTGCTCAAGAGTTGGCGGTGGAGCAGAATTTTCGGGCGCTTGCGGTGACAAATCCTCCTCAGGAACCACAGGCGCAGGCTGAGTGCCGCTGATAAGCGTAGAACGGAGATACCAGTTTTCGTTCGTACTGGCAGACACGCCACCTTTGAAGAGGAAATACTCGTAAGCACCAGCTGCGACACGACCATTGAGCGAGAATGCGCTGCTTGCTGTGGTCGCGCCGTTAAGCGCCTGCACAACCATAATGCCATCGGAAATGGTCGAAGCGCCCGCCCCACCCACATTGTTGACGACGATACCGGTGGAGCCGGAGGCGTTCCCTGTATCAATGACAAGCTTGTCCGATGGCGACCCATCCGCGCCAAGCACAGTATCAACGAAGAGAAGACCGTTCTGGCCAGTATAGTTACCCTTGATTGTAAATGTGTCAGTAGTGCTTGAGCCACCATTGGTCAGATCGATACGGCCGGCATTGAAGACGGACGCGAACTGGTTTGCAGAAAAAGAATTGATGCCACTTTGTGCCGAACCGCCATAGATCGTGCTGGCAGCATCGACATTGAGCGTTCCAGTGCCTGTGCCTGCGTCGCCAAGGGTCAGGATCGTGTCAAATGTCAAGCGCGTATCATTGGTGAGGTTGATCGTCTCCCAACTGTCAAAGCGGGCAACCTTACCGGTTTTGACATTGTTGAAAGTCAGTGCATCAACACCCTCGCCGCCTGTCAGGCGTTTGGTCGCGCCGATATTTGCCTCTGTCAGATTGGTAAGCACCGCCGTATCGCTGTCACCGCCCATATCGATATTGCCGTAGACAATTCCGCCGCCATTCCAGCTAAATTGGTCATTGCCGAAGCTCAATAGAATGTCGCCTGCAACCGTACCGCCGGTAATCGTCACACTATCTGTGCCGCCGCTGACGCTGATGTTGCCACCGATCATGCCATTGGAAATGATAATCGTATCATCTCCAAAACCCGCAACCAGATTGCGATCAATAGTGCCGCCGGACATATTGAAGTAATTGTTATCGAGCTTCATGTTGACGCGACCGATCCGGCCACCGGTCATGACGGCATAATCGCCATCGTCGAATGCATCAACAATCCGGCCTCCAGACATGAAGAACGTATCGAGCGCATCACCCTGATTAAGAGAGCCGACCTCGCCGCCCGTCATGCGAAAATCATCAATGCCACTACCCTGTTGAATATTGCCCGTGACAGCGCCGCCAGAAATCACGAATGCATCCGTGCCATCCCCCTGAACGACATTGCCCGCAATCGTGCCGGAATGAACTTCGATCCGGTCTGTGCCTGCGCCGAAGGACACATTGCCGTTAATTGTACCCGTGCCGCCTGGTGGCAACAGCAAAGTGTTATTACCATTTAGATCAGTCAGCCCGGCCAAAGAGGTGCCGCTGTCGCAAATATAAGTGTCGTCACCAAGTGTGGGAGAAAATGAACAGGCCGCGAAAGCCGGATCTGCCTTCAGTATAAAACTACTGATCGTAATAATGGCTGTGCTTGAAAGAAACGTTACAAAGGCAGGTGCAATTACGCGATGTCTCATTATCCCTCTCCATTTTGCAGCCAGCTGCGGCAAAATAATAATGAGGAATTTTTTATATTAGGCAAGGCTGTTATTTGAACATAATTAAGGAATTATTCTTCCCATAATTTGAAGATATTTCAGTATTTTAAAAGAAAATGAGGCGCTTGGTTCTGCAAAATCGTACATATATTGTAGTATATAGGGCAGTACGAT